>JAGLBF010000128.1 GCA_018260375.1 Deinococcus sp.
GAAAAGCGCCGCCTGCGGCTCCATACCGCACAGTCCGTATGCTGTTCCCACTCGCATCCGCCCTGATTGATTCGGAAGTACGCCAAATCAATCGGAATCCGTATAAGGCCAGGCGCTTGAGTGTTGAAAGGCTGCTGCACTCAAGCGCTCAAGTGGACGTAGCATGCACTGCGCGTCCAAGATGCTAAGCTATAACCCGTGATTGCCTCTGCACTACCGCTCCTGGGATAGTCGCCCGTGCCAACTGTGCCGAGCTTCTTGTCCCGACTGCGTGTAGGTCGGGGCTATTTTTGTAGGGTTGTGGGTTGCCGGACGTAGGGTGTTGGCAGCGTAAAGCAGTTACACCGCTTCTTGATAGCTATTTATTTTGTTTGTACATTTTATGCTTCTACCTCTTATCGTCCGCACCCCGTAATCCCTGAAGGAGTTGTTTATGACCCACGAACCACACAGCACGCCCTTAACCATCGAGGAACCACGCAGCGAGCGCTATAACCCCCACGCCATAGAGGAAAAGTGGCAGCAAGCCTGGGCCAAGAGCGGTTTGTATACCTTTGACGAACAAGCCGCAGGCGAAAAATACTACGCGCTGACCATGTTTCCGTACCCCAGCGGCAACCTGCATATCGGTCACTGGTACGCCAACGTAGCGCCCGACGCCCGCGCCCGCTGGTTGAGAATGCGCGGCTATAACGTGCTGTTTCCTATGGCCTTTGACGCGTTTGGGTTGCCGGCCGAAAACGCCGCTATCAAGCACAATATCAACCCCGCTACCTGGACGTACCAAAACATTGCCCACATGATTGAGCAGTTTGAGCGCATGGGTACCATGATTGACTGGAGCCGACAGTTTGCGACGAGCGACCCCGAATATTACCGCTGGAATCAATGGTTTTTTATTGAATTTTGGAAGCGCGGGCTGGCCTACAAAAAGGACGGCTTGGTCAACTGGTGCCCCAAGGACCAGACTGTGCTGGCCAATGAACAGGTGGTACACGGGGCTTGTGAGCGCTGCGGCACGCCTGTAGAGCGGCGCAACCTCAGCCAGTGGTACTTAAAAATAACCGACTACGCCGACGAACTGCTGGACTTTAGCCACACCGACATGCCTGAAAAAGTGCGCCTGATGCAGACCAACTGGATAGGCAAGTCCGTAGGTGCCGAAGTGGCCTTTGACACCCCGGCGGGTGTTGAAACAGTGTTTACCACTCGCCCCGATACCTTGCTGGGCGCTACCTTTATGGTGCTGGCCCCCGAACACCCCAAAGTAGAGGCGCTGACCACTGCTGATCAGCGCACCGAGGTAGAGGCCTATGTGAGCGCTGCGGGCCGCAAAACCGATGTGGAGCGCCAGCAAGAAGGCGAAAAAACGGGCGTCTTTACCGGCAGCTACGCAACGCACCCTGTCAGCGGGGAGCCTATTCCCATCTGGGTGGCTGACTACGTGCTGGTGACTTATGGCACAGGCTCTATCATGGCCGTGCCCGCGCACGACGAGCGCGACTTTGCCTTTGCCCAAAAGTTTGGTCTGCCGGTACGCGAAGTGATTCGGCCAAAGGACGCTCAACCCATGCCTGATGTGCCCAGTGAGCCGTACACGGGCGAGGGCTTTATTGTTAATTCGGGCGAATTTGACGGTATGGCGGGTGGTAAAGCCAGCATCGCTACCATCACCGCTCAGTTGCAACAGCGCGGCGTCGCCGAGGCCAAAACCACCTACCGCCTGCGCGACTGGCTGTTTGCCCGCCAGCGCTACTGGGGCACGCCCATACCGTTTATTCACTGCGAACAGTGCGGCGCGGTGCCTGTTCCAGAAGATCAGTTGCCTGTCAAACTGCCTGAAACAGTGGAGTTTAATGCGGCGGGCCAGAGCCCACTTAAGCTCAATGACGAGTGGCGTATAACGACCTGCCCGCAGTGCGGCGGCGTGGCCGAGCGCGATACCGACACGATGGACACCTTTGTTGACAGCAGTTGGTACATGTACCGCTACTTGTCGCCTCACTACGACAAAGCACCTTTTGACCCTGAAAAGGCCGGGCTGCTGCCTGTTGATTTGTATACGGGCGGCATTGAGCACGCTATTTTGCACCTGCTGTACAGCCGCTTTTGGACCAAAGTGATGCGCGACATGGGTCTGACCACGCAGCACGAACCCTTTGCCACCTTGCGTAACCAGGGGATGGTGCTGGGTGAAGACGGCGAAAAGATGAGCAAGTCGCGTGGCAATGTGGTAGACCCTGACGACCTGGTGCGCGAGTACGGGGCCGACACGGTGCGTACCTACCTGCTGCAAATCGCTCCCTGGGAGCTGGGCGGCCCCTGGAATACCCAGGGCATCAACGGCCCGAGCAAGTGGCTGGGGCGCGTGTGGGCACTGTATTTTGATGCACCCTTTGGCCCCGCCCAGCAGATGAGCGAGGCCGATGTGCGCTACGCCGTACACAGCACCTTGCAAAAAGTAAACCAGGACTTTGAAAAACTGAGTTTTAACACCATCATCGGAGCGCTGCAAGAGTTGAGTAACACGCTGGTCAAGGCCAAGCGCTCGCACGTAGCCCAAACCCTCGCCTGGGAAGAGGCGCTGCATATCTTTAACCTGATGCTCGCTCCCATTGTGCCGCACATCGCCGAAGAACTATGGCACGAGCGCGGCATGTCTGGCAGCATTCACACCGCGCCCTGGCCCATGGTGGATGAGCAGGCTGCGGTACGCGATACTGTAACGATTGGCGTGCAGGTGAGCGGCAAAGTGCGCGGTGAGGTGAGTATCTCCAAAGCCGCCACCCAGGAAGAAGCCATGCAAGTGGCCCGTGCCAACCCTGACGTTGCCAAATACCTAGAAGGCAAGCAGACGGTCAAAGAAGTCTATGTACCTGGGCGGATTATCAATATTGTAGTGAAGTAATACGTATTCCGATTGATTTGGCGTACTTCCGAATCAATCAGGGCGAATGCGAGTGGGAACAGCATACGGACTGCGCTCCATCTTGGCACCGTCAAAAAAGCGCTGCCTGTCTTTGCATTCGGATTATATTGTATTTTTAACAAGGTTTACAATTAAAATCCGTACCAGCGCGTACACAACAAGGACTATAACTGAGGCGTTGGCCCCCGGTATAGTCCTTTTGAGTTGCACACTAATGTTGTTGCGGGTTACACGCATTCCGCTTTATTGCACTACAGTTTCTTCCGGTACAGCCACAAAAGCGCTGCTTTCCTTTCTATTCGGATGTTACCGCGTTTAAAGGTTTAAGAAGCTATTTTACTCTTCTTCTTGCCAGCTTCTGCTACGCTCTACAGCCTTTTTCCAACGCTTCATGAGCTTGGTGCGGGTCACTTCGTCCATCTGCGGCTCAAAGCGTTTGTCTACCTGCCACTGGTGAGCAATGTCGTCGGTGGATTTCCAAAAGCCCACCGCCAGCCCTGCTAGATAGGCCGCACCCAGCGCAGTGGTTTCGGTGATTTTGGGCCGCACAACAGGTACACCCAGGATGTCAGCTTGAAACTGCATCATCAGGTCGTTGTTGCTCGCTCCGCCGTCTACGCGCAGTTCTTTTAGCTTGGCTCCGCTGTCCTTTTGCATGGCTTCAAGTAGTTCTGCTGATTGGTAGGCCACCGCTTCCAGTGCGGCGCGGGCAATATGGGCTTTGGTGGTGCCGCGTGTGATGCCCACCATCGTGCCGCGTGCGTAACTGTCCCAGTAGGGCGCACCCAGGCCTACAAAGGCCGGCACCAGCATCACACCGCCGCTGTCGGGTACGCTGGCTGCCAGAGACTCTACTTCGCTGCTGTCGCGGATGATGTTCAGCCCGTCGCGTAACCACTGCACCACCGCGCCGCCGATAAACACCGAGCCTTCCAGCGCGTACGTACGCTTGCCGTCTAGTTGCCACGCCACCGTAGTCAGCAACTTGTTCTGGCTGGGCACGGCTTCGTCTTCGGTATTCATTAGCATGAAACAGCCTGTGCCGTAGGTATTTTTCGCCATACCCTTGGTCAGGCAGGCTTGCCCAAAGGTCGCCGCTTGTTGGTCGCCGCCAATACCGGCAATCGGCACCCGCGCCCCCAACAGGCCCTCGGCAGTCTGTCCGTACACTTCGCTGGAGTTGTGCACCTCGGGCAAAATAGCGCGTGGCACGTCCAGGATTGTAAGCAGTTCGTCGTCCCACTCACCGGTATGGATGTTGTAGAGCATGGTGCGGCAAGCGTTGGTCGCGTCGGTGATGTGCAGCTCGCCGCCTGTCAGGTTGTACACCAGCCAACTGTCTATGGTGCCAAAGGCCAGCTCACCGCGCTCGGCTTGCTCGCGTGCGCCTTCTACATTGTCCAGCAGCCACTTGACTTTGGTGCCGCTAAAGTAAGCGTCTACAATCAGGCCCGCTTTTTGCTGAAAAATCTTTTCGGTCTGGGCGCGAATAGAGTCGCAGTAGCCAGCGGTACGGCGGTCTTGCCAGACAATGGCATGGTAAATGGGTTTACCCGTCTTGCGGTTCCAGATGACAACGCTTTCGCGCTGGTTGGTGATGCCGATGGCGGCGATGTCGCTGGCGCGAATGCCCGCTTGTCCAAGTGCCTCTGTGGCTACGCCGATCTGGGTGCTCCAGATTTCGGTGGCGTCGTGCTCTACCCAGCCTGGCTTAGGAAAGTGCTGCTTAAATTCCTTTTGGCCCATGCCTTTGATGTTGCCTTCGTAGTCAAACACAATAGCGCGGCTGGACGTGGTGCCCTGATCTAGGGCTAGGATATATTTGGTTGTCATGAGTGATGCTCCTTATAAAGGGGACTTGGATTGTAGGTTGTTGGCTGTATGCTGAGTACGGGGCACAGGGGATAGTCAACCGTGGTGTTTTTATAAAAGCGGCCCTGGCCTAGCACTCCTACTCAGTTCTTTGGGAATAATGCAAGTTCTGATTGAACCTTGTTCAAAACACAGTGCAATCCTGTAAACGTACACAAAAAAAGTACAGATTCATTAGGATGCAAGCGCCGCTTGTAAAACCCTACTCAGTTCTTGGCATTGTACTCAGGGTCTACACCCTGAATGCCGCGGTGCGCTTCACCAGCGCGGGCCAGCGGTTTACCAATGGCAAAGTCGTAGATGAATGCGCCAACCAGTGCGCCCACAATAGGCCCGATGATGGGTACAAGCCACACGCTGTTTTCAAAACCCGTGTTTTTGAAGCCTGCTACCAGCGAAAAGAGGCGCGGGCCGAGGTCGCGCGCGGGGTTGATGGCGTAGCCGTGCATGCCCCCAAAGCTGATGCCAATCGCCATCACCACAAAAGCCACCGCTAGGCCGCCCCAAGCGCTGCCGTTGGGGTTGTTCCACTTGTCGCCAATTGCCAAGATCAGGCTCATCAGTAGGGCGGTACCCACCACTTGGTCAATAAAGCCGGGCATAAAGCCGGGCACTGCTGGGAAGGTGGCAAAGACACCAGCGGTATGGTCTAGGCCGGGGTCAACGCCTATCCACTTGGCGTGGTAGACCAAAAACACAATGGCCGCACCCAAAAAGGCCCCGATAAACTGCCCGCCCAGGTAGTGGGGAATCTTGGCCGCCGGAAACCGCCCTGTTCCTGCCAGTGCCAAAGTCACAGCCGGGTTCAGGTGCGCCCCGCTGATGGTGCCCGCTATAAAAATACCCATCAGTACGGCAAAACCCCAGCCCAGTGCAATGTTGGTATACCCGCCTTTGACGATTTCGCCGGCAATAGCAGGATTAGAGCCAAAAAGGGTGACCATGGCGTTGACGCCGCACCCCAACAAAATCAGCACCATGGTTCCGAGTAATTCGGCGATGAACTCTTGTGCTGCAGTAAATTTCATAGTTCTCCTTATTGCTCCCAGAGCTGATCAACAAGGACGTTTTGCCCTCGTACTGTATGGGAAGCATGTGTATATACTCGCATTGTTAAGCTAATGGGCATTAATGTCAATCCCATCGTCTACACCTTTAGCTCATACACACGCCAGAAATACCTAGTCCGGTTGAACCGTGTTGAACACGCGTTGCAAGATGGCACGCGGGCACAGATGGCCAGTGCACTGAACAAGTATGTCGCGCTATGGAAGCGCAGGCAGCGCCTCTGGACTGTGGTGGAATGAGGCGGAATGCGGATGATGTATACCTACTCCCGTTCAAAGCGGGTAGGGCTGATACAGATTTCGATTGATTTGGCGTACTTCCGAATCAATCAGGGCGGATG
>JAGLBF010000010.1:0-15152 GCA_018260375.1 Deinococcus sp.
ATACGCATTTCATGGTAAGAACGCGCAGGCGGCGCCTTTCTGAGTGTGATGGGTTGTGCTGGTCTCACTGCGCTGAGCTAACTGTACTGGAATTTAGCAGAATCCGTATCAGTTGGAATGAAGCGCAGTCCCTATCAGGTCTTTGAGTCACAGGGCCTTAGGCTTGCCCAAAAGCACTCTACTGGCCACTCTACCGGACAGGAATAACCCACAAAGTGCAGTTCAAAGCCCTCTCTTTTTTTGCCCTCTAGCTTCTCTAACAGCTACACATCTTTATATTACATTCATCTTATCTGTCTAAAAAGACTTGCATTTGGCTACCATTATCATGTAGTATGCAGCGCAACATGAATAAATATACACTTAAGGCTGCGCTGATCTCGGCACTACTTCTCGGAACGGGTCATATGGCTCAAGCTGCCACCCTCGTTTATGGTGCCAACGGTGATCCCGTGAGCCTGGAGCCTGGCAATATCACGGACGGCATCAGCATTCTGGTGCAGCACCAGATTTATGACCGTCTTATTGATTTCAAAGACGGCACCACTGAACCTGCACCCGGACTGGCAACCAGTTGGAAGCCCAGTGCGAACAACACCTCCTGGACCTTCAAGTTGCGTAAGGGTGTTAAATTTAGTGACGGCACACCCCTCAATGCCGACGCTGTGATCTTTAACTGGCAGCGCTGGTGGGATCCCAAGAATCCGTACGGCTACCGCGACCAGGGCCACACCTATGAAATTGTGGGGCAATTGCTGGGCGGCTTTAAGGGCGACAAGGGCGCTATTATCAAAAACATCGTGAAGGTGGACAACGACACCATTCGCTTTGACCTCACACAGTCTTCAAGCGTGCTGCCCATCGTGGTGGGTTCAGGATACTTTGGTATTGCCAGCCCGACTGCTATCAAAAAAGACGGCGCCAAGTACGGCACCCCCGCCAGCAAGCCTGTGGGTACTGGCCCCTTTGTGTTCCAAAGCTGGAAAACGGGTGACCGCGTGATCTTGGCCCCCAACAAAGGCTATTGGGGCGAAAAGGCCAAGGTAGATACCCTGGTTATCCGCGCCATCAAAGACCCCAGCCAGCGCCTCAACGAGCTCAAGGCAGGCACCGTTGACTTTGCCTCTGACCTGACACCCGACAGTCTCAAGGAGATCAAAGCCTACAGCGGGTTGACCGCCGTGATGAAACCCAGCTTTAACGTGGGCTTTTTGAACCTGAATAACAACAACCAGTACCTCAAAAACCTGAAGGTGCGTCAGGCCATCAGCATGACGATTAACAAAAAAGTCATGGTAGATGTCTTCTGGAACGGTCTGGGTGTCAGTGACGCCAGCTTCTTGCCACCCACCTTTGCCTGGGCTAACTCCAAAAAAGTACCGGCAGACTACAAATATGACCCCGCTGCCGCCAAAAAGCTGCTTACTGAAGCGGGCTACCCCAACGGCTTTAGCATTGACCTGTGGTATATGCCTGTTGCCCGCCCCTATTTCCCCAACCCCAAACCGATTGCTGAAGCGATTGCGGCCGACCTGAGCGCCATTGGCATTAAGGTCAGACAGCGCACCGAAGACTGGGCCAAGTATCTGGAAGACCGCAACAAAGAGCCTGGGTTTGACATGTACATGATCGGCTGGACGGGCGACTACGGCGACCCTGACAACTTTTACGGCGCGTACTACGGCCCTACTGCCTCTAATGACATCAACTACACCAACACCCAGCTCAACGCCCTGCTGGAAAAAGGCCGCGCCGCTACCACCAAGGCTGCCAAAGCCCCTATCTATGCCCAGATTCATGAAATTACCTACAACGCTGCTTATCGCCTGCCTGTAGTGCATAGCCAGCCCCTCGCCGCTGCCCGTAGCTATGTCAAAGGCTGGGTACCTAGCCCTCTAGGCAGCGAAGCCTTTAATTCCATTTCTCTGGTAGGCAAAAAGTAAACTGCGCTCTTAAGGGCGAGCACAAGATGCTACAGCCCTTATTGTTAACCTGAGGCATATGGTTGTAGGGCGCTAGTTGCAGGGTCCTAGAAACGCTGCTGGCACCTTAGACTACGGATTCCGATTAAATCGTGCTAAACACGCGATTTAATCGGAATCTGTATAAGATAACTATGGCAGCGCCTGGCAATCCTCAATGTTCGTCAGTGAACTTACCGTTTTTATCAACCACTCTTATCTGCTTTACCCTTAAGTATTGTACTCTTAACCACAGTGCCTTTACCCGCTGTTCGCCTGTACACCCGGCGCCTGTACACCCGGCGCCTGTACACCCGGCGCCTATATACCCTGCACTCATCAAAGGAGAAGCCTCTTTGTTTGCCTATGTGATACGCCGATTATTACGCACGCTGCTGGTTCTTGTGGGGGTCAGTGTAGTGGTTTTTGCCTTTGTACGCTCTATTCCTGGCGACCCCGCCACCGCTCTGCTGGGCGAGCGTGCTACGCCCGAAGCGGCAGCCAAACTCAATGCCCAGTGGGGCTTTGACAAACCCTGGTTTATCAACTACAAAGACCTCTCCCGTCCTTTTGACGCGCAGTATCCACGCTATGTCAATCAATTGCTGCACGGTGATATGGGCAGCGGCATAAAAAGCCAGATACCCGTTGCTGACGAACTCAAAACGCGCTTTCCCGCCACCATTGAGTTGGCGCTAGGGGCCATGGTTTTTGCACTGAGCATCGGCCTGCCTGCGGGCATTCTGGCAGCGCTGCGGCGCAACAGCCTGTGGGATAACCTGGCAACCACCATCAGCCTGGTTGGGGTCAGCATGCCTGTCTTCTGGCTGGGCTTGTTGCTGTCCTGGTTTTTTGCGGTAGTGCTGGGCTGGTTGCCGCCCAGTTCACGCCTCAGCACCGGCCTAAACATTCAGCCGGTAACCGGCATGTACTTGCTTGATGGCCTGCTGCGCGGTCGGCTTGATGTCGCCTGGGACGCTTTTAAGCACCTGATACTGCCTTCTATTGCTCTGGGCACCATCCCTATGGCGATTACCGCCCGCATCACCCGCAGCAGTCTGCTTGAAACGCTGGGGCAAGACTATGTCCGCACCGCCCGTGCCAAAGGCTTACCTGCGCGCAGTGTGACCCTTAAGCACGCCCTGCGCAATGCACTGCTGCCTGTGGTGACTGTAGTGGGCTTGCAAATGGGGGCCTTGCTGGGCGGCGCGGTACTGACTGAAACGATTTTTTCGTGGCCTGGCCTGGGTTTGTGGCTTTATGACGCCATCAGCATGCGCGACTACCCTGTGATTCAGGGCGGTATTGTCTTTGCTGCGCTTATTGTGAGTGTGGTGAACTTGCTTGTAGACCTGAGCTATGCGTACCTTGACCCGCGCATTCATTATTCATGAGGCAGGTATAGGTCGCACAGCACTTTTTCTATCAGTGGCCAACCTCTGTTGCTAGCATCTACGCTCTAGTTGCTGCCTATCACATACTCCTTCCCTCCCCAAAGGAATACACATGACCGCCACCATCACCACCAAACCCAAGAAGCAAGAAAATATCTTCTGGCGGCGCTTTCGCAGAAGCACGCCAGGCAAGCTGGGGGCCAGTATTGTGGCGCTGTTCGTGCTGCTGGCGCTGCTTGCCCCTGTTATCAAGCCGTACAACCCCGCCGGTGACATTGATTACCGCTACCGCTTAGCCCCGCCCAGTATATCGGCCTACTGGAACCAGGAAGCCAAAGAAAAGTACACTGAACCCGTAAGCGGCAAAATAGAGTATTTCAAGCACCCTTTTGGCACCGACAACCTGGGGCGTGACATCGCCACCCGCGTGCTGCACGGCGCACGGATCAGCTTGCAAATTGGCATTCTGGCGACCATGCTGGCTTTGCTGACGGGCAGCTTGCTGGGCTTGCTGGGGGGCTTTTTTGGCGGCTGGTTAGATACCGTACTGGGCTATTTCAGCGACGTGATGCTGGCCTTTCCGGGTATTTTGCTTGCCATTGGCATTGTCAGCATTTCCAATAATCCAGGACTGACCACCGCCATGATTGCCGTGAGCATCGTGCAAATTCCCATTTATCTGCGTCTGGCCCGCAGCGTCGTGCTGGGGGTGCGCGAACGCGAGTTTGTACAGGCAGCGGGTGCGCTGGGCGCTTCACAAGGCCGCATGATTTTTAGGCATGTGCTGCCCAATATCCTCAGCCCGCTGATTGTCCAAGGCGCCCTGAGCATTGCTACCGCCACCATTGAAGCCGCCGCACTAGGCTTTATCGGTCTGGGCGCACAGCCGCCGACCCCCGAATGGGGCACCATGCTTGCCGATAGCCGTCAATACTACACCTCGGCTCCCTGGACGATGATTTTTCCGGGCCTGGCCATCTTGCTGACCGTGCTGGGATTTAACTTGCTGGGCGACGGTCTGCGCGACGTGTTAGACCCCAGAAGCACACAATAGAGCGGGAACAGATGACGGCGGAGCAGTGACGCAGTGATAAAAAAGGTGAACAGATTTTATCGCTGCCCACTGCTCATACGGACTGCGTTTCATTTCAGGACAATCTAGGCTTTGCTGACTGTGCTGAAATGGAGCACAGTCTGTATTACCCTCTATCGTGACGCGGTGCGGAGACAGGACGTCCCCCTTTGTGGGCCTGCAACAGCTTGGCAAAAGCAGCTCCACGGTGGCTCACCTGGCGCTTTTCTTCGGTGGACAGCTCTGCCATAGTGCGTCCATCTGCCAGTTCAAACAGGGGATCGTAACCAAAGCCGCCTTGTCCACGTGGGCCTTCGAGCAGCTTGCCGGTCACTTCACCCCGGTATTCCTCTAGTTCACCGTCGGGGTAGGCCAGCACCAGCACGCTGACAAATTTGGCGCTGCGGTTGGTGAGGTTGCGCGCGCGCTCTAGCAAGTACAGGTTGCGCTCCTGGTCGCTGCTTCTGTTCCCATAGCGGGCGCTGTAAATGCCAGGCTCGCCCTTAAGCCCCGCAACCTCTAGCCCAGAATCGTCCGCCAGCGCCGGTAAACCCGACATCATAGCGATAGTGGCGGCTTTAAGGGCGGCATTTTCTTCGTAGGTACTGCCTGTCTCTGCAGGCATGGGCAACCCGCCGAGCGGCAGCAGTTCCCAGTTGAGGCTGCTGAGGGCTTCTTGAAATTCTTTGAGCTTACCCGGGTTGCTGGTGGCAACCATTACGCGCATTGGTTGAGGATTCACAGCTGATAGTGTACCTCAGCCGAGATTACTGTTCGCCGCCCTGCCCGTACTTAGCTTGCAAATACCGCTCGGCTGCTGCAAAGTCACGGGCCTGCATATGGCGCTGCTGCTGCACAATGTCTTGCATGCGCCGCTCAATAAGCTGCAACTGCTCGCTGAGCATCACTTCGCCGTAGCTAAACGACCCGCCCGACTGCTCTAAGCGCTGATAGGCTTCGAGCGCTGCGGGAAGATCTTGCTCAGCGGCCATGCGTGCGTCATGCGCTTCACGGGTCAGTAGGCCGCCCTGATCCGGGGCTGTGGCTTGCAAGGCCAAACGGGTCGCGCCAATGGCGCGGTCTACCTTGCGGCGCAGCTCTAGGGGCAGAGCTTGACCCTGGGTAAGCACCTCTAGCTGCTTCAAGCGCTGCTGGTGGGGGTCTGGGGTGCTGGACGCAGATACAGTCACTACCGCTGCGCCGCGCTGACCAGAAGCCCGGTCAGCAAGCTGACGCAGATAAAAGAGCAGGCCGCCGATAATGCCAAAAAAGAGCAGGCCCAGCATTATCCCCGCGTAACCATGCCCCGTGAGCGCCAAGATCAGCAGCACCACCGAGGCAACGCCTATGACGGCCCACAGCACCAGCCAGAGCAAGGTGCGCTGCACCATACGCACAGCGCTCTGAGCAGCTTGCTGCACGGGCGCAGGAAGCCCTGGTATCAGCGCACTACCCTGAATCTGCGAAGAATCGGTGTACTGTTGTTCGGGCACAGACATATACCTACAAGATACACGAGTGACCTATAATAGGTTGCGAAAAAGGTGATAGCAAGGTCGGTGATTGTTATAAAGATGATCACAAACAGGTTATATAGATTTATACAGGTTGCGGCTTTAACCGTAATACGGACTGCGCTAAATTCCACCACAGTCGGAAAAGCGCCGCCTGCGGCTCCATACCGCGCAGTCCGTATGCTGTTCCCACTCGCATCCGCTCAGATTGATTCGGAAGTACGCCAAATCAATCGGAATCCGTATAACACGCGGTGAAAGAAGGCCAGCGGGTGCAAGAAACAGTACGCATTTCGTGATAGGAAAGCCCAGGCGTCACCTTTGGGATTATGCTGGAATGAAACGGAAGGCGTATTAAATAGTCCAATACCCTCTAAAGCGTTTGGGGGCTATGGACATTCGTTTGGCTTTGCTGCTCTTTTGCCACTTGACCTCTTGCCAAACGTCTATACCCAGCTTAGCGCACTCACGTTGGTTTCTATGCACCACAAAGCTGAAGTGGCCGTCATATACAGCGTGGTGCCGTTTGGCCCTCCAAAGCACAGGTTGGCACAGGTTTCGGGAAGCAAGATGCGGCCGATCTCGGTTTGTCCATCTGCCGAAAAGACCTGCACACCGTCACCCGCGCTGCTCCAGATGCGTCCCGCCTGGTCTATTCGCAGGCCGTCGGTAAGCCCAGGACTAAGGCTGAAGTGTACACCCTGGCAAGTCGCCGTGCCATCAACAGTAATGTGGTAACGGTATACCTTGCCTTCATCCTCGGCGGTGTCTGCCAGCAGCAGGGTGTCTGCCGAGGTAAAGGCGAGGCCGTTGGGCATACTGCGCCCGCGGATCGGCGCACTCAGGTGACCATCTGGAGTCAGACGAAAAACCCAGTTACCGGGTAATTCTTTGGTGCCGCCGTAGCCTTCCTGAGGATTGTCTAGGCCGTAGGTGGGGTCGCTAAACCACAGGCTGCCGTCAGGGGCCAGGCACACGTCATTGGGGCTATTTAGGCGCTGGCCCTCAAAGGTACTGACAAGGGTTGTCCACTCGCCGCTGTCTTCTTGCCGCAGTAAAGCGCGCTGCCCGTGCGAGCAGGCGATCAACCGGTACTGGGCATCTAGGCAGTGCCCGTTTTGGTGGTGGCTGGGATCTAGCTCTACAGCAAGCTGGCCTGCGTCGGTGTAGCGCCAGGTTTTATTTTGCCGTACGTCGCTAAAGATAACTGCCTGGCGCCCGGGCACATAGACTGGCCCCTCAGTCCAAGTAAAGCCGCCGCCGAGCTGCTGTAGCCGCGCTTGTTCAGGAAACAGTTGCAAAAATTCGGGGCAAGTGGCACGCAAGTAGGGAGTAGCAGTCATACGCTCACTGTAAGCCCGCACCAAGGCTAAATGGGTATGGCAGGGTTTGAGCAAGCACATAACGTTCTAATCAATGGTACAGATGGTGCGGACTGCGCGGCCATACCGCAAAGCCCGCACTGTTTTCTGAACCACTGTTGCCTGCGCCGCTGTTGCCTATGCCCGCTGGCCTTCTTTCACCGCCCGTTACGGTTAAAACCACAACCTGTATAAAGGCAACAAAGGCCGCGTACCCACGTTAATCCGCTCAGAACAGCACCTCTGATGGCACTTAGCAGCCAGTAAAGAACAGAACAACGGACAAGATGTGTGTACTTTTGAGTAGACTAAGAGCTTTAACCCGAATTTAAGGGATAAAAGATACATCCCGCTTGAGCGCCTTGATCTTTTTTTGCTATTGGATCAAGGCTCAACGCTTGTTTACGCCGCGCCGACCTTCTGGGCAATAATCCCCTCAATGTACTTGACTACGCTCTGAAGGGGCAGACGGCTCAGCACATCTTCCAGAAAGGCCGTCACCAGCATCTTCTCGGCCTGTTCCCTACTGATGCCGCGTGAGCGCAGGAAAAACAGCGCCTCCTGGTCAACCGGGCCAGTGGTGCTGCCGTGGCTGCAGCGCACGTCGTTGGCATTGATTTCCAGTTGTGGCACACTGAAATTGCGGGCCTCGCTGCTGAGCATCAGGGTGCGGTGCTTCTGGTAGGCGTCGGTTTTCTGGGCATTCAGGTCAACTTTAATCATGCCGCTGAACACGCCCACACTCTGGTCACTGTTCACGCCTTTGTACAGCAAGTCGCTGTGCGCGTGCGCCGCCGCGTGGTGTTGCAGGGTGTAGTGGTCAAAGTGCTGGTCTTCGCTGGCAAAATACAGGGCCAGCATCTCGGAATCAGAGCCTTCGCCGCGCAGGTAGCTCTGCATTTCGGTGCGGCTCAGCGTCCCGCCCATGGTGACCACGAGGCTGTTCAGCGTGCCGTCGCGCTCCACGTCGCCGCGCTGCCGCTGGATGTGGGTCACGCCCTTGCCCCAGTTCTGGATGGACACGTAGCGCAGGCGTGCGCCCGACTTGACCACCAGTTCCACCGCGCCGATGGCGTAGGTGCCGGGCAGGTCTTCGCTGTCCTGCTCGTCAATAAAGGTCACCTGCGCGTTTTCCTCGCACACGACCAGCGTGCGGGTGGCGGTGTAGGTGCCCGCCTCGCTCATTACGCGGAAGGAGCCCAGAGGCAATTCCACTTCTACGCCGCGTGGCACATACACAAACGCACCATTGGTCCACAGCGCCGCCGCCAGCGCCGAAAACTTGCCTTCGCTGGGGTCGGGCGACTTGCTGGGCGTGGTGCCGGGGGCCGCGATGGTGGTATCGTCGGGGACTTCAGCGGGCACTACAGAGTAGAGGTACTGCTGCACCTTGCCTGGGTGCTGCTCCACGGCGGTTTTCAGGTCAGTGAAAATCACGCCCTTCTCGCGCAGTTCGGCGGGCAACTCGGTGCGGTAGACCACGTCCGGCCCATCCAGCACCAGGAACGCGCCCGCGTCGGTACTTTCCAGGCGCTTTTGTACGCTGGTAGGCAGCTTGGCCTTGTCGCTGATGCTCTCGCGCTTGGGGTGGGGTTGCAACTGGTCAAAATCCACGTCTACGCGGGTGTATTTCCAGGCTTCCACGCCCTCGCTGGGCACTTCCAGCGACGTGAACAGGTCAAGCCCCTGCTGACGCTTGGTGGTCAGCCACTCCGGGCCGCCCGCTTGGGTAATTTGTTCGGTGAATTTGGTCATAGGTTCTCCTTAAAGCCAATCCAGCAAACCCAGGCCCTGAATGCGCTGAAAATGGCTGGTATTACGAGTGACTAAAGTGGCGTTGTATCGCACAGCGGTTGTGGCAATCATCATGTCGGCCTCGTCAATGAGCTGCCCTGTACTGCGGAGTTGATGGTAGATGCTGGCGGCAATATCGGCGGCTTGCTGGTCAAAATCTAGAGAAGGTAAAAACGTCAACAAATTATCCAACACATGTAGACGGCGCGAGTAGAGCGGGGCAAGCAAACTGCGTCGCGCTTCGTAGCGAACAACGGAAGGAACAGCCAGAACTTCACCCGCTGCCAGTGCCGCGACGTAGCGGCTATCGGCTTCAGGCTCACGCTTTTGCATGGCAATCAGGATGTTGGTATCCAGCGCCAGCATTCAGCCTTGTTCCTCTAGGGGCACCGTGCGAAACGGGCGGCGCTTGGTGCCTTCATCCCACGCGGCTTGCTCCTCTGGTGTCCAGTCGGCTTGAAAAGCCCGTAGCGCTTCCAAGTGCCGCTGAACCTGCTCCTCTTTGGCAACTGCCGCCGCTATCCTTTCCAGAGATTCGGAAGGCAAACGGTCAATGCGCTCGTGAAGTTCCTTCGATGCGGTCATTGCGTTTCACCCTCCTTTCCTGCCCCATCCCCAAAGCGCAGAGGCTTAAGCTTGGGCTAAATCTGCTTTGTTTTGTTGGTATAGTCACGGACATATTGAGGCAGATAGTTTGGCTGCTCACCACATCTCTCACCGTGATTGATTAGAATCTCAGCGTTTGTAGCAGTGCCATAAGGCATTTGAATGGCACGGCCCGTTTCGCAAACAAGCTGGGGGTTTGCCTTTGAAAGCTCAGCATCATTTACAGAACCGTAAGCAACGCAGTGGACAAAAGTGCCATCTTGCAAAAGCATCTTGTCAAATGAATGGATACAGGACTTAACGGCGTATGTTACATCTTCATGGGGACGCAACACAAAGGCAACTATGCGTGAACCCGCATCCTCATCTTGCACATAGGCTATCTTATGTCCCGCACGAAACAACCATGTTTGCCAGCCATTCACACTGGCAGAAGTAAGCCAAAGCCAAAACATTAGCCCCAGCAGTAGAAAAAATGCAGTTGTAAATCTAAGAATGGCTTTTATAGCTAGCATGGCTCTTTCTACCCTTTCCCAGTCCCCACGTCGTCACCCAAAAGTAACGGCGTTTACCCGACGCTGCCTTCCATTTCCAACTCAATCAACCTGTTCAGTTCCACCGCGTATTCCAGCGGCAGTTCCTTGGCAATCGGCTCAATAAAACCGCGCACAATCAGGCCAGCCGCCGCGTCTTCGCTCAGGCCCCGGCTTTGCAGATACAGAATCTGCTCGTCATTGATTTTGCTCACGGTGGCTTCGTGGCCCACGCGGGCATCTTTTTCTTCAATCTCAATGTAAGGGTAGGTGTCGGTGCGGGCTTCATCATCTAGCAGCAGGGCGTCACATTCTACGTTGGTTTTGCTGCCCTTCGCGCCTTCGTAAATCTTGACCAGACCACGGTAAGAGCTGCGGCCCGAATCTTTACTAATAGACTTGGAGACAATCGTACCGCTGGTGTGCGGGGCAAAGTGGACAATCTTCGCGCCTGCGTCCTGG
The DNA here is from genome assembly GCA_018260375.1 of Deinococcus sp. Classification (GTDB taxonomy): domain Bacteria; phylum Deinococcota; class Deinococci; order Deinococcales; family Deinococcaceae; genus Deinococcus. The sequence continues at coordinate 10,698 of JAGLBF010000010.1, forward strand.
TGCTGCCCGCGCCCGGCCATGGCGATGCTCAGGACTTCGCCGCGTGCGCCTTCTTCCAGCAGGTAGCAGGCGGGGTACTTCATGGTGACTTTGCTGCCCAGGTTGCCGTCCACCCATTCCATCACGCCGTTGCCGTACACGGCGGCCCGCTGCGTGACGAGGTTGTAGACATTGTGGCTCCAGTTCTGAATGGTGGAGTAGCGGAAGCGTGCGCCTTCTTTTACTACAATTTCAATCACGCCCGAGTGAAAGGAGTCGCTGCTGTAGGCAGGCGCGGTGCAGCCTTCAATGTAGTGGGCCTGTGCGCCTTCGTCCACGATGATCAGAGTGCGCTCAAACTGTCCGCTGCTCTCGGCGTTGATGCGGAAGTAGGTTTGCAGCGGAATATCCACCTTTACGCCCTTAGGAATGTACACGAAGCTGCCGCCCGACCACACCGCCGAGTTAATTGCCGCAAACTTGTTGTCCTCTGGCGGTACGATGGTGGCAAAGTGCTCGCGGAAAAGGTCGGGGTATTCCTTCAGGCCGTCCTCAATAGACAGGAAGACCACGCCCAGCTTTTCCCATTCTTCCTTGAGGTTATGGTACACCATTTCTGATTCGTACTGTGCGCCCACGCCCGCCAGCGCCGCACGCTCGGCTTCGGGGATACCCAGCCGCTCGAAGGTGTTTTTTACGTCCTCAGGTACGTCGTCCCAGCTACGGGCGTTAAAGCCCTCAGGCTTGATGTAGTAGTAAATCTCGTCCAGGTTCAGGCCACTGAGGTCTGCGCCCCACTCAGGCATGGGCTTGGCATAGAAAATATCCAGCGCCTTGAGACGGAAGTCCAGCATCCACTGCGGCTCGTCCTTGGTTTTGGAAATCATTTCCACGACTTCGCGGCTCAGGCCCTTAGGCGCTTTGATGGCGTAGCGTTCGGGGCTGCTCCAGCCGTACTCGTACTCATTATTGATTTGACTTGCTTCGGGATTAACGGTCATGTTTGCTCCTTAATTCGTAGTGTGAGCGGCAGGCGATAACGGTAATCGCGTCAGGGTCAACCGCGCAGAAAGCTGAGATTCATGGTTGCCGCGTGTCCAAATCTTCAAGACTCTTATGAAGAATGTGGCCCTGACGGTATTCCTCAATAGAAGCGAGAATATGGCGACGATGAGCAAGATTATGAGCAAGTCGCTCCGACTCATCCAGGCCCGCCGCTTTGCTGCTCGGCATGATGACGACTGATTCGCCATTGTCAATCGTCACAGTCATCATCTCCATATTCTCGGACGCTTTCTTAACAATCCGACCAGCTTTTTATTTAAAGTATTTGAGGGAATAAGCGGTCATCTTGCCTCTTTCACGCTCAAGCTTATGCCGTCGCCAGCTCCTTGACCCAGTCGTAGCCTTCGCTGTCCAGCTTCTTGGCAATTTCTGGGCCGCCCGACTCCACCACGCGCCCGTTCACAATGACATGAACCTTGTCGGGAACAATGTAGTCTAGGAGGCGCTGGTAGTGGGTAATAATCAGGCCACCCAAGTTTTCGCCGCGCATGGAGTTCACGCCCTTAGCGACAATCTTCAGCGCGTCCACGTCTAGGCCCGAGTCGGTTTCGTCCATGATGATGTAGTTGGGTTCCAGCATCAGCATTTGCAAAATCTCATTGCGTTTCTTTTCGCCGCCTGAAAACCCTTCATTCAAGTAGCGCTCTACGATGCTTTCGTCCCATTCCAGCACGTCCAGGGACTTTTTGAGCTTGCCGTAGAACTCGGTAAAGCTGACCTCCTCGCCTTCCGCTTTGCGGGCTTGCATAGCGAGGCGCAGGAAGTTGGCGATGGTGACGCCGGGAATCTCTACAGGATACTGAAAGGCCAGAAACACGCCAAGGCGGGCGCGTTCGTCGGGTTCCATTTCCAGGATGTTCTGGCCGTCTACCAGCACTTCGCCCTCTGTCACGGTGTACTCAGGGTCGCCCACAATCACTTTGGCAAGGGTGCTTTTGCCGTTGCCGTTTGGCCCCATGATGGCGTGGAGTTCGCCGCGCGGAACGATGAGGTTGATACCCCTGAGGATTTCGGTTTCGCCCACTTTGGCGTGCAGGTTACGGATTTCAAGCTGGTAAGGGGGTTGTTGTGTGGTCATGTATCTCCTTAAAAGGAATCAGGGTTTAGGAATGATTCCTATTTACCACTCCATACTACCCGAAACTTGAGCAACTTAGTGTAGATTAACTGGCACTCAACGCGGGGTTAACGGAGTCCGACTTGAGCCCTGGTAAACACGAGGTGAAAGAAGGCCAGCGCCTTCGGGCTGTGCTGAAGTGGAGCACAGTTGGGCAAGTACAGTAGGGCAAATACAGTCAGGCAAGTACCGCCTGTGCTTACCTACCGGGTAACTCGTATCTTTTCCCACTCGCATCTGCGCTGATTTAATCAGAAGCGACCTGATTGCATCGCTGTGCGTATCAGAGGTCAATACTCGCTGTCATCACTATTCGTTCACCCTTGCCACCCGTAGGCATGCTAAGAGTGTAGGGTGAATATTCTGTCGCTGCTAAAAGCCGCTGGGCCGCTACTGTGGGTACTAGCGGCGCTGTCAATGTATACCATTTATCTTATTGTGCTGCGGGTGCAGGCCCTCTCGCGGCAGGGACGTGATGCCCGCGCCCTGATCGAGCGCACCCGCGCCACCACCGCCGAGTCAGGGCCAGCGGCAGCCCTCGCTGAGATTGACTATGCGGGGGCAGACGTGCCTGCAGCGCGGGTGATGCGGGCGGGGTTATTGCGAGCTGACCGTGGCCCCGAGTCGGCACAGGCCGCTATGAACGGCGCTCTTTTGCAAGAAGATGCCCAGCTGTACGCGGGCCTGAGTACCCTGGGAACCATTGCCCAAATTGGGCCGCTGCTGGGACTACTGGGTACGGTGATCGGTATGGTCAACTCATTTATTGTGTTTAGCCAAACCGTTTCGCCGACGCCTTCGCAGCTTGCCACAGGCATCAGTGAGGCGCTCATGAACACCGCTGGCGGCCTGATCGTTGCGATTATGGCCTATGTGGGCCGCAATGCGCTGCGTGCCCGCGCCGACCTGATTGCCCTGAGCGCCGAGCGGGTGCGCGAAGAACTGCCCACCTGGCTACGCCCCCAACTCGCCGCACCCAAACCCGAAGTGACCCCGCTGGAATTCAGCTTTGAGCGCGGGGCGGAGAGCCGCTGATGCGCAGGCGGCTGCGCGACCAGAGCGACGACTTGCACTTTGACTTTGCGCCGATGGTGGACATTGTGCTGCTGCTGCTCATCTTCTTCTTTTTAACCAGCAACCTGAGTGCGCGCCAAAAAGCCCTGCCACTTGACCTACCTCGCGCCTCACAGACCGTGCTAGAAACCCCCGAACTGCCTATTGTGAGCCTAGACAAAACAGGCAAGTTGTTTTTAAATGGCAAAGCTACCACCACCACCAAACTGGGCGCACAGCTCAAGCCCCTGCTGGCAGTCTCTGGCGGCGTCGTGGGCCTGCGTGCCGACGAGGCGGGAAACTACGGCAATGTGGTTGCGGTCATGGACATTATCAAAAAAGCAGGCGGCGAACGCCTGGCACTGGGTACGAAGAAGTGAGTGTTCAGGCGCGTGGGTGATCTTCATTTTGCATGTCTGAGTGCTCAAAGCATGCTGAAACCTTAAACGCTCAGCCGTATCGCTTTGTTATCTGCCACGGGCCACTTTGACCAACATATTGACTAGCACGTTAGCACTCGTCCTCTCTGCTTGCAGTCCTTACTTTATACCAAGCTTTTTGTAGCTTCTCCTTTCTCCCCAGGACACCCAAATGACTATTTCCCTCACACCTCCACGCAATGACGACCGCGCCCGCGCTTTGGCGGCGACACTGCTGTTGCATGCGCTGTTGCTGCTGTGGCTGTTGTGGCTGCATCCGCGCCAAGTACCTACGCCGCGCACGCCAGTAGATACCCGCCGCATTCCACTAGAGGTCGTGGCGCTGGCCCCGGCGCCTACCGCCCCCAGCAAGGTGGTCATTCCCAAGGCGGTGCAGGTCAAGCCCTTACAACAGCCTCAACCGCCCAAGGTGCAGCCTAAACCGCAAACCCCACCACCGCCCAAACCGCAACCTACACCCACAAAACCCGTTACGCCGCCCAAGGTAGTAACGCCGCCTACAACGCCACCCCAACCCGTAGCCACACAGCCCGCACCAAAAGCGCCAACCAGTAGCCGCCCTGATCAGGCTTCACCCAAAGCTGCGGCCTCAGCGCCACCAGCGGCCCAAGCTCCAGCGACCCAAGCTCCAGCAACACAGTCTCCAGCGGCGGTACAGCCCAAAGCCGCGCCCGCCCAGGCTAAAACCCAACCTGCCGCGCCCGAAACTCCGGTAACCAAAGCGGCTGCCCCAGAAGCGACGACTCCAGAAGCGACTGCGCCACAACCTGCTGCACCAGAAGCGACTACACCAGAACCTAT
>JAGLBF010000010.1:15252-30211 GCA_018260375.1 Deinococcus sp.
CAGAAGCGACTGCGCCACAACCTGCTGCACCAGAAGCGACTACACCAGAACCTATGGCACCTGAGCCTGTACCATCGGTCAGGACTACCGAGCCTGCCCGGCCCACTGAAACGCCCGCCGAACAGCCTGCTGCTGCGCAACCTGAGTCTGCTCAACCTGAAACCGCCCGATCTGAGTCTGCCCGACCTGAAGCGGCACAGCCCACAACATCCACCGAGCCAGTGACGGCCAGAGCCCCCAAACCTACCTCAACACAAACCGGGACAGAATCCGCCGCGCCTGTCACTCAGCGCCCCGCTGCCACACCAGCGTCAGAGGTGCCCGCCACGCCCACAGAGCGCCCCACCGCCAGCACTCAGCTGAGAAGTGAACCCGTAACCAGCTTGCCACGCCGCGAGGAGCAGGCTGCTGCCGCTGCCCCCAGCCGCGCTGAAGCGACCCGTACCGAGTCGCCTCAGGCATCCACCCGCACGGCCAGCCCACAAGCCGCCTCAGCGTCCGCCCAGAGCGGTGAAGCAAGCAGTGAAGCGCCCCCAGCCTCACGCACAGGAACGACGACCAGCAGTGAGCCAGATATCACCGCCGCGCCGCGTGGCAGTGCTGCTGGCGCGAACAGTGCCAGTACCAGTACCGCCACCGAAACAGCGCAGGGCGGCAGCGCTGCCAGCCGTACAGCGCAGGGTACGGGCCAGGGTACAGGGCAGGGGGCAGCAACTGCTGAAGCGCCCGCACCTATGGCCAGCGCCGGTAACAACGCCGGCAGCAGTACTTCAGGTACGAGTGAAAACGCCAGCACTGGCCCCGCGGTAGCTCGCGGCACTGGCAACGGCTCCGGATCTGGCAGCGGTGCGGGTACAGCAGAAGAAGGCACTGCCCCAACAGGTGTAGCAGGCCGCGCGGCGGGGACTGGCGGTACAGGTGCGGGCAGCGAAAACCGCGCCTTGCTGTGCAACGTTGTGGTGGATGTGCGCGGCCTGGGCAATTTTGAGCGCGATATGACCAGCTACATTTACAACGAGCAAGGCCAACAACTCTGGCCTGACGCGGCACTGATAAGGGGCGTAAGCTCGCAACTGGTCAACGAGGGCAATTTGCACACCTATATCACCAGTGAGGCTGACATCAGCAACTTTAACAATGTCACCCGCGTCAGAGCCACTCGTATTCAGCCCAACCACATGTCCCCCAACAGCAAATTTTACACCGACGCCACGCTAGACGCCGCCGCCAGCGCACAATTTCGCTCTGCAGGCCAAGCGTGCCGCGTGGTGTATCTGTATAGCCGGTAAAGAGGGGCTTGTCTGAAGGGCTAAGAGAATGAACCGCCAACAATCTGAACCGCCAATAATCTGAGCTCTAAAAGTCCGCTTATACGCTGTTATTCACACCTTATTTCCTCTATAAAATCTGTAGAACCCTCATAAGTTCCCCGTCATGCCGCGCCCCTATAACTCAGTTAACGCTTCCCCAAAGAGGTCATACTATGAAGAACACCATCAAAACCACCACCATTACCAAAACCCTGCTCGCCTTGCTGCCCTTAGCGCTCTCAGTGCCTGCGCACGCCTGGGTGCCTAAGCTTGAAGAACAGAGCGCCAAAACTGTTATTGACAGCGCCTACGGACGGCGGACAGCGGCGCCCACTTACCTCACCATTGACCTCAATGTCAAAGACGGCAAGTTTGTGGCCCCTGACGGCACGGTCAAAGTCTTTGACGGCGGCGACCAATGTCTGAGCGACTGGCTGAGCAAGCCCACCGACTTTAGCCAAACCAGCCGCCCCACCAGCATCACCCTCAGCGGTCAGGCCAACCAACTGCTGTATCAGGCCCAAGATGCCCGCAACAACTTTAAAAACCTGACGGTCAAAGATGCACTTGCCAAAACTGATGGACGTCTTCCCGACGGACAACTGCGCGTCGCTATCGTTGTACGGGGCCTCAGCGACCTGGTACAACGCGACGCCTATGATGTCGTTTTGAAAGTGCCCAACGGACAACCGCTCGCAGCGACTCGAAAGAGCTTCGTCACCGACTGGACTGAAGAAGGCGGCAAGCACACCGGCACGCTCGCCTATTACTTTGAGCCGCTGAAGGCGGGGCTGAATGCCAGCGACAAAGTAGAATTGCTGCTGCGTACCGAAGCCGATAGCAACTGCGCGTACAGCTTTACGCTGGATTTGTCTAAGTTTAACTAAGCGCGGTTTAACTGAGCACGGTTTAAGTGAGGGTGCGCGTTGAACTAGTACGGAGTAGAACGTAAACAGGCAGCGCAGAGTGTTAAATGGGGGCGCTGCCTAAGCCAGGACAGTAGATATATGTTTCCACATCTCTAGCTCAGACACTCAGATGCCCGGACGCTATCATCTTTGGCATGAAGGTGTACATCGGCACGGCAGGCTATACCAATGAAGACTGGGTCGGCAATGGCCCAGGTTTTTTGTATCCCCCAGGCACCAAAAAGACAGATTTTTTAGCCGTATACTCGCAACACTTTGACGCAGTAGAGCTGAACAGCAGCTTTTATGGTATTCCCAGTCTAAAGGCATTTGAAGGTATGGCGCGGCGTTCGGGTGGGCGCACGCGTCTGGCGGTCAAGCTGCATCAGGTGTTTACCCATCAGTGCGCTCCCACAGATCAGGACTTTGACATGCAGCTACAGCACCCCCAGCCACTGCGCGAGGCGGGAATTATGGGGCCGTACTTGGCTCAGTTTCCGTACCGCTTTGGGCGATCACCCCAAAACCGCAAGTACCTGGCGCATTTGGTAGAGCGCTTTGCAGGCCATGAACTCGCCCTAGAGTTTCGGCATGAGAGCTGGGACAGGCCCGAAGTGCGTGCGAGCCTCAGCGACCTGGGCCTGATATGGGTCAGCCCTGATTATCCGCCTGTAGCGGGCCTGCCTGACCCCGCGCTACACGTCACGACCGAGGTGGGCTACCTGCGCCTACACGGACGCAACAGCGGCAATTGGTGGGCCGCCGAAAGCGCCGCCGAACGCCACGATTACCGCTATACCCGCGCCGAAATGGACGAATGGGCCGAAAAAATAGCCTTTGTCACTGGCGAGCTTGAAGAGTTGTATGTCTTTTTTGCCAACACGACCAAAGGTCACGCGCTGCACAACATCCCCATGTTTCGCCAGGCCCTCAACGCGCGCGGCGTAGTGGTGCATGAGGGCGAGGCTGAGCAAGCGCCCCTGCTCAGCCTCAGCCACCCAGACTTCTAGACCCCTGAGCCAGGGCAACCGCAAAGTCGGAAGCTGCCTAACATTTGATAAGTAGCCAGTAAGTAGGCTGGCTCTTTTTGCTGTATCTATCTGTCAAATGCTCTCGGCATAGCGAAGCGTGATTTTCAAACGAAAAGTTTCACTTTACATTTTAGGGACTTTGCGGTTGCCCTGACCCCTGAGCCCTTTGACCCTCCCACCACGCCACTTTGGGTATAGACTAACCACTGATGCTCAACCTGATGCGCCGGCCTACCACCGTTACGCCTAGTATGCTCGCCCAAGCCTTTGCCGAACTGGGGCTAGACGGGCAGCAGCATACCATTGTGCACGCTAGCCTGCGCTCGTTTGGGCAACTTGAGGGCGGCGCGACTACCTTGCTGAGTGAGTTGCTGCGTGTCACGGCGACCCTGAGTGCGCCCGCTTTTACCTACTCTACCCTGCTGCCCTCACCCACCTCGGCGGTGTACACCCAGTTTCACCCGCGCCTGCGCGTGAGCCGCGACATCGGGCGCTTGCCGCAGCACATGGTTGACCACCCGCACATGCACCGATCATTTCACCCCGCACTCAGCTTTGTGGCGATTGGCGAGCAAGCCCGCTTTATTACCGAGTCGCAAAGCCTGCAAAGCCCCTACTTACCCATCGGTGCACTGTATGACCTCGACGGAGTCGCGCTGCTACTGGGGGTAGACCATTCAAGCAATACTTCTATTCACTACGGCGAGTACCTAGCGGGTATGCCGCTGCTCACGCGCTACGTGCCGCTGGGCGAACAAGTGGTGCCGACCGCGTTCCCCAACTGCTCTTCTGATTTTGAGCACATCGCCCCCTTTGTCAGTGAGCAGCAGGTTACGGTGGGGCGTGCCACCCTGCGGGCCTACCGTGTGCGCGAGTTGGTCGACGGCGCGCAGCAACTGCTACGACACAACCCCGAAGGGCTGCTGTGTAGCTACGCCCATTGCCGCTGCCGCGAAGTCCGTAAAATGCTGCGTGAAAGCGGCCTGTCACCGCGAGAGCATCAAGTATTTGCCCACTCCAAAAGTGCTTAGAGAGGCGGCACGGTAGTGTGCACCGCTTTGTACTGGCCCGCGCCCCAAAAGTTGCAGGGCCAGGTGGTGTTGCCCCGAGCGTGCTGACAAAGTTGTAAGCTCTGGCATGTAAGCTAAGCACGTCACCGCCTCATTCCGCCGTGCTCCCTGTCACACCGTGCCCCTTGCCACACTGTGCTCCCTACCACACCGTGCCTCCCTGCCCAGCCGCCAGCCGCGCCTCTCCTGCCGCACCTCACATACGCACCCCAACTCGGTGCGGTAAGCTTCTGGATACTTTCATGCCAAATACTTCTATCCCCAATACCCTCGTTATTGTTGAAAGCCCCGCCAAAGCCAAGACCATTGCCAAATATCTGGGCAAGGGCTATACCGTAGAGTCTAGTATTGGACATATCCGCGACCTGCCGCGCAGCGCCGCCGAGATACCCGAAGCTTACAAAAAAGAGAGCTGGGCCAGACTAGGCCTGAATGTCGACGACGACTTTAAGCCGCTGTACATCGTCACCCCCGACAAACGCGCTCACGTTGCCCACCTGCGCAAGCTGGCGCAAAAGGCCGACGAGATTATCCTGGCGACAGACGATGACCGCGAGGGCGAAAGCATCGCCTGGCATCTGTACCAAGAACTCAAGCCCAAAGTGCCTGTAAAGCGCATGGTCTTTCACGAAATTACCAAAGAAGCGATACAAGCGGCCATCGCCGCCCCGCGCAACATTGACACCAATCTGGTAGAAGCCCAGGAAGCCAGACGCGCCCTAGACAGGCTTTACGGCTACGAGGTCAGCCCCGTACTGTGGCGCAAAGTAGCTCCTAGGCTGTCGGCAGGGCGGGTGCAGAGCGTGGCGACCAGACTGCTGGTTGAGCGGGAGCGCGAGAGGATGCGCTTTGTAGCGGCGCAGTGGTGGGACATTGATACCGAATGCCTAACGCAAGCGCCCAATACGGCCAAAGCCCAGGCCGCAGAAGGTGAGCGCTTTCCGGCCAAGCTGCTTGAGGTTGACGGCGTGCGACTGGCCCAGGGCCGCGACTTTGACCCGCTGACGGGCAAGCTCAAGGCCGAAGATGACAAGAGTGAAGCCGCGCCGACAGAAGGCAATAAAACCCGTAAAGAGGACAGCAAAAAAGTGCTGCTGCTCAACGAAGCCCAGGCCCGCGACCTCGCCGCCCAACTGCTGGGTCAGCCTTTTGAGGTGCTGAGCGCTGATGAAAAACCCTTTACCCAAAAGCCCTACGCGCCCTTTATCACCTCTACCCTGCAGCAAGAAGGCAGTCGCAAGCTGGGCTACGGCGCTCAGCGCACCATGCGGGCTGCACAAAAGCTGTACGAGGGCGGCTATATCACCTACATGCGTACCGATTCCACCACGCTGTCTGCCGAGGCGATCAGTGCGGCGCGCTCGCAGGTGCTGGCCCTTTATGGCCCCGATTACCTGCCCGCGCAGCCACGCAGCTACACCAAAAAAGCCAAAAATGCCCAGGAAGCGCACGAGGCTATACGCCCCGCCGGAAGTACCTTTCGCACGCCTGACAGTCTGCGCGCTGAGCTGAGCGGCGACGAGTGGCGGCTTTATGACCTTATCTGGAAGCGCACGGTGGCTTCACAGATGGCAGACGCACGCGGACGGCGCATGCAAGTGCGCTTGCAGGGTCAGGCCAAAGACGGGCGCACGGCGCTGCTGTCGGCCTCTGGGCGGGCGATAGATTTCCCCGGATTCTTGCGGGCGTATGTTGAAGGCCGCGACGACCCTCAGGCGGCCCTGGAAGACCGCGAGACCATCTTGCCGCCCCTGGTGACAGGCCAGCAGGTACGCGCCGACAACGTGACGCCTGTAGGCCACGAAACCCAGCCCCCCGCCCGCTACACCGAAGCCAGCTTGGTGCAGGCGCTGGAAGCCGCAGGCATAGGCCGTCCCAGCACCTACGCCAGCATCATCGGCACCATCCAAGACCGTGGGTACGCCGCCAAAAAGGGCCAAGCACTGGTACCCACCTGGACGGCCTTTGCTACCTCTGCACTGCTAGAGCACCACTTTGGCAAGCTGGTAGATTACGACTTTACCGCCCGCATGGAAGAAGACCTGGACGACATCGCAGGTGGCAGGCAGCGCCGGGCCCCCTATTTGCGCGAGTTTTATCTGGGTGAAACAGGCTTGCAACCCCTGATCGAGCGCCAGATGGAGAGCATTGACCCGCGCAGCATCTCTACCATTGAGGTGCCGAGGCTGGCCGGCAGTGGTATAGAGATGCGAGTAGGCAAATTTGGCCCCTATCTGTCACGCGGAGAAACCCGCGCCACCTTGCCTGAAGACCTGAGCCCCGACGAGCTGACGCTGGAGCGCGCCGAAGACCTGCTGTCGCGCCCCAGCGGTGACCGCGCACTAGGCGAAGACCCTGACAGTGGCCTCAAGGTGCTGGCGCGGGCGGGGCGCTACGGGCCGTATGTGCAACTGGGCGAAGAAAACCCTCCCCAGCGTACGGCGAGCTTGTTTCCACAAGATGACCTCACGACCCTAAGCCTGGAGCGGGCCCTGCAACTGCTGACCCTGCCCAGACTGGTAGGCATCAGCAGCGGTGAAGAAGTGTGGGCTGCCAACGGCAAATTTGGGCCGTACCTCAAGCGCGGCAAAGATTCGCGCAGCCTGCCTGAGGGCCAGCATGACCGCCTCTTTACCGTTACGCTGGATGAAGCCGAGTCGATCTTTAGCCAGCCCAAACAGTTTGGACGGCGCGGCGCAGCGGCCCCTCCCCTGGCGAGTTTTGAGTATCCTGACCGCGCTACTATCACCCTCAAGAGCGGGCGCTTTGGGCCGTACCTCACCGATGGCGAAAAAAACGCTACCCTGCGAAAAGGCGAAGACAGCGAAGAGCTTGACGCTGACCTGGCGCGCAGCATTATGGAAGAGCGCGGCAAGGAACCCAAGAAAAAGGAAGGCAAAACCAGAGCGGGGCCCAAAGCTGCTCAAAAGGCTTCGCCCAAAAGGGCCGCCTCCAGAAAGGTCGCTTCTGGAAAGACCAGTTCCAAAAAGGCTGCTGCTCGGCCTAAAGCGGCTGCTACAGCTAAAGTGGCCGCTCAGCCCAAGGCGGCCCCCCTCAGCTGGGCTGAGCTCAAGTCTTTCGTAGGTGTGTTGAGCGACACTGAGCGCGCCCTGGTCACGGCTACCCGCGAACGCGGCGAAAAAGTAGAAACCGTAGCCCCCACTTTGGGCCTTGATGTCAAGCAGGCCAAAGGCATGGCGCTGCAAGCCAGCAAAAAGCTGAATCAGGCGGCGCGTAAGGGATAAGGTGGGTCTGGTACGGACAGCGCTTTATTCCAGCGCAGTCTGTAGGAGTTGACAGGCGGTAAACTGCAATCCATAGCCCGCGCCCTGCAACCCTGATACTTTTTCTCTACCAGTGCTCAAAGATGCCCACTCCTCCCCCCCATCCGCCCGAAGTGCTGCGCCTGATGCGCCTGGCCCAAACCATGCCTGATGGGGCCTTTGGGTTGCCTGGGGTGCAAGCCGCAGCGCTGCTGATCAGGCAAGCGCAGCCTCTGCCCCGCGCACAGAGCGTACTTTGCTTGCAGGGCGAAGTCATATTAGACTTTGCCGATGGCGGCTTTGTGCGCCTGCGTGCATGCGAGGTGTGTACGGTCACACAACCTACCAGCGCCCTGCCCGTGCAAGGCGAGGCGTTGCTGTTGCTGTTAACGTGAATTCGGAGCTACCAATTCAGCGACTGATACAGATTCCGATTACATCAGAAACGACCTGATTGAATGAGGGCGGCTGCGAGTGGGAAAAGATACGGGTTTCCTGGTACGTCAGCACAGTCGGCGGCTTTCCTGGCTGTGCTGACTTGGCTGTGCTGGAATGGAGCGCCGTCCGTATGATATGCCCCTAGTACCGGAACGGCACCCTCACCTTCTTTCCATCCTGCGTTAGCTCTATGACCCAGTTGCCGCTCATCCACAGCTGGGCCTGACCCTGGCAGTGGGCGGCGTCACAGCGTAGGGGCAGCGCTTGGGGCGGCATAGGGTGGTCGGTCATCAGCAAGCGGGCGCTCAGGTGAGGCACAGCAGGAAACAGATCCAGACGTATTTCGCCGCGCCCTTGCAAGGTAAGCTGGCCCGTGAGTGCGGTGCTGCCGAGGGTAGTCTGAACAGTGATGGTCTGCGCGACCACCTCGCTAGCAGCGGGCAGTGGGCTACTGCTCAGCGCCCCCGACAAGCCCAGCACACAGAACAGCAGTGCAGTTTCAGCGACCAGCCAGCCGCGTGCTTGCGGCGTAGCAGCGGCGCTGCGGCGTGTGGCCCGCTGCACCACCCTAGACGTTGTCGCTGCCAGGCGTGACCTGACCACCAGCGCCAATAGCAAGGCCAGCAACATCAGCGCCAGCTTACCGAGTAGAATAAGGCCCCAGCTACTGCCTGTGAGTGCAGGCCACCAAGCGCCAGCGGGCAGGTGCCGCAGCGCCGCCGCTACGCCGCTCAACAGCAGTATCACCACGCTGCTCAGGGCCACTTTGCTAAAGTTTTGCGCTTCACTCGCCGTGGGATACTGCACGCCCAGAGCCAGCAGGCCGCCCACCCAGGTTGCGGCTGCCAGCGCGTGCAGGCCGTCCAACGTGGCCCAAAACATGCCCTGCTCGGCAGCGTGTCCGCCCGCTGCCAGCCCCCCCGCCACAAAAAGCACCCCCACCGGCCCCAGCCACCACACGGCACCCAGCTCGGCAAGCAGCAGCAGTACACTCCCCAGCACGGCAGCCACCTCTGCCCTGCCCTGGCGCACCGTGCTGAGGTAATCCAGAATATCAGCGGGCGAGGTAAAGCCCAGGCTGTGCAACGTAACCCCGACCTCCAGCCCTGCGCCCAGCAGCAACAGCACAGAGCCCGCTATAGGCCAGCTCAGCGGCAATTTGCTCCAGACGGGGCCGTATATCCAACGCGATACGATGCGCCCCAGCAATACGCTAAAGCCAAGATATTTCAAAAACTTTGCCAGAATGAGCCACATCATAAGTGGCTAGACTACCGCAAACATAAGGCGCGGGAGAAACGGCTTATATAATACGGATTCCGATTGATTTGGCGTACTTCCGAATCAATCCAAGCGGATGCGAGTGGGAACAGCATACGGACTGTGCGGAGCCGCAGGCGGCGCTTTTCCGACTGTGGTGGAATGGAGCGTAGTCCGTATAAAAGCCGCCGCCATGTACGTTACTTCCCAAGAATGTCAGCGGTGCACAGAAAACCTCATGCCGCTCTAGAAGGCCTGTCTGCGGCCTTAGCCTGATCGATACAAGTCTGTTCAGTAAAGGCTGACAGTATATCAGCGGTTTATCCAGTGAGCCTTATGTAGCTCTCATATGAGTACCATTTTGCTCTCCCGCATTTGTGCTAAGGTGACTATGTTCTTACAATTTTTTCTGAAAATTTTATTTCAGCGTTCTTGCAATTTTGGTTTAGCACATTCGCCCTATCTGCTATCATCTTTGTAGCTTTTACTCCCTTTAGTCAGCGTGTTACTGAGTCTATCCCCCCGTTTTTTCATAATCACTGTGCTTTACAGAGGATAAACTATCATGGCAAAGAAAACCCTGCTGAGTATCGACCTCAATCGTTCACCTTACGAAAACGAGAATGTCCACAACCGCTGGCATCCTGACATTCCTATGGCGGCAACAGTCAAGCCAGGCGACGACTTTATCCTAGAGTGCCATGACTGGACGGGTGGGCAGATTCACAATAACGACAGCGCCGAAGACGTGCGCGACGTTGACCTGACGCAGGTGCATTTTCTCACTGGCCCCGTAGAGGTTGAGGGCGCGGAGCCTGGCGATTTGCTGATAGTGGATATTTTGGATATCGGCACGTTTGAAGACAGCCAGTGGGGCTTTAACGGCTTTTTTTCGCGCAACAACGGCGGTGGCTTTCTCACCGACCACTTTCCAGAAGCACAAAAATCTATCTGGGACTTTAAGGGTCTCTTTACCAGTTCGCGCCACATTCCAGGCGTGTCGTTTGCGGGCCTCATTCACCCCGGCCTTATCGGTACGCTGCCTTCACGCGAGCTGCTCAACGAGTGGAACAAGCGCGAGCGCGAGCTGTATGACACCGACCCTGACCGTGTGCCTGGCCTGGTCAACTTGCCCTACGCCGACACCGCGCACCTAGGCAGGCTCAAGGGAGCTGAAAAAGACCAGGCCGCTGGCGAAGCCGCCCGCACTGTACCGCCCCGCGAACACGGCGGTAACTGTGACATCAAGGATTTGTCACGCGGCTCAAAAGTGTATTTTCCTGTGTATGTCAAGGGAGCGGGGCTGTCAGTAGGCGACTTGCACTTCAGCCAGGGCGACGGCGAAATTACCTTTTGCGGAGCTATAGAAATGGCAGGCTGGGTCCATTTGCGGGTCGAGCTTATCAAAGGCGGCATGGAAAAATACGGCATCAAAAACCCTATCTTCCGCCCCAGCCCTCTGGTACCCAAGTATGATAACTACCTCATCTTTGAAGGTATTTCGGTAGATGAAAAAGGTCAGCAACACTTTTTAGATGTCAACGTAGCCTACCGTCAAGCAGTGCTCAATGCTATAGAGTACCTGACCAAATTTGGTTACAGTGGCGCTCAGGCTTACTCACTGTTGGGCTGCGCCCCCGTACAAGGCCATATCAGCGGGGTAGTTGATGTACCCAATGCCTGCGCAACACTATGGCTGCCCACTGATATCTTTGATTTTGACCTGATGCCCAATACCCAGGGGCCAGAGCGCTTTATCAAGGGTGATGTTGATTTGCCGCTTGCACCAGATAAAGAGTAAGTTGACAGTATTGACTTAGTAACTATACGCATTTCGCTTTATGACAGGACAGTCTTTCATTGCAATCTAGCCCTTCATTGTAAGGCAGCCCCAATGGTACCGACTGCGTTTTCCTGTTGCGAAATGTATGCCCTGAAAGGATACATGCGATGCCACTTTATGAATACCGCTGCCCACAACACGGACTATTTGACCAGTTGGTACCTGTCGCCGCGCGCGGTGAGCAGACCCAGTGTCCCCACTGCGATCAGCATTCGCCCCGGGTGATCGTATCAGCCCCGCACACGGCACAACTCAGCAGTGAACGCCGCAGCGCCTTTGAGCGCAACGAACGCGCCGCCCACGAACCGCGCCGTGGCAACCTAGACACTGAGCATCAAGAGCGCCAGCGCCACCAGCCGCTGAGCAAATCGGGTGCGCTGTACACCGCTGACGGTAAAAAGATGTTCCCCGCTGCTCGCCCCTGGATGCTGGGCCACTAAGATACTGCGCCACTTAAGGTACTGGGCCACTGCTAGGCCAAGGCGTAACAGAGCAAAGATGGCCCAGTGCAATCTACCCTGGCTCTGCACTGGGCTACATTTACTGACAAAGCCCTATAGGCGTATCATGCCGATTCCGACTCATACGGACTGCCGCTCCATTCCACCACAGTCGGAAAAGCGCCGCCTGCGGCTCCATACCGCGCAGTCCGTATGCTGTTCCCACTCGCATCCGCTCGGATTGATTCGGAAGTACGCCAAATCAATCGGAATCCGTATCAGGATGCAGGTAAGTGGTAACAGTAAAGCTTACCTGCTGATAGTCATGTCCTCCTGAGCGGCTTTGGCTTGGCGAGCATCTGCGTTTACTCAGTCTTTTTTACTGACAACAACCCGTGCAGGGCGCACCAGCTTGTCGCCCATGCGAAAGCCGGTTTGGTAGACCTGGGTAATCTGGTCGTCATTGTCACCCGCTACCACCTGTATTGCCTCGTGCCACTGGGGATCAAAGGTCTCACCTGCATGACCAGTGGCCTCCAGACCCAGCCCCGCGAAAATAGTAAGCACCTTGTTCTGCACAGCTTGTAGGCCAGGTATTAACTTGCTCGCGTCCTCACTGCCGATGCTCAGGGCGCGCTGTACATCATCAAATACGGGCATCATCGCTTCGGCGGCCTTGCTCACGCCTTGGCCTTCAGCCTGCGCTACGTCTTCCTGGGTGCGGCGGCGATAATTTTCAAAGTCAGCCGCCAGTCGGCCCAGTCGGCCTTTAAGGTCGGCATTTTCTTTTTCTAGCTCATCAGCCTTTTCCATTTTAGACATCATCTCTTGAACCTGGGCAAACATATTTTCATCTATGCCGCCAAAATCCTCTTGCAAATCGGCCTCTTCATCTTGAGCTGCCATATCGCTGCTCCATTCAGCATCTATCACTTTGCTGTCACTATCTACTGTACTGCTGTCTACCTTTTCATTGGCATCAGCTACAAATTTAAGGTTTTCGCGTGTAGTACCGGGGGTTTTATGGTCATCAGACATAGTAGGGTCTCCTGTTTGGTGTTGTGTTTGGGTATTCAAGGTATCTCTTTACCAAACTTAGTTGTGTACATCAACTGTTGTTCAACGGATCACTTGTTGATGTATAGAGAGCAGTGTATGAAAAAAGGGGAACCGTTCGCTAGCCCACCACTTAGGGCTGTTGCGGGGTTCCCCAGTCATAGGTGTTACTCAGCGGGTTTAAAGTCGGCGTCGATCACATCGTCGTCTTTTTTGGTGTTGACTGTGGGCCCTTGCTGTGCTTCACCCTGTGCCGCCCCAGCATTCTGGTTGGCGGCCATAAAGGTGCGCAGTTCTTCTTCCAGGTTCTTCTGAGCGTCCGTGATTTTGCCGTCGTCTTCGCTGCGGATGGCTTCTTCGGCGGCTTCGATGCTCGCCTTCAGTTTGTCCTTGCTGCCCTGATCAGCGCTTTCGGCTTCGTCAAGCTGCTGCTGGGCCTGTACACGCAGCGAGTCAAGGTTATTGCGCTTTTCCACCTTTTCCTTGCGGGCTTTGTCGGCGGCGGCGTTTTGCTCAGCTTCCTTAACCATACGCTCCACGTCGGTTTTGTCGAGCGTGGTGGTGTTTTCGATACGAATGCTGCTTTCCTTGCCGCTGGTCTTTTCCTTGGCAGTGACGTGCAATATGCCGTTGGCGTCAATGTCAAAGGTCACTTCAATCTGAGCCTGACCAGCGCGCATAGGGGGAATGCCTTCGAGCTTGAAGCGGCCTAGGCTCTTGTTGTCGGCGGCCATGGGGCGTTCACCTTGCAGCACGTTGATTTCTACACCAGGCTGGTTGTTTTCGGCAGTGGTATAAATCTCGGTTTTCTTGGCAGGTACGGTGGTATTGCGGGTGATCATCGGCGCAATCATGCCGCCTTTCACCTCCACGCCCAGTGTCAGCGGCGTTACGTCTACCAGCACGATGTCGCCCAGGCTGCTGTCACCCTGAATGATGCCCGCTTGCACAGCCGCACCCAGCGCTACAGCTTCGTCAGGGTTGACCGACTCGTTTGGCTCTTTGCCGGTGATCTCTTTGACGATGCGCTTCACGGCGGGAATGCGGGTGCTGCCGCCCACCAGAATCACTTCGTTGATGTCACTGGCGCTCATTTTGGCGTCGCTCAGGGCCTGCTCTACAGGGTGACGTACGCGCTTCAGGAGGTCAGCAGTCAGTTCTTCAAATTTGGCACGGGTGAGGGTACGCTCTAGGTGCATGGGCGTGCGCGTTTCGGGGTCAAAGGTGATAAAGGGCAAGCTGACGCTGGTTTCAGAGGCGTTGGAGAGGTCAATTTTGGCCTTTTCGGCAGCTTCAATCAGGCGTTGTAGCGCCTGCTTGTCTTTTCGCAGGTCAAATTGATGCTCTTTGTTGAACTCATCAGCCAGCCAGTCCACGATGCGGTGGTCAAAGTCCGCGCCGCCCAGGTGGGTGTCGCCTGCTGTTGATTTCACTTCAAATACGCCGTCACCCAGTTCCAAAATGGTGACGTCAAAGGTACCGCCGCCCAAGTCAAAGACCAGTACGGTTTCGTTGCCTTTGCGCTCAAGGCCATAAGCCAGGGCCGCAGCAGTAGGCTCGTTGATGACGCGCAGCACGTTTAAGCCTGCGATTTCGCCCGCTTGCTTGGTGGCTTCGCGCTGGCTGTTGTCAAAGTAAGCAGGCACAGTGATGACCGCGTCGGTGATTTTGCTGCCCAGCTTGGCGCTCGCGTCGGCAACCAGTTTGCGCAGTACCTCGGCGCTGACTTGCTCAGGGGCCAGGTCTTTACCGTTTACACTAACGCGTACACTACCGCCTGGGCCTTCTTTGACGGTAAAGGGGCTGCGGGCGGCTTCTTCTTTGACTTCGTCCCAGCGGCGACCGATAAAGCGCTTGACCTCAAAGAGGGTAGCGGCGGGGTTGAGTGCAGCCTGACGGCGGGCAATCTGGCCCACCAAGATCTCCTCGCCTTTGTAGGCCACCACGCTGGGGGTGGTACGCGCACCCTCGGCGTTGACAATCACTTCGGGGCGGCCCCCTTCCATCACGGCGATCACACTGTTGGTGGTACCCAAATCAATTCCTACTGCTTTTGGCATATTGTCTCCTTTTGTTGCTATACGGTGAAATTTTGTTCCTGCTGGTCGGCAGAAAACACGTTTTGAACTGCAAGCATGATAGGGCTACAGTTGGGGGTAGTCAATAGACTTGAGTGTACTACGCTCAGATTTGTTAGATGTCTAAAGATAAGATAAAGAGACTGGAAGTGAGTCTAGATGTCGGCTATCGGGGGGCTATAGGCAAGCAGAGTGCGCAGCCACCGGGCTGTGATACGGATTCCGATTGATTTGGCGTACTTCCGAATCAATCAGGGCGGAT
>JAGLBF010000129.1 GCA_018260375.1 Deinococcus sp.
AGCCGCAGGCGGCGCTTTTCCGACTGTGGTGGAATTTAGCGCAGTCCGTATTACATCCAGCTGCTCACTTCCCCCACTTCTTCCAAGCGCAGTGGGCCGTATATTTTCTGCCACAGGTCAGATTTTTCGTTGACGCCTGTGCGGTCTAGTTGGGTAGCGCCGCTGATGCTCAGCACCCACGTGTTATCCTCGCGGTGTAGGTCTTGCAATACGGTTTGCCCCGCGTGGCTGCGGTCTAGGCCATCAGCCACGCGCAAGATAGCGGCAAGCTGTTGCACGCTGTGACGGTCCTGGGGAGTCAGCGCCTGAAACTCGGGGTGGGTAGAGCGCGGCAAGCCCTTGCGGTGGTAGCGGGCAACCTGGGCGATCAGCTCGGTCTGGCGGGCATCAAAGCCGCGCAGGCCGCCGTAGCGTATAAGGTAGGCGCTGTGCTTGTGGTGGCTGCTCTGGGCCACCGCTTGCCCCACCTCGTGCAAAAAGGCGGCGGCGCTCA
This sequence comes from Deinococcus sp., assembly GCA_018260375.1. Lineage (GTDB taxonomy): Bacteria > Deinococcota > Deinococci > Deinococcales > Deinococcaceae > Deinococcus. Next base: position 494 of record JAGLBF010000129.1, read on the forward strand.
GCAGGCTGCCCGCTTCTTCGCTAAACACCTCGCCGCGCCGCTTGAGCCGCTCAAGCAAATCGCGGGCGAGGGCAGTGACCTGCCGGGCGTGCGGCAAGCTCACCTGAAAGCGCTCAGCAAGCTCTATAGCGCTGCGCTGGCGCGCACTCAGGCTCTCGCGCCAGCGGTCTTGCAATTCCAGTTCTTCTATCAGCATGCCTTCGCGCAGGGCACCTGTACTCACGGTGGCTTTGCTGGCCCCCAGCGCCAACAGCGCCGCTTCTAAAATCGCTGAGCCTGCCACCATAATGTCGGCCCGGCGCGGGTCAATGCCGGCGCGGATACGCTGCGCCACGTTCATCTTTTGCAACTCTGCAACCAAGCTGCTCAGCGCCGTAAGTTCAAAGGTAAAGCCGCCGATATTGCCCTCATGAAAGTGGCCCAGACCCTGGCGCTGCGCGATGGCAACCCCCACCGCCTCAAAGGTGCCGCTAGAGCCGAACACCTGCGTGTGTGGCGCGGCGGTAAAAAGGGCTTGCTGCGGCAACAGCGCCTCGGTGACCACCTGCTGAAGCTCGCGCACCGCCCGCGCCCCAGGCGGCTCTTTTTGTAAGTGGCTCAGGTGCATACGCACGCTGCCGATAGGCAAACTGATCACTGCACTGGCCTGCTGCGCGTCGCCGCGTGCGAGCTCTAGGCTGCCGCCGCCCAGGTCAAGCAGCAGGTTGTCAGGGCCAAATTCTACGCTGTGCGCGGCCCCAATGTAGGTGAGTTGTCCCTCACGCTCGCCGCTGATGATAATGGGATAGATGCCCGTAGCAGCGCGCACCCGCTCGGCAATTTCTGGGCCATTGCCCGCCTCGCGCATGGCGCTTGTGGCATAAGCCCGCACCTCAGAAACCCCTGCGCTCTGTGCCAGCGCCTGAAACTTGAGCAGCGCTTCAGTAAGGCGGCGCTCGCCCTCAGCCGTCATCAGGCCGCCTTCTAGGCATTCGCCCAGGCGGGTACGTTCCTTGAGGCCGTCTAGTACGCGGTAGCTGCTGCCTAATCGTTCAGCAATCAGCAGGTGACAAGAATTAGTGCCTATATCGGCAACGGCAACACGCATAAGCTATAGGCTAGCACTCGTAGCCCCTACAAGTAGATGATAGAGGCCAGACCAGCCGCCACAACATAAGCCCGCCCACACATGATATCAAACTGACAGAACTCCTGTACAATAAAGCATGTCCGCCGTCGCCACTTATAAGTATAACCACAAAGAACACATTCCACTGCACTGGAGTTATGTTTTGTTTATCTTGGTGTGTGGTATCTTTGTAGTTACCGTTTTGGGACTTATACTATCCGGGCATGTCGGTACTAGCAGTATATTCTTGATAGTTGTGGTTGCAGTTGCCTTATTTCCTCGTCTAAATACTATTCTTGCGGGTAATACAATAGAAGTTTATAACAGGTATATTATTTGTGGCAGTACTATTATTTATTATCAGAACATTACTGAGGTGAATATCAACAGATCTACAGGCATAATGACCCTCACCTATACCAACGGGCGCAGCACCCATCAGTTTGTCCTAAACCGTGAACTTTTTCCTACCAATGCCCGTAAGGCCTTTAAAATAGAGGCCAACCGCCAGAGCAAATTTGAAAAGGTGAGTGGCAAAATACTTGACGCCATACAACTTCACGCACCAGAGGCCAGGATCACCTGATGACCATCAACCCGCTGACAAGTCAACCTATATCCGGAGAGCGCGGCGTACACCCTGCTTCTCAGCCCCAACTGATACAGCTAGAGACGCTGCCGCCCGTGCTGCCTCAGGAGCAGCAGGCACAGGGGCGCCGCCACATTCACCTGCTGTATGTGCCTACTGTGTACTGCAACTTAGACTGTAGCTACTGCTACCTGGGCCAGCAGACCAGTACCGCTGACCTCAAACTGGATATTAAGCGGGCGGTTAGCACCCTGCGCTTTGCCCTTAACAAGTTTGAAGAAGCGGGCGTGTTGCCCTTTAACGTATCGCTGCATGGCGGCGAAGTGACCACGCTCCCCGTGCCTGTGTTGGACGAACTTTTTGGCATCATTCGCGGGCATTATTTGCAGCACTATGACGAGCTAAACGCGCTGGGCTACCGCAAGTCCACGCCACACATAAAAACCAATCTGTTCCGCTTTGAGCCGCTGCTAGAGCTTTTTAACCGCCACAAGGTCTCGGTAAGCGCCAGTATTGACCTGCCGCTGGCTTTGCACGACCAGCACCGTCTGCGCCGCGACGGAAAAGGCTGGCTGGGCCGCACCGAAGACAACCTGCGTCTGCTGGGGCGATACCCACATTCCAGTAAAATCTCAGCCACGCTATCAGCGGTGCATCTGCAAGACATTGACGCCATTGTCAATGACATTTGGTACATTCACCGCGAGCTGGGCTTTGACATGAACAACATGAACCTGATGTTCGCCTTTGAATCTGAGCTTAACACCAGCGACCCCAACAAAATGCCGCTGGCCCCCGTTTATGCTGACGGGCAATTGGCGCTTTATCACGCCCTGCACGAGCGGTTTGTGGGCACCGAGCTGGAAGAGGGCCTGCGCCGCAACTGGTTTGATGAATTTTCGCCGTCTTACTGCACCAACGCCTTTAACTGCGGCGAAAAGTTTTATCTGCTGCAAAGTGACGGCAATGTGTATTCCTGTGTGCGGGGGCAGGGCATTGCCGAGTTTCACTACGGCAACATTTTTACCGACAGTATTGAGCAAATTTTGCAAACGGGTGCTCACAAAATCAGCCACATGCACCAGCAGTTTGGCTTTGAGGGCAGCTGTCAGGACTGTTCGCACCTATCGGTTTGCCATACGGGCTGCGCGGTGGTCAAGTTTCAGCGCCACAATCCCAAATCGTACACCTGCGACCTGCAGCGGCAGATGTACGCTGACCAGCCGCTCACTTACCCCGCTGACTCGCCTGCCGAGCAGCGCCAGTACGCCAGCGACTACGCCCAGCAGATGCACCCCGCACTGGTGGCACAGGGCCTGGTGAAGATAGAACCCCCCGCGCCGCGCTTGGTATTGCCCAACGACCTGGCAGACGAAAAAAATGAACTGCTGAAGATTATTGCTAGTGACCCGGCGCTGCAACAGCTTTACCGCGATGACGCTTTTGTGCTGGAGCATGACGGCGAGTTGATGGCGCTGTCATCACAGATTCTCAAGCGTGAGCGGGTACTGATAAGCGTGGCTGATATTGACCCCCTAGGTGTGCATGTTCACCGCGACCTGCTGCAAGGCGGTGAGGCCCACCGCAACACGCTGTACGTGCAACTGCTGCGCGACAGCCCCGTAGTCTACGGCGAAGAAGCCCGTACTAAGCAAGAGCACCTCTTTACCTATCAACTGTGGCTAGAACATTTAACGCCTAGCGCCCACAATCCTGAGTACGTGTATGCTGACCTGAGGTCAATCATTAAGGCTCACGCTCATTTATACCAGCACGGCGTACTTAATAATCTTTTTATCACGACCAGCGCTCTGCGTGATTACCACTACCAGCAACAAAAAAATAATGCCTTTTATCATATTCAGGCCATCAACTTGCCCTTTCAGAACATAGAGTTTTATTACTTCACAGAACATGGCTCGCCACATCATGTCTTACAGGAGGATGTATGACCAGCTCCGCTCAGCCGCTATACCTGCGCCGCGTTGCCTTTACGGTAGAGCGCTTTTTAGACGCTATCCCTGTTATTGACACGGCCCAGCGCACCCAAATAGAAAACGTGATGGTCAACTGGCTCACCACCCAGCGACCTGGCAGTGCCTACGCCGTGTACAACCAGGCAGGTATGTTCTTGTACTTGGGCGGGCGACTGCACAGCAGCTACCCTGTAGCGCGCGGGCGCAGCGACCTGAGCGCCTGGACAGACGGCAAAAAAATAGCCAGCATTGACTCGCAGGCTTACCAGGCCTCAGGGGTCATTCAAAAACTAGGCACAGCGGGGCTGTACTTGCCCCCGGCCCCCGCTGGCGGAATACTGGGGAGCCTCTTGAATGGATTAGGGAGGGGTTCAGCGAGAGGAAGGCGCAGGAACAACAACAATAATAATAACAATAACAACAATAATAATAATAACGGCTAAGCTAAGAAATACAAGGCAGATTCTGCTTAAAGCTGACCAGCAGAACCAGAAAGCGGTACGGCTTTTGTACTATAAAAGCGCAGTGCAGTATAGAAGCGCAGTCTGTAGCAAGATGGGTACTTTGACCATTCAGGTCTTGGTACATACTGTGCGTCAGTTACCCTTCACCCCCTACCTTTACTGGTGCTAGCCTGCGTAGCGTGATTGACCGTTACCTGACCCCCGAAATGAAAACCCTCTGGTCTGAGGCCAACCGTTACCGTGCCTGGCTTAAGGTAGAACTCGCCGCCATGCAGGTCCAGGGCAAGCTGGGCGAAGTACCTGCTGACGCGTACACTACCCTGAGCCGGCTTACGGCAGCTGACCCACTTGATGAAGCCTTTGCACTGCGGGTCGCCGAGATTGAGGCCGTCACCCGCCACGACATTGTGGCCTTTACCACCGCCCTCACTGAGCGCTACGGCGACAGCGCCCGCTTTATGCACCACGGCCTCACCAGCACCGACGTGGTTGACACCGCCCAAAACCTGCTGCTTGACGAGGCGCTGGGCATTCTGATCAGCGACACTGAGGCCCTGCGGGATGTGTGCCGCACCCAGGCCGCGCATTACAAGTACACCCCCACCATCGGGCGCACGCATGGTATTCACGCCGAGCCCATGACCTTTGGCCTCAAGTTTCTCAACTGGATGAGTGCCCTAGAGCGCGACCTAGAGCGCCTGTACGCTGCCAGAAAGCGCCTACAAGTGGTGATGCTTTCAGGTTCAGTTGGCACCTTTGCCCACGTCAGCCCGCAAGTAGAAGAGCAGGTAGCGAGCGCTTGGGGCTGGCAAGTAGCCGCCGTCACCAACCAGACCCTCGCCCGTGACCGTCACGCTGAAGTGATGAGCGCCATCGCCATTTTGGGCACCACCCTCGAAAAAATTGCGGTAGAGGTACGTCACTTGCAGCGCAGTGAGGTGCGCGAGGCGATGGAACCCTTTGGCAAGGGACAAAAAGGCAGCTCCAGCATGCCGCACAAGAAAAACCCCATCCTCACCGAAAATGTGACAGGCATGAGCCGGTTGCTGCGCGGCTACCTGGTGACGGCGCTGGAAAATGTCGCGCTGTGGCACGAACGTGACATCTCACATTCCAGCGCCGAGCGGGTTATTTTCCCCGACGCCACGGGCCTTGCCAGCTACGCTACCCGCCGCCTGACGGGGGTGCTGCGCGACTTGGTGGTGTTTCCTGAGCGCATGTTGCAAAACCTCAACGATCTAGGTGGCCTGGTCTTTAGCCAGCGCGTGTTGCACCTGCTTATTGACGAAAAAGGTATGAGCCGCGAAGCCGCCTACGCCGTCGTGCAGCGCAACGCCTTGCAAAGCTGGGAAACAGGGGAGGGTCTGCGCTCACTGCTGACCAAAGACTCCGAAAACCCCCTTTCAGATAGCGATCTAGACCGAGCTTTTGACTTACAGTGGTACTTGCGCGAGGTTGACCATATTTTTGCCCGGTTTGGCATGTAATACGGACTGCGCTCCATTCCACCACAGTCGGAAAAGCGCCGCCTGCGGCT
>JAGLBF010000130.1 GCA_018260375.1 Deinococcus sp.
GTTGCCCAGCCTATAGCAAACTAAGAAGATATACTTATAACTAATTTTCCGGAATGCTTATGACTCCTTCTGTATTACCCTTCTGTAAGCCCGTCCCAAAATGCCTGCAAGTCGCTTGCCAGCGGCACTTCGGCCCGCACCTGTCCGCCTGCCCAGGGAAAGGCTAGGCTTGCCGCGTGCAGCGCTTGGCGCGGCAGCAGCATGCGGGCGGTGAGTTCGGGAGTGGGGCCGTATTCCAGAAAATCTAAAAAGGCCTGCGGGTTGCGCCCGTACAGTTTGTCGCCCACCATGGGCAAACCCAGGTGGGACAGGTGAGCGCGGATTTGGTGCAGGCGACCAGTGCGCGGGCGGGCCTCTATCAGCGCAAAGGGCTGTCCTGTAGCGTCCTGGCGGCGACCCAGCACCCTAAACTCGGTAAAGGCGGGCTTGCCGCCGGGTACCACACCTTGCCTGACCAGCACGCGGTTGCCTGCGCTCAGGCCCATTTCACCCAGCGGCGCGTCTAGCGTGTAGGTCTCCCAGCTGGGCACGCCATGAACCAGCGCCAGGTACGTTTTGGTCACCAGATGTTCCTTGAACAAGATAAAAAACCGCCGCGCCGAGTCTTTATCGCGTGAAAATACCTGCGCTCCGCTCGTCTCGCGGTCAAGGCGGTGCGGGGGTGCGACCTCATTATCTGCCGTGTGGCGCTGCAAAAAAGTCAGCACGTCGGGCACCTCAAAGCGCGAGCGCACAGGGTGAGTCAGCCACAGCGGGGGCTTGTCCACAATATAAAAATCAGGATGTTCAACCAAAATGCGCGGACGGGAGGCGGGAAGTGGGGACAAGGTAGCTTGGACTATACAGGGCGGGCGGGGGGCGAAGCCGGACGACCGCCTCTTTTTCGCTGCTAACTGCTAGCTGCTACCTGCTATCTGGCGCTCAGGTATCGCTCGCCTTTAGTGGTCAGCCGCAGCAGGTGAAAAGGCGGCGTCTCTTCGCCAAAATTGCGGCACATGCTCTTGAGACTACAGCCGTTGCACGCGCACGCGCCCTGTCCCTGCTCGGCCTGCTGCACATAGCCGCCCGCATAGAGGGTTTGCAACATGCCCTCAAGCGCCTGGGGAGAGCTAGCAAGCTCACGGGCCAGTTCGTCAAGGGTGCGCGGCGTACCGCTGAGCGAGTAGAGGATGGTTTTGAGAGGAAGGGACATAACAAAGGCTCCTGAGGGGGGGGATGACGAGATTATCTGTATTCCGCTTCGTTTCAGCACAGTCCGTATCATACGGATTCCGATTGATTTGGCGTACTTCCGAATCAATCCGAGCGGATGCGAGTGGGAACAGCATACGGACTGTGCGGTATGGAGCCGCAGGCGGCGCTTTTCCGACTGTGGTGGAATTTAGCGCAGTCCGTATCACAACAGGGCCGCAAAGTTTGTGTTAGGGAAGGAGCAACCGCGCTACCTGGTACACCATAAAGGCCGCGACCCAGGCGATACCCAGCTCATAGGCAACCGTGACCCAGGCAACGCGGCGACCGTGCTCGGCCTGAATAGCGCCGATGGTGGCCACGCAGGGCGTATAGAGCAGCACAAACACCAGGTAAGACAAGGCTGATGCGGGGGTAAACGCCTGACTCAGCGCCGTTGCCAGCGGGGACTTTTGCACGGCGGTGGTGTCGGCGCTCAGGCTGGGCAAAGCCACCACCGTGGGCAGCGCGGCAACCGAAGTTTTGACCGCTTCCCAAGTCGCGCTGGCCGCCTGCTGCACGCCCTGTATTAGGCCCAGCGAGGTCACCTGGGCGGCTTGTTCTTGCAGATAAATCTGGCCCAGGGTACCCACCACCACTTCTTTGGCTACAAAGCCAGGAATCAGCGCACCAGTGGCCTGCCAATCGCCAAAGCCCAGCGGTGCAAAGACAGGGCTTATGGCTTCGCTGACCCGTCCAAAGAGGCTCTGGGCGGGCGGCACTTGGTTAAAGGTATACCCACTGGACATAGGAATGGCCAGCAATACCCACACCACCGCCACCGTGGCCAGCACCGTAGTACGGGCGCGTTTGGCAAAGCTGGCCGTGCGCCTGAAGGCGTGTTTCCACATCACCGCCCAGGCGGGAAAGCGGTAAGGCGGCAGCTCGAGCAGCACGCCACTGCCTTCCGGCGGCAAACTGGTACGGCGCAGCGCCCAGGCAAATACAAACGCCACCACCATGCCCAGCATATACATGCTCCACACCACCCACGCGCCCGCGTGTGGAAAGAGCGCCGCCGAAAAGATAACGTACACTGGCAAGCGGGCCGAGCAACTCATAAAGGGCAAAATCATGCTGACCAGCACCCGGTCAGAGCGCCGTTCTAGGGTGCGGGTGGCGTACACGGCAGGCACATTGCAGCCAAAGCCCAGGATCAGCGGGATAAAGGCGCGTCCATCTAGGCCCAGGCCGCGCATCAGGCGGTCAGCCAAAAAAGCGGCACGGGCCATGTACCCCGAATCTTCCAGAAAGCTCATGGCGAGGTACAATACCAGCAGGGTGGGCAAAAAGCTGAGTACCGTGCCCACACCAGGAATAATCGCCCCCACCACGATGTCTTTGAGCAGCGGCACACTGCCCAACAAGCCTACCGCCCAGCCGCTCGCCACCTCCTGCAAAGGCCCGGCAATCAGGTCAACAAAAGGCGAGGCCACCGAAAAGGTGAGGCGAAAGACCAGCAGCACCAGCGCCAAAAAGATAGGGATGCCCAGCAGCGGGTGAAGCGCTAGGCGGTCTAGCTTTTCGGTGAGGGTCAGCCGGCTTTCGGCATCAGGTATAGCAAGCTGAGCGATGGCACTGGCGCGGGCGTAGCGGGCCTCAGCAATGTCAATCAGTGGGTCAATGCCCTGGGCTTCTAGCCGGTCTCGTTCAGTGTCAGCGGCCTCTAACAGAGCCGCATGGCCCGTAGCGGCGAGCCTGCCCCGCAAACTGGGATCACTTTCAAGCAAGCTGAGGGCCAGGTAGCGGTGGGCCTGTGGCGGCAAGGTGGACAGCTTATTCATGTGCGCCACCAGCACGCCAGCAGCGTACTCTATGGCGGCTGAATACTCCACCCTGCGCCCTATCTGGGCTTGGTCAAGCAGCGTCGGCAGCACCGCATTTGTACCCTGAGACTTGCTGCCTACCGTCGCCACCACAGGTACGCCCAGTTCGGCAGACAGTACAGCAGTGTTTACCACCACGCCCTTTTGCTCGGCCTCGTCAACCAGATTCAGCACCAGCGCCAGCGGTATTTGAAAGTCAAGCAGTTGCAAGGTGAGGTACAGGTTGCGCTCTAGGTTGCCCGCGTCTAAGACATTGAGCAGGGCGTCGGCGGCTTCATCGAGCAGGGCGGTGCGCGAGATGAGTTCTTCAGGGGTGTGCGGGCTGAGCGAGTACGCCCCTGGCAGATCAATAAGGTGCAGGGTCTGCTCGCCGCGCTTGAGACGGGCTTCACGTTTTTCTACTGTGACCCCTGACCAATTGCCTACCTTGAGGTTGGTTCCTGCCACCGCGTTAACCAGGGTGGTTTTACCTACGTTGGGGTTACCCACCACCAGTGCGCGGGGTTCGCGGTTACGGCGCAGGCGCTCTACCGTTGCCGCACAAGCCGCCGTATCGTTGAGGGGCGGCATGGGCAGGGGCTGGACGGGTTGAGGCGCGGTCATAGGCGGGCCTTTTGTATAGGCTGCTCTGGCTGCGGCACACTGGCCAACTGATGTTGGTCTTGTTCTTCGGGGCGCACCCAAATACCCTGCAAGTCAGCGCGGCGCAGCGCCAGGTCTGTGCGCCCTAGGCGCAGTTGCACGGGGTCGCCCAGTGGCGCCTGACGCACCCACACCACCCTTGCCCCGCGAATAAACCCAAGCTCAAGTAGTCGGCGGCGCAGCGGATGGCCCTGGTCTATATTCACCACATAGGCCACCTGCCCAGGAGAAAGGCTGCCCAGTGGGCGGCTTGGCAAGCTTGCAGCAGTAAGGTTAACCATAATCCTGACTAATATAATCGGATTTGTAGGCAATAGGCAAGAGAAGTGTGTGATACGGATTCCGATTGATTTGGCGTACTTCCGAATCAATCAGGGCGGATGCGAGTGGGAACAGCATATGGACTGCCGCGGTATGGAACCGCAGGCGGCGCTTTTCCGACTGTGGTGGAATGGAGCGGCAGTCCGTATGAGCTATGGCCTGCAGCTCATACGGATGGTGACTCAATCAGAATCTTTATGAGCCCTGCGCCTGTCCCAAACGGGTCAGCATGCCGCGTACCACCTGCTTGCTGCGCCGCGCCACCAGCGGAAAAAACTGGCGGTAGTCTACGTTGGCTGCGTGATCAGCGGTATCGCTCACCGAGCGAATGACCACATAAGGTACGCCGTGTTTGGCACACACTTGGGCCACTGCCGCGCCTTCCATTTCAGCGCAGGCCGCTTGAAAGGTTTGGGCCAGCCACTGCGCCCGCTCAGGCGAAGCGATAAATTGGTCACCCGAAGCTACGCGGCCTTCTTGCACCCGCACGTCACTCAGCTCACCAGCAGCGGCGCGGGCCAGTTGGCGCAGCATGGGATCGGCAGGCCAGCTCAGCGCCTCGCCGGGAATAATACCCAGCGCGTAGCCCAGAGCACTCACATCTACGTCATGCTGCACACAGTCCGTGCTGATGACAATATCGCCCACCTGCAAATCGGGGTGTACACCGCCGGCCACACCCGTAAAAATAACCTGCTGTGCGCCTGATGCAATCAGCGCAGCAGTGGTCATGGCAGCGTTTACCTTGCCAATGCCGCCCTCTACCACTATCACCTTGACGCCTTCGAGTGTGCCGGAATGCAGTGTGACCCCGCCGCGCTGCTCCATGCTGGCCTGCGACAGTTCGGCAATCAGCAACTCTACTTCTTCGGACATGGCGCCCATAATGCCCAAGACGGTGGAAGTGGCGAGTGGAGGCGCGGCAGGCGTATCAGACATGCCCAGCAGTGTAGCGCGCAGGGCGCAGCAAGTGGGCTGCGGAGCGGGTCAGCCAAGCGGGTCAGCCAAGCGGAATCCGTATGACCAGCGTCACTCCGGTTTTGGTGGCAGCACCGACTGTCGAGCAACTATTGTACCGCGTTGCTCGTTTTGCTTCTTAGAAAGATACCTTCTACTGCTTAGATACTTTCCTGTTTATTAAATCATATAGATAACTACAACAAGAATAACTGAGACAAAATAGTTGATTCCCTTATTTTTGTAAGATAGCCCGCCTAATTATTTTCATTAAACCTATTTTTCAGTAAATCTAATTCTAAATAAAGCTATTTTCTGACATTAATAGTTTAAAGTAATTATTCTCTTAAAGAACTATTATCAAATTCTTAAACCCCGGCCTATATCTTCCGGCCTCATTTTTCTGGCATGCTAGCCAGCAGGAGGCTACACGATGAATAGAAAAACTTTACTGGCCCTCGGCTCTTTGATACTTAGCGGCACTTTGGCAAGCTGCGCCATGACTGCTCCTGCTACCGCCCGTACGCAGCTACTCAACGAAGCTGGGCAGACCACAGGCACAGCGACATTCACCGCCACGCCAGAAGGCACCCGCGTCAGTGTGCAGGTTAGCGGCCTAAAGCCTGGTATGCACGGCATGCACATTCACACCAATCCCAGCTGTACCAACACCACTGACGCAGCGGGTAAAGTGACCGTGTTTGGCGGCGCAGGCGAGCACTTCGACCCCATGATGGCAGGCCACCACCTCGGCCCGCAGGCCAGCAACACGGCGGGACACGCGGGTGACATTCCCATGCTGAATGTCGGCGCAGACGGCACAGCCAACACTGAGTTTGTCAGCAGCAAAATCAGCCTGTCCGGTGCCACCTCGGTGGTGGGGCGCTCACTGGTGATCCACGCCAACCCTGACGATTATAAAACAGACCCCAGCGGCAACAGCGGCGCCCGTGAACGCTGCGGGGTTATTACTCAGTAAGCGACAGGGCAAAGGCGGGCAGCGAGTGTACCAGTTTGCTGCCCCCCGCTCAGGCCCCGTATGCGCATTCCGCTTCATTGCAGCACTGTGAGAAAGACACCGCCTGCGTTTCTATAGCGCGAAATGCGTACTTATGCCTACTTGTGCTGGGCTTTTTCACTGCGTTTTGAGCAGGGTTCAATGAAGATCCGTACTAT
>JAGLBF010000011.1:0-2656 GCA_018260375.1 Deinococcus sp.
CGTTGAAGAAAATCAAGTTATACGGATTGTGACCTCAGTCGTGTTGAATACAGAATAAAAGTAGGCCAGTAGGTGTAGGAAACAGTACGAACTTTACCATAAGGAAGCGCAGACGGGTCTTTTTTTGCTGCTGATATTATTTTAGACGTAAGGTTATCTTGAACGTGACGTTATCTTGGACATGTAGTCTAAAAAGAGCGTGGTCTAATCGGGCTGCCTTATCTTCAAGTACCGTTTTATACTGTGAGCCATGATTGTCAAATACGGCGGCAACGCCATGCAAAGCCCCGAACTGCGCCGCACCATTGCCGCTGAGATCGCTGCCCTGAGCGGCGAGTGGCCTCTGGTGGTGGTACACGGCGGCGGCCCTGTGATTGCTGCCGAGCTTGAGCGGCGCGGCCTGGCCAGCACGTTTGTGCGCGGGCTGCGCGTTACCACGCCAGAGGCCATGCAGGTGGTTGAAATGGCCCTGAGCCAGCTTAACAAAGAACTGAGCCAGGAGATTGGGCAGGCGGTAGGCCTCACGGGGCGCGACTGTCAGTTGCTGATAGGCCAGGCCTTAGGCAGCGAACTAGGCCGCGTAGGGCGCGTGCAGCAAGTCAATGCCGCCGTACTCCGCAGCTTGCTGGGTGTGGGGCTGACCCCGGTGATTGCCAGTATTGCCGTAGACGAGCAGGGCCAGGCTCTCAATGTGAATGCCGACACGGTGGCGGGCGCAGTGGCCGGGGCGCTAGGTGAAGGCGTGATCTTTTTGACTGATGTAGACGGCGTTTACCGCCACTACCCTGACCCAGGTTCCCTGCTGGGGCAACTCAGCCGTGCCGAGGCCGAGCAAGGCCTAGCCGAAGGTTGGATCGCAGGCGGCATGATTCCCAAAGTACAAGCCGCACTAGACGCACTGGCGCGCGGGGCGAGCTACACCACCATCGCCAGTGGCATGCAAAGCGGCGTACTGACCCGCGCCGCACAGGGCAAGGCGGGAACACGCCTAGTACCCTAATACGGAATCCGCACTTAAAGGCCAGATTCAGTATTCTTCTTGAATGGAAAGCACTACTTTGCTCAGTAGTAGGCTTTCAGAGCGGATTTCGGGGGTTCCCAGGGGTTTTTTTACCAGTTCGCTCAGCATGCCGAGCAAAATATTGCTGGTCAGTACCCGCATCAGTGCGTACTGAGGGAGTTTGGCAATGACGTGGTAGCTGCCCTGCTCAACGTAGACGTGTTGCACGCGGCAGAGCGAATGGCCCTGGCGCCCCAACGAGGCTTCTAGCAGGTCACTAAGCTGCTCGGTGGCCACCTGGTAACTGCCTAGCTGCCAGTCTCGAACGGTGGCGCGGCCCAGTTTTTCGCCTACTTGCGCGGTGAGTTTGCTGATTGCTTCATTGCCCAGGGCCGATTGCAACCCCAATAACATCTGTTCCAGGTTGCTCTGACCTAGGTAGTTTCCCAGTTGAAGGCGTTCAGTATGTACGGCAACAGGCATAGCCCGGAGTATAGATGTTGGCGCTTTACAAATTTCTTCAGTGCTTGAGAGGCAACCTGTGGGCAGGTAGCTTCATAAATGCAAGCAGCGTTCTGCCTACGGAGTTAGGGGCACTTGCTCCCTTAATCGTCGAGCTTCATCGCCATGATGCTGCTGCCCGCATCGACATAAATGGTCTGCCCTGTGATACCGCTTGATAAGTCGCTGAGCAAAAACAAACCCAGCTTGCCTACTTCTTGTGGGCTGGCGTTGCGGCCTAGGGGCGAGGTGGCGGCGGCTTTTTCATACATGCTGCTAAAGCCCGGAATGCTGCGGGCGGCTATGGTACGCATAGGCCCCGCGCTGATGGTATTTACGCGCACCCCTTTGGCCCCCAGGTCGGCAGCCAGGTAGCGGGTAGCCGCTTCAAGGGCGGCTTTGGCTACGCCCATCACGTTGTATTTGGGCACCACTTTTTGTGAGGCGTGGTAGGTGAGGCTAATGACACTGGCCCCCTCTCGAAGCAGCGGTTCAGCGTGGCGGCAAATGCCCACCAGGCTGTAGGCGCTGACACTCATGGCGGTGTCCCAGTCCTGGGGAGTGGTCTCGATAAAACGGCCCTCCATCGCTTCGCGGGGGGCGTAGGCAATAGCGTGTACTACAGCGTCTAGCCCGCCTAGCTCGCTCTTGACCCGCTCGAACAGGGCGCTGAGGTCAGCTTCACTGGTCGCGTCGGCCTGTTGCAGCAGCGTACCAGGGTACTGGGCGGTCAGCTTTTCTAGCTCAGAACGCAGCCGCTCGCCCTGGTAGCTAAACGCCACCGTAGCACCAGCCGAGAGCAGTTGCTCAGCAATAGCCCAGCCCAGACTACGTGCGTTGGCAACCCCCATGACAAGGGCAGTCTTTCCAGTGAGGTCAAGTAAGGTGGTCATGGCTCCTAGTGTAGCGGGCGGGGCATGAAGCGAGTACAAACTGTTGTAGGGTCAGCAGTAGGGTGGGCGAGCATTCAGCCGTGAGCGCTCAGCTTCGAGCTATGGCTAAGGGAACACTACGGCCAGGACACATGTGGGACACACGAACCTTGTCAGGCGCTTTGTTTAGGCGCACAGTAGAGTACAGGAGAGCGGTTGAGGTGCCCAAAGTCTCTAACACAGTCTCTGGGGCTCACAGTCTCTGGGGCTCACAGTCTCTGGG
>JAGLBF010000011.1:2756-30109 GCA_018260375.1 Deinococcus sp.
CACAGTCTCTGGGGCTCACAGTCTCTGGGGCTCACAGTCTCTGGGATCCAGCGTGCAAGCGGTCTGACTACACGTCTAGGGCCAGTGACGTTTTGACCTTCGACCACCCCGCTGGCTGCATCCTTCATACAACTCGCAGCTCACAACGTTCATATTTCTATCCCTTTGGCACGCCACAATAGACACACGACCTCTTCGCCCTGCTTTGGAGAACCCCCACCACTTATGTCGCTGACTTCTACCCCCAAAGACCGCCTGACCTTGCCGCTGGGCCTGCTGACCGCCGCCGCGCTGGGCGTAGGCTTATTCCTAAGTCTCAGTGCGCCGCCCGATGTCCGCCAGGGCTTGCTGGTGAGGCTGATGTTTATTCATGTGCCAACCGCCTGGCTGAGTTACTTAGCCTACGGCGGTACGGGCCTGTTTGGGCTGCTGTACTTGCTGACCCGTCAGCGCCGTTTTGACCGCCTGGCGATGAGCAGCGCCGAAATAGGCGTGCTGTTTACCATAGCGACCATCGTAGGCGGCATGCTGTGGGCCAAGCCAACCTGGGGGGCGTACTGGGTGTGGGACGCACGGCTGACCACCACCGCGCTGTCACTGGTGGTCTACGGCGCGTACCTGCTGCTGCGCGGCCTGATAGACGAACCCGAACGCCGCGCCCGCGTGTCTGCCGTAATCGGCGTGGTAGGCACGCTGTATATTCCCGTCAATTACATGGCGGTAGAATGGTGGCGCGGCGTACACCAGACCCAAACCCTTAAGCTGCTGGGTAAGATCAGGTTTGAAGGCGAGCCGGTGTACTTACAGTCTCTGCTCACCATGACCTTCGCCTTTACCCTGTTGTACTTTTTCTTGCTGCGTGTACGTGGTGTGTTGGCTCTGCGCGAGCAGCAACGTGAAGAGCGTGAGCTGGGCGGGCTAGATGAATGGCCAACCTCACTTGCAGCGCCTCTCTTTACGGGCCATGCAAGCAGCACCAGCGCCGGTGAGGCCAAACGTGGATAAATACGCGGGCTATGTCATCATTACTTACGCCGTAACCTTGGCGATTTTGGCAGGTTACTTAGGCTGGATGTGGCTCAAGCTGCGCGCGCTCAAGGCGCAAGAGCCGCACCCTGACCAACAAGAGGGCGACAAGTTATGACTGCGCCCATGCACTCTGAGCCGCCTTCATCCAGGCCACCTGCATCTGGGCCGCTCCCCGCTGCCCGCAAGCGCCAGAAAAACCCGTTGCCCTACCTGCTCGCGGGCGCGGCTTTGCTGGGTTTACTGGGCTACATCGTGTATGGCAATTTGGCCCAAAATATTGAATACTTTGTCACCCCGACTGAGTACCAACAGCAGCAGCAACTTTATGCGGGGCGCACAGTGAGTATGGGCGGCTTGGTCAAAAAGGTGCACTTTGACCGTCAGACCCTCAACCTTCACTTTGACCTTACAGACGGCGGCGCTACGTACCCCGTCACCTACCAGGGGGCCGTGTCAGATTTATTCAAGGAAAATCAGGGCGCGATCGTGCGCGGACAATTTGACAGCAATCATGTGTTTGTCGCCAACAACCTGATTGTCAAGCACTCTGAAGAATACCGCGTGCCCAAAACCCAGGGCGAACTGAGGGATATGCTGCGCAATGCCAAAGAAAGCGGCCCAAATGCGAACTAGAAAGGTGAGTGCCGGAAGCAGGCTGGTTAAGCACAGTGGTATTCAGCCTTCTTGCCTCTTGTCCCAGGTCAGGCCGTGCTAAACCTGATCTCCTTTGAAGCCAGCCGCATGGCAGCGCTGGGGCAGCTGTGCTTGTACGGGGCGCTGGCGCTGAGTTTGGTGGGGCTGTGGCTGGGCTTGCTGGGCGGCTGGCGACGCGACCCACGCGCGACGGAGGGGGCGCGGCGGGCGGTGTGGGGGGTCTTCGGCTTTGTGTCGCTGGCGACCTTTGTGCTGATGGCGGCCTTGCTGGGCGACGATTTTTCGGTGCGCTATGTTGCTGAGCACTCTATGACCACCTCGCCCACTTGGGTCAAGGTCACCTCGCTGTGGGGGGCGCTGGCGGGCAGCATTTTGTTATGGACGTGGCTGCTGTCAGCCTACGCCTTTGTGCTGAGCCTGACCCTGCGCCGCGACGCGCTGCGGCCCTGGGCGCTGAGCGCCATGTTCTTTTCGCTGGTGTTTTTTACGGGCGTAGTGGCGGGCGTGTCGTCTCCGTTTACCCCACTGGCCGTCATTCCGCTTGAAGGCCAGGGGCCAAACCCCGCTTTGCAAAACCACTGGATGATGGCGGTACACCCCGTGCTGCTGTACCTCGGGTTTGTGGGTCTGAGCGTGCCGTTTGCCTACGCGGTGGCGGCGCTGGTGACAGGCCGACTGTCTGACCACTGGCTGGTGACTACACGGCGCTGGACACTGCTCGCCTGGATCTTCCTGAGCGCTGCCATCGTAGCGGGTGGCTGGTGGAGCTATGAAACGCTGGGCTGGGGCGGCTACTGGGCCTGGGATCCGGTAGAAAACGCCAGTTTTATTCCCTGGCTGCTGACCACCGCTTTTTTGCACAGCATTCAGATACAAGAGCGCCGTGGGCTGCTGCGCGGCTGGAATATCTGGCTGATCATTTTGGCCTACGCCTCTACGGTGCTGGGTACTTTCCTCAACCGCAGCGGCATTGTGCAGAGCGTACATGCCTTTGCGGGCGGCGCAGTGGGGCCAGTCTTTTTGGGGTTTCTGGCGGCTCTGCTGCTGGGCGGAGTGCTGCTGGCCGCCTGGCGCACGCCTCACCTCCGCGACCAGGGTGAGCCGCCTGCCGTAGTGAGCCGCGAGGGGGCCTTTTTGGCGGCCAACTGGCTCTTTTTGGTCTTTAGCGTGATGGTGCTGCTGGGTACGCTCTTTCCCGTACTGGTAGAGGCCGCCACGGGCCGCAAAAGCAGTGTAGGTGCGCCCTTTTTCAATACCTTTGCGGTGCCGTTGGGGCTGGGCTTGCTACTGCTGATGGGCATAGGGCCGGTGCTCCCCTGGCGGCGAGCGAGCGGTGAAGGCCTGCTGCGCGCTCTGCGCTGGCCCGCAGTGGCGGGCTTGGCGGCGGCCGTACTGGGCTTGGTAGCGGGCGTTCGCAGCGTGGCCGTGGTGTTGGTGCTGGCCCTGTGCGCGTACAACGTAACGGGCCTGGTACAACTCACGGCCCGCGCCGCCCGTGAACGCGGCAGTCTGCTCGCCAGCCTGCGCGAGCAGCCCAGGCGCTACGGCGCATACCTGGCGCACTTCGGGCTGCTGGTGGTGGCGCTGGGGCTGGCCTTTTCGGGCGGGTACAAACAGAGCGCCGAGGCCACGCTGCCGCTGGGCAAACCTGTACAACTGCTCAACACCACCCTGCAATTTGATGGACTGAGCCGGGAGCGCTACCGCTACGGCTCAAGCGCTATCGCCCGCATCAGCATAGACGGCGCGGCGTATGCCCCGCGCACCAACCTGTATCAGCAGTCAGGCGACACCGCTTTTCCCACCCCCGCTGTGCGCTACGGGCTGTTTGGTGACACTTATTTGGTGGCGACCACCTTTGACCAGGCGGGCCAGTGGGTGAGCGTGCGCCTGATTCAGTCGCCGCTGGTGTCCTGGATATGGGTGGGCACTTTGCTGGTCGTGCTGGGTGCGGGCTTTACCCTGGTGACTCCGCCCCGCACGCGAGTGGTAAGGGTGGGAGTGGCAGAAGCCGTGGTGTAGCCTAAGCCCCAGGGCTGAATGCCTGAACAAACATCCAACCCGCCGATTTTGTCTACCTTCTGCTCTCTCCTTTCTCTCATGCCTACTGCCAACAGCAAGGAACTCCACATGACCAACCCACCCCCCTCCACCCAAAAACCCGCCTGGACACGTTTTATTGCGCCGCTACTGGCTTTTTTGCTGGTGGCGGGGTTGGGAGTGGCCTTGCTGCGGCCCAAGGCTGACGGCGCGGGCGACCCGCTGCTGCAACAGCCCGCACCGGCATTTACCCTCAACACCGCACAGGGCCGCCCTATGAGTTTGGAGAGCTTTAAGGGGCGGCCGGTGGTGCTCAATTTCTGGGCCTCGTGGTGCGGCCCTTGCCGTGATGAGGCGCCGCTGCTGCAAGACCTGGCGCGGCAGCAAAAGCCTGGCGGCCTAGCGGTGGTGGGCGTGCTGTTTAACGACAAAGATACGGGGCGCATCAGCGACTTTGTCAGACAGTACGGCCTCAGCTACCCCAACCTGCGCGACGACAACCTAGAAACCTCTATTTCCTACGGTATTACGGGTGTTCCCGAAACCTTTTTTATTGACGCACAGGGGATTATTCGGGCCATTGACCGGGGCGGCATGGACAAGGAGCGGCTGGCGGCGGGGCTAAAGAGCATCGGGGTGAATCTTGAGTAACGCCCGGCCGTCAGTGTTGAGTGCTCAGCTGACAGGAGTAATCCTGGCAGGACTACTGGCCTGTGCGCCTGTGCTGGCAGCCAATACTGTCCTGACACCTGTGCAACAGCAGCAGGTACAGCGGGTAGGCGCGGGGCTACGCTGCCCGATTTGCCGCGACACCTTGCCCATCACCGAGAGCGGCAACGACATCAGCAAGGGTATGCTGCGCGAAATCGCTGCTCAGAGCGCTCAGGGCAAAAGCGACGAGGAGATTTACCAGTTTTTTACCTCGCGTTATGGTGATCGCATACGCCTAAACCCTCAGCGCAGCGGCGCTAACCTGCTGCTGTGGGGCTTGCCGCTGCTGGCGCTGTTGGGCGGCGGGGCGTGGCTGCTCAGCTACCTGCGTATTCGCCGCGCCCCGCTGCAGCCTGAAGCACAGAACACGGGTGACACGGATGAAACCGACCCCTACCTCACCGAGATACGCGCCCAGGTCGCCCAGCGCCGTCAGGAGCGTCCGTGAACGCCCTTATCGTGCTGGGTGTGGTGACCCTTTTGCTGGTGGCGCTGCTGCTGGTGGTGCAGCCCTTTGTGGCCCCCCAGCGGTTATCTGAGCCGCTTCAAGGTGGCACCTTTGAGGCTGATCCTCTGCTGGATCCACAGGCCAGCGAGCGCCAGCAGCTAGAGGCCCAGCTTGAACAGCTGACCCAGCAACTCAGCACCCTGACTGATGAAACGCGCCGCCCTGAACTAGAAAACCGAGCCGCCCGCACCCTGCGCGCGCTCGACGCTTTGCCGCCCGCCCCCGCCGCTGCGCCGCGCTCATGGCTGTTGGGCGGCATACTGGCCGCCCTGCTCTTGGTGGGCGTGGGCGCCTTTACCTTCTTGCCACGCTGGCAACTGGCCTCCCTGAGCGCCCAGGAACAGAGCGCTGTACAACAGGCCCTGCAACTGCCCGCCTTGCAGGCAAAGGCGCAGCAAAGCGGCCAGGCCAGCGATTACTTGGCGTGGGCTGACGCGGCCTTTGCGGCCCAACATTACCCCCAAGCTGCTCAGGGCTACGCCGCAGCACTTAAAACCAATACCCGTCAGCCCCGCGCCCTCAGGCGGCTGGGTATGCTGCTGCTGTCGGGTCAAACAGGGCGCACCGTCAGCCGCCAGGAGGCCATGCAAGCTTTTTTGCTGGTACGCACCGCCGCGCAAATAGCTCCCAATGAACCCGAAAGCCAGCTTTATCTGGGCCTCGCGCTCAATGACTTTGGTCAAAGCCAACTGGCCTTGCAAGCGCTCAGCCGCTACCAGCAACTCGCGCCCCAGGCCACCGATGCCAACGACTTGGTGGCTACCTTGCGTGCCAAAGTAGGTCAGCCGGCCACCACAGCGCCCTCTTCTGCTGGCACAGTATCCACCGTCTTTGCCAGCAGTTGCGCCTCTTGTCACGGGCCTGAGGGCAGGGGCAGCAACCTGGGCCCTGACCTGCACGCCAGCCGCCTGAGCCGCGCGGAGCTTGAGCGCGTCATCACCCAGGGCAAAAACGGCATGCCCGCCTTTAGAGACTTGACGCCTGCCCAGCTCGGTACTCTGCTCGACACGTTAGAGCAGTGGCAAAACTAGGTGGTAAAGGGTGAAACAAGTGATGACTTGCTGGATGCTGCACTCTGGCCGCTGGTGGCGCTATGAACATTAACCGCCGCGCCCTTCTGGAGCGCTGGTGGATGTTGCCGGTAGCCGCCACGCTGGGGGCTTTTGGCTTTATGGGCTACTACGCCCGCCAGGTCAGCCACAAGCGCGAAGCGGGTGCGCCTCAGTTTGTCAGCCACCCGCCTCAGCGCCTTATCCTACCTGGGGGGGAGGTTCCTAGCCCCTTGAGCACTCTCTGGGGCAGCCTCAACTTTGAGTATGCAGGGGTCAGTTGTGTGCTGATCCACCTGCCGCAACCTGCTCCAGGCTCGTTGGCATTCGGCGGGCAGTACTTTGTGGCTTTTAACCGCACCTGCACGCACCTGGGCTGCGCGGTTAACATGGTGCGCAACCCCGAAATTTTGGCCTTTAGCTTTAATTACCGCCCCCCTGACGGCACGCCGCAACTGGGCTGTCCCTGTCACTTCAGCGTCTTTGACCCGTTGCACGCGGGCGAGGCGGTGTTTGGCAAAGCCCACTTTCCCCTCGCCCGCGTGCGCCTAGAAGTGCGCAGCGGCGCCCTATGGGCTACTGGAATGGAACAGGTCAAGACCGGATGGTAACGGCTCAGCAGCCAGCATACGGACTGCCGCTAAATTCCACTACAGTCGAAAAAGCGCCGCCTGCGGCTCCATACTGCATAATCCGTATGCTGTTCCCACTCGCATCCGCCCTGATTGATTCGGAAGTACGCCAAATCAATCGGAATCCGTATCACACCCCCAATCAGCAATCAACCCGCAGCAACCCTCAGGCAATCAACCTCAGGGCCTGGGCGTGTCGGCGCCCAGCAATACTGTCAGGTCGGCTTGGGCCACACTCCCCGCGCTCCCTTTAGTGTCGCTACTTTGCCCGTAGCCCAGGGCCTGTTGCAAGTTGCTCAGCGCGGCACTGCTGATATCCGCGCCAGCCACTATGCGGGTGGTAGGCTGCGGCCCGCGTGGTAAGTCGGCTATCCACACGTTGCTGTAGCCCTGAGCGCGCAGTTTGTCCTGAAGGGCGCGGGCCGCTCCATCGGGCGCATCAATATTGGCAATGGCCACGCTGCGGTTGCGCGGGTCATTGGGGTCAGTGAAATGCTCAGCGACCAGTTGTTTGATAGCGGGGTAGTTAGGTATCCAGCTGCCGTACGGCCCAAAATTTCCTGGTAGCGTCTGGGTGTTGAGGTTGTGTCCGCTCCGCAACGCCCCCAGCAGCTGCGCTACCGTCGCGCGGTCAATGTCGGTTTTGGTGTTGCGGTCTATGGCAGAGAGTGCTCTGGGCCAGCGCCACCAATTGAGCGGACTGGTCAGTTGCTTGCTGAGTGCTTGTAAATAAAGCTGTTGGCGTGCCACTCGGCCTATATCGCCCGTGGCGTCATGCCGAAAGCGCAAAAATCCCTCTACCTCGTCGCCGCTGAGATGCTGTTCGCCCGCTTTGAGATCAACATGCAGGTGGCCTGCGTTGTCATCATAGTTCATATCTTCGGGTACGTTGAGCGTCACACCGCCAGACGCATTGGTCAGGTCGCGCAGAGCATTGAGGCTCAGCAAAGCGTAGCGGTCTATGTTGAGGCCCAGAAGGTTCTCTACGGTGTTAACCAGTTTTTCGGGGCCACCGCGCTTATTGGCTGCGTTGATTTTTCCGTAGCCGTAGCCCTCAATATTCACCCAGGTATCGCGGGGAATGCTGAGCAATTCTACGCGGCCCCCAGGCTGCACCTGCGCCAGCATGATCGTGTCGGTCAGCCCAGTGTAGTCTTCGGGGGCGGCCGGCCAGGGCCAAGTGGGGGCGTACTCTATGTAGTTGGGGGTGGTGCCCGCCAGCAAAATATTGATGGGCCGCTCAGGGGTTTGAGGCACTGCGGCATAACGCACCAACACCGGCAAGACAGGAGCGACAACAAGACCCAACCCAAGCAAAATTACCAGAAATATCACACGCGGACGAACAGCCATTAACCTTTACTGTAGCAGTGCCAGATGGGAATAAATGAGGAAATGGCGCCAACATAGGCCCTTTATAGCGCGCCCTTGCAAGGCACTAAGCCGCTACCTGGCTTATGCCCGCATCCCCCCACCGCCCTGCTGGCGCTGCTGCCAAGCAGTAGGCTTGGGCCCAAACCGGCTGAGAATAGTCTGCTGGTCATAGGCCAAGTAGCTTCGGCTCCAGGCAAAGGTTTGGTTGAGCTGACGCATGGCTTCTACACTGCCCAGCGCATGCTCTAGCTGGTACACCAGGTACTGCCCCGCCGCTTCCATTCGCAAAAAGGTGGGCATGGGGCCAGCAAATTCGTCCAGCACACTTTGCAACTCGCTCAACGCGTCGGGGTTGGTCTGCTCTAGGTCAATGTCGATGTACATCACTTTGGGGATGTCCTGTAGCTGCTCTACCAGCACCACCTCTTCGGCGATGACACGCATACCGCCTTCCTCGCTTTCCAGCTCTACAATCACCAGGGCGGGGGTGTCATTGACTAGTTTGTCATGAATACGCTCGTAGGCCCGCGAAAAGGCGACCAGTTCTATAGTGGCGCTCTCGTCAGCAAGGTTAAAGCGCGCCATCATACTGCCCGATTTGGTGGGCTTTTTGATCACGTTTTCTATCATGCCCGCCAGCACCGCCTTCACACGGGGGCCGCGCCCGTTTTTGGCCGACTTGCCGGCTATCTCGGCGGCGAACCATTCCTCTAAGTCAGCAATGCGCACGGTGGCGGCTTCACGCAGGCCCTCGTGCTGCTCAAGCGGGTGGCCCGAAATGTACAAGCCCAGCGCTTCTTTCTCTAGGCTCAGCTTTTTAAGTTCGCCCAGCGGCTCAATGTTCTGCTTGAGCTTAGGTTCGGGCGCGGTTTCTTCAATGCCAAAGAGCGAATCCATGCCGCTGCTGAGCATATTGGCCGCTCCCTGCGCCCACGCCTGGGCTTCTTCTAGCGATTCCAGAAGTTGGCGGCGCTCGCCAAAGGCGTCAAAAGCCCCCGATTTGATAAGACTTTCCAGGCCCTTGCGGTTACACGTTTTGCTGTCAATGCGCGAGCAAAAATGAGCCAGCGACCTAAACGCCCCGCCGCGCGTGCGCTCTTCAAGGATACGCTGCACAGCAGTTTCACCCAGCCCCTTGATGGCGTACAGGCCAAAATAAATCTGCTCACCCTGCACCACAAAGTCAGCCCCCGAACGGTTGATGTCGGGCGGCAACACTTCTACGCCCATCTTGCGGGCGTCAGAAGCGTACTCGGCAACTTTGTCCGAATCACGGCGCTCTACGGTAAGCAGGGCCGCCATAAACTCTACAGGGTAATTTGCTTTGAGCCAGGCGGTTTGATAGGTGATCACGCCGTAAGCAGCCGAGTGGCTGTTATGAACAACAAGGCCATTGGCGACAAAGTTATGCGTATGCGGCACTTCTAAGTCGTAGGTCTGCGCTTCGCCCGCCGCCTCAATGCTGACAATCGTGTCCCAATACAGGTCATCTGGGCCAGCCTCTGACCATTCGGCGTGATCAACAAGCGCCGCCCGCTTTTGTATGGTCACGCCGTGGACGCCTTGTAGGTGTGATTTGGGCGTGCTGTACACCTCTTTGGCCCAAACGTCAGGGCGGTCTGTTTCCTGATGCCAGCTTAGGCTGCTTTTTGTTGCGGCGTAAGACTCACCCAGTGCCGCCACGAGTGCTGCCACTTGCGCCTCTTGGCCGGTGACGTGCGGGGCGACCACTTCCAAAAAGCGCTCAACACTGCGCCGCCCGGCCAGGGCCACCGTGTAGCCCACCTGCTCGCCGCGTAGGTCTGTAGAGTACGGCGTTACCTGGCCCACTATGCCCAACCGCAGCAATACGTGTGCCAAGTCGTCCGCCAGTCGCCTGGACGAAGTGGTGGCGTAGGGTGTGGTGTTGCCCGCGCTGATAAAGCCCTTGCCCGACCAATAGCGCCCCAGCAACACGGCGAGGCTGGCACTACACAGGCGAAAAGCTGCAGCAGGCAGGGCTTTTTCGGTAGCCTGTACCCCAACCAGACCCAAGTCTTCTAGCCACAGGCGCACGCCTGACTGACTGTCCACGCCGCTGACAGCGCTGCCCAGCGCCACATCCCAGACGTTGTGCTGCTTTTGCGGCCTGAGTGTAGCACGCGTGTTGTCAAAGGCTGCGGCGCAGGCGATGATGTCAGCCACCTGCGCTTCGTTGTGGCCGTAGAGGTAGGTACTCTGGGTGTGGCAGGTGACGGTACTGTCTTGTGCCAGAATCCAGCCCAGCAGCGCCGTCTGATGATTAGGCCAACGCTCGGCACCTAGTTCGGGCAGGCGAGCAGGCGCGGCAATGCTGTCGCCCGTGCTGAGGCTTTCCACGTTGCGCCAGCCGTCTGGCGTGAGCAGCGGATGATTGGCGGTGGCGGTCAACTCGCGGCCGAGCGCTGTTTTGACTGTAAACACAGGCCGAATACCATTATCAAAAAACTGGCCTGTGTCACGCAGTTCTAGGCGGTACTTATGGTTCATACTGGCAAGGCTGACTTGTTGACCTGCCTGATAGATATCCTCAATGCGCCTCAATTCGCCGCCCGCCACAGGAATAAGGGTATCGCCCGTCAGACATTTATTAAAACCGTAGTTTGCAAAAGCGTCGAGCAGGTCAAAGAGTTTATTGCCTTCTTCGCTACCCACTCCTTTTTTTGCCGCTCCCTCTACAAACATAGCGCGCTGCCTTTCCATCTCAGCCTTATCTTTTTTACCCATGGCGCGCCTAAGCAAATCAGCCCCGCCCAATGAATAGCCCGCTACCTCAGAAGCAATTTGCATAATCTGCTCCTGGTAGACAGGAATACCGTACGTCTCTTTAAGAATATTCTCAAGCCACTGTGCCGAAACCCCAAAACCGTCACGTTTGTAGTCAACTTCTTCCTGTCTGTGATGTCTGCGGATATATGTGGGGATATTTTCCATCGGCCCAGGGCGGTACAAGGCACTCAGGGCGATAATATCCGCCAAACGGTGTGGTTTTAGCCGCCTTGACGCGTCAGCAATGCCTGCACCTTCCAATTGAAATACGCCTTTGGTGTCTCCCCTGCTGAGCAATTCAAAGGTTTTGCTGTCATCAAAGGGTATGGTGTCAAAGTCAATATCAACACCCTTAGATTCTTTCATAATTCGCCGCGCTTCATCAAGAAAAGACAGCGTACGCAGCCCCAAAAAGTCCATTTTAATCAGGCCAATGTCTTCTACAGCCTTCATGTCGTACTGGCACACCATGCCTGCGCCCGAAGTGTCGCGCATGACAGGCACTAGGTCAGTGAGCTTGGTCTTGCCAATCACCACACCCGCAGCGTGTACCGAGGCGTGGCGGGTCAGGCCCTCCAGCTTCTGGGCAAACTCATAGGCTTCGCGCAGTTCCTTATCATCTTCCAGCATCTGGGCAATGTCTGGCACGCTAGCGCGGGCTTCTTCTAGGCTAAAACTTCTGCCAAATTTTACAGGTATCAGCTTGCTGACCTTGTCCACCTTGGCGTATTCCAGGCTCATCACACGGGCTACGTCCTTGAGGCAGGCCTTGCTGGCCATCGTTCCAAAGGTGGCAATTTGGGCTACCTTGTCTTCACCGTATTTTTGCTGCACATAGTCAATCACTTCACCGCGCCGCGCATCGTTAAAGTCAATATCAAAGTCGGGCATGGAGATGCGGTCAGGGTTGAGAAAGCGCTCAAACAGCAGGTCAAATTCAAGGGGGTCAAGGTTAGTGATGCGTATGGCGTAGGCCACCAAACTGCCCGCACCGCTGCCGCGCCCTGGCCCCACCGAAATCCCCTGATTCTTGGCCCAGTTGATGTAATCCGCCACAATCAGAAAGTAATCAGGAAAGCCCATGTTGTTGATTACCGACAATTCGTATTCAGCGCGGCGCAGCAGTACAAGGGCATGCTGGTACTGCTCACCTTGGCCCTCAGCTGCCGCTTCCATTTTGTTCAGGGCCGGGTAGGGCGTGTACTTTTCGCCCGCTGCCTTGCCACGCGCCTCCCACTCGCTGCCCAAAAAGGCCAGCAGGGTGTAGAGCATATTGGGGTCAGAGGTAGCCACATCACAGCCAGGCAAGCGCCCTAACACCCGTGCCGCGTCCTGTGCACCTAGCTCGGTGAGTGAGCGTGCCGCGTAGTCGCGCAGCAACTCTAGGGTTAAGTAATCGGGGTAGCGCTTCACCGCCCCTGCATAGGTTTGTACCCGCAACTCTTCGGCCATGCTTCGGCCTTCAGGGATGGGCAAGGCGGGCATCTGGTACACCCGTTTTTTGCCCACTGGCAGCTCTACATTGCACAAGTCGGCAATGGCGGCGGTATTGTCAAACAGCTCCTCACCCCACTCGCTGGGCGGCAGGGCCTGGTGCATCTCTTGCAAGTCTTTGACATAAAACTCGTCGCAGGGAAACTTAAAGCGGTTTTCATCAGCGAGGGTGGCCTTGGTTTGTATCGCCAGCAGGGTTTCGTGAGCGGTGGCGTCGTCTTTTTTGACGTAGTGTCCGTCATTGGTTGCCACCATACCGATACCAAGTTCCTGCGCCCAGGACTGCAAAATAGGATTGTTTGCAGCCTGCTCTTTAAGACCGTGGTTTTGGATCTCTATATAGTAATGTTCGCCAAAGACGCTGCGGTACCACAGCAGTCTCTCCTTGGCCTCGGCCTCACGCCCCTGAAGCAGCAGTTGCTGTACCTCGCTGCCTAAGCACCCCGACATAGCAATGATGCCCCCTGCGTGCTCTTGCAACAGCTCGTGGTCAATACGCGGCTTGTAATAATAGCCTTCAGTGTAGCCCCGACTGCTCAAGCGGCAGAGGTTTTGGTAGCCCTCAAAGTTGCGGGCCAGCAGTGTGAGGTGGAATATCCCCTTTTCGCCGTCTTGGGCGCGTGATTTGTCGCGCCGCGTTCCCATCCCCGGCACCACATACGCCTCGTAGCCGATGATCGGTTTGACCTCCATGCCCACCGCGTAGTTATAAAAATGCACTGCCCCGTGCATATTGCCGTGATCAGTCATGGCAAGCGCGGGGGTCTGACCCTCTGGGGTCACTTCCTTGGCCCACGTAAGCAAGTCCTTGAGCTTGGCGGCTCCGTCTAGCAGGCTGTACTGCGTGTGCTGATGCAGGTGGGCAAAGCGCTTGGGAGCGCAGCAAGAGCCGTCAGGGAGGTGAATGTGGGGCTTGGTTGCGGGGCTGGTATCAGGAGCGGGGAAGTCGGGAACAGTCACAAAGGACAGTGTAAGGCGGGCAAGGGGAAGCGACAGTGGCGCAACAACCTTGACAGCGAAATAAGCGTCTCATACGGACTCCGGTTGAGTCAGGTCGTTGCTGATTTCATCTGATCAGATTCGGCTGGGCAGTGCCCCTCCCTGCCTTTACTTTTTTCGCGCCGCTAGCGCTTGTCCTACCGCCACATGCTGTGTCACGCTGCGTGCCAGCTTGGCCCGCTCGGCAGCACTCAGGCCGCGCACCACCACCGCCACGGGTTGCCGTGCGGGTTTGATCACCTCAGCGGGCGTGTCTGGGCCAACCTCTACCATGCTTGACACCATCTGTGTGGGAATATCACTCAGCAGTATGGTCAGTTCTTCACGGGCGGCAAACAGACTTTCGTAGGCTTTGAGTTGGCGGTACACGGGCCAGCCTACCAACACCGCTAGCGCCAGCAAAAGCAGCAATCCATCAGCCCAAAGAGGCGCACCGACTCCATTAAGCGCCACCAGCAGCAGTACAAAAATGACAGCGACCATCCAGGGTTTTAGCGGGCCAAAGGGGTGTTGAGCAGTTTCGGTTACCGCCTGCATTTCAGCGGGCGTGGGCTGGTTGCTGGGGCCGCCCGCCATTACTCCCTGCACGGTGATGCCCCGCGCTGACAGCTGATACAGCGCTAGCCCGTCCGCCCAAACGGTGCCAGCGGGGCCGTTATACAGCAGCTTGCCGGGCGGCTTAGGGGCTTTGGTAGCGGTCTGGGTATCAGAAGGGGTGCGAGTCATACGGGCTAGCATAGCCAACTGGGAAGATGGATGATAGCGGACAGATGATATACAAAGCGGGGGCCTGAAGCCTTACTGGTGGTCAGTATCCAGCCTGTCAGTGTTCAAGTGCTGAGCCAATACGCACCACATTCGCCCTGCGAATACAAGTACGCCGCCCAACCTACCTCCGGGCCTGTCGTCATGTCACCACATTTCTGCCCGCCCCAGGCGCTACACTTTTCTGATGCCTGCTTTGCCCGCTCACGTTGTGACCCTTGCCAGTGGCCTCACGGTGGCTTTTGAACACCGCACTGGGCCAGGGTTTGCCTTTGACCTCCGCTTGCCACACGGCAGTATCCACGACCCACCCGGGCAAGAGGGCAGCGCCAGCGTGTTAGAAGAGTGGCTGTACAAAGGTGCTGGCGAACGAACAGCGCGGCAGTTTCAAGATGCACTAGATGACTTGGGTGTGCGGCGCAGTGGTGGCTGCGGCAACGAAGCCACCCGACTTGCCGCCAGCGGTCTGCTTAGCGACCTGCCCCAAGCGCTGAGCTTGTATACTGACCTGATACGCCGCCCTCACCTCAGCGCCGAGGAAATCCCCGTGCTGGTTGACCTCGCCCGCCAGGACTTAGAAAGTTACCAAGACAGCCCCACCGACCGCCTAGGCCTGCTGGTACGCGCCCAGACCTTTGCTGGCAGCGGCTATGCCCACCCTACCAGCGGCACGTTGGCGGGCTTGGGGGGCCTTACAGCGGCGAGTGTGCGCCAGCTTTTTGACACTTACAGCGCGGCGGGCAGCGTACTGGCGGTGGTCGCAGACGCGCAAGCTGAGCAGGTGCTGGCCTGGGCTGAGGCACTCTTTGGAGATTGGAGCGGGCCAGACGGGGCCGCACCCAGCGCCGCCGCCCGCCTCTCTTGCCCCGCTGTACACCTGGGGCTGAGGCACTTTTTACCGCTAGAGAGTCAGCAAACCCACTTTACCCTGCTGGGCCGGGGCATTACCCCCACTTCGCCGCAGTGGTATGCCTGGCAACTGGCACTGACGGCACTGTCAGGTGGCAGTGCTAGCCGACTTTTTTATGCAGTGCGCGAGGAGCGCGGCCTGGCCTACAGCGTGTCGGCAGGGTCACAACTGGCGGGCCGTCAGTCGCTGTTTACGGCCTACGCGGGCAGCACCCCCACACGCGCCCAAGAAACGCTGGATGTGATGGTCAGTGAACTTAGGCGCTGGAAACAGCGTGGGCTTCATGCAGGCGAGTTTGCCCGCGCCCAACAAAGTCTGATGGCCAGTACCGTCTTTGGTGCCGAGAGCATCCGCGCCCGGTCAGCAGCCCTCACCTCCGACTTGGCGCTGTTTGACGAGGTACGACCACCCCAGCACACCCGCCAGCAGATTGAGGCGCTGACATTGTCGCAGGTCAACGAATTTTTGGCTGGGTATGAGTTTGGCCCGCTGAGCCTCTTTGTGGCCGGGCCAGCGCCGCTGAGTTTGGAAGGCTGCCTATGAGCGCTCCTATCCAGCCCAACTCTATCCGGCCCAACTCTATTCAGCCTGAACTGCACACCCTGCCCAGCGGCCTCAAGGTGCTTATAGAGGCCGACAGCGCCGCACAAACCATAGCAGCGGGGGTTTTTGTGGCGACGGGCGCACGCGACGAAGCGCCTGAGCAGCTGGGGGCCTCTCACTTTTTGGAACACCTGATGTTCAAAGGCTCAGATCAAGTCAGTGCCGCTGAACTCAACCAGCGGCTAGACGCGCTGGGCGGGCATGCCAACGCCTTTACCAGTGACGAGCACACCGTATACCACGCCGCGGCCCTGCCTGAACAGCAGCGCGAATTGCTGGCGACCCTGGCAGTGCTGCTCACCCCCGCACTGCGCCCAGACGAGATCAACACCGAGCGTGGAGTTATTTTAGAGGAAATAGAGATGTACGCCGATCAGCCCGACACAAGGCTGATTGACGCGCTGCGGGCTCAGTACTGGGGCGATCATCCGCTGGGCCACCTGATACTCGGCACACCGCACACCGTAAGCACGCTGGACGCAGTGACGCTGCGCCAAAACTTTATGGCCCGCTACGGCACGCCGCAAGTTACCCTGGTAGCCTGTGGCAAGTTGGATGTGCCTGCGCTGTTTGATCAGGCCGCCGAGTTATCAGCCCAGTGGCCCTCACGCGCCGCCTTTGCCAGAGCCTATCCGCTGCACACCCCCAAAAGTGCCCTGAGTGTACAGACAGACGCTCAGCTGTTGCGCAGCCAGGTCGCCCTGTGTAGCCCTGGCCTCAGCACCCACGACCCCCTGCGCTTAGCGGCCCAGGTGCTAGCGGACATTATCGGCGGCGAAAATGGGCGGCTGTACTGGACACTGCTTGACACGGGCCTGTGCGACAGCGCCGACCTGTCTCACCTAGACTATGACGGCGCGGGTACGTTTGAGGGCGGCTTTTCCTGTGACCCCACGCGCACGCAGCAGGTGCTCGACACCTTCAGGGCGGTGCTACAGGAAGTGCAGCAGCGCGGCGTGACCCACCAAGAAGTACAGCGCTCGGCACGCAAATTGGCGGTCAGCAGCGTGCTGCACGCCGAAACTCCTCAGGGCCGGCTCTTTTCACTGGGCATGAACTACCTCAGCCGACAGGAGGTGCTCAGCAGCAGCCAGAGCGTCAAGCGTTACCTAGAAATTACTCCACAAGACGTGCAAGCCGTACTTGACCGCCGCCCCTTTGAGGTGCTGAGCATCACTGCTTTAGGACCAATACCGATACTGGAGTAAACCTCAGGCCAAATGCTCTATGGCTGAATGGTTAGGGCTGCCCTGATACAACCGGAATTTGTAATTACTTGTCGAACTTGTTTACTTATCCAACTTGTCTATTTGTCAAACTTGTCGTAGCCAGCAGCAGAGCGGCGCTGCGCACCACGGGCGTAGTCCATTTGCATCTCTATATCTTCGTGCTTGCCTTCGCTAAAGGTGCTTTCGTGTATCCAGTAGTTGAGGCGGTCATCGCCCAGTTGTACCCAGTATTTATTCTGGTCATCAGCGTCACGCCAGAAGGTGATGCGCTCAAACTGGTTGTTCTGTGCCCACTTTTGCACATTGTCCAGCGCCCGCTGGGCTTTTGGCGAGGCGACCACAAAGTTGCTGCCGTCCTTTTCATCGCGAAAAAGTATTTCTGTCATAAGTTAGCCTAGCAAAGCGGACGGGGACTTATGGTACACACTGCCTGTAAAAGCCCCTTATCTTTTGCTTTATTCTTGCGGTTATGTCTGCGCTCCCTTCCTCCCTCATCGTCACCACCCTCAATGTGAACGGCCTGCGCAGTGCGCTGCGCAAGGGGCTGCTGGCGTGGCTGGCACAGCATCAGCCTGATGTAGTCTTGATGCAAGAGGTACGCGCCCCCGCCTTGCCTGAAGTGGTTTTGCCGCTGGGCTATCAATCGTGCTGGCACGCCGCGCAGCGCCCTGGCTACAGCGGCGTTGCTATTTTGTCGCGCCTGCCTATCAGCGAGGTGACGCTGGGCTTTGGCGATCCCCTGATAGACGCCGAAGGCCGCCTGATAGCCGCCACCATAGCAGGTGTACGCTTTGCCAGCGTGTACTTGCCCAGTGGCACATCGGGCGGGGCGCGGCAAGCATTTAAGGAACAGGTGATGGCTGATTTTGCCCGCTGGGTGCAGCAGCAGTTGCAGCCCAGTACAGAGCAGCCCATTACAGAGCAGCTCAGTGCAGAGCAGTCAAGCAACCGACCACTGGTGCTGGGTGGCGACTTTAATGTGGCACACAGCGAGCTAGATATCAAAAACTGGCGCGGCAACCAAAAAAATTCGGGCTTTTTGCCCCACGAGCGGCAGTGGTTGACTGACTTGCTGAGGCTGGGCCTGCGTGACCACCACCGCGAGCATCTGGGCGCAGCACAGGAATACACCTGGTGGAGCAACCGCGCCAATGCCTACGCCAACAACGTGGGGTGGCGCATTGACTACCTGCTGTCCAGCGGGGCTGAGATGGAGCGTGTGTGGGTTGACCGTGACATTAGGCTCTCAGACCACGCGCCACTAACGGGTACGCTGCTACGGGGATCATAAGATGCAGGTCACAGACGCCGTACGACAAGAGACCTTCCTGCGTCACCATGATGAGTTCAAGTTGCTAGCGCATACCGCTGCTGCTGAGTAGTTGCTGCAAGCTCTCCACGCTGTGCGCTGTCTCCGTCCTCACGCGTAGCAGAAGTAAGCCCGCACTTTGGAACGCCAAATCTTTGGTCGCGTCCCTGTACTGCTGTTTTTCATTGTCATGACTTTTACCATCCAGCTCTATGGCGAGCACGGGCCTATGCTGTGGCAAACGCACAATCAGGTAGTCGGTGTGCTTGTCGCGCAGACGGCCTAGAACACTTTGGCGCTTACGATAGTCTTTTTCTGTACTATAAGCGGCGAGGTTAACTGTCTATACAGTCGACTGCCTCTATGTAGACCCCAACACTCAAGTCTGCAAGATAACAATGTATCTAGGTGTACCTAGGGCATATAAGACAGGTGGGGACACCTGTAGCCCCAGTGCCGGGTGCTGAGGCTCAAGTGAGTAGACCTGGTTACAGAGCGGCAAAGAGCAAACGGCTTTTAGGGAGTAAAGTATGCAAGTTTTACAGCGCGGGCAGCGCGTTCCTTTAACTCAACTCACGCTGTGCACTCAGTTACAGCTACTCACTTCTTTACCTATGCCCGCCATACCAGACATCAGCATTTTGGGTTTGGATGAACAGCGCAAATTAGCTGATGACCGCTATTTTATCTTTTATAATCAGCCCAAGAGTCCAGAAGGAGCTCTAAGACTCAATGAAGAGCAGCAGGCTGTCACTATAGACCTAGAGAAATTGCCTTCACACATACACCGCTTATTGCTCATAGCGACCTGTGAAGACGCCCCCTTTTCAGGATTAGGAACAGGCACAGTACTGATCCAAACACATGATGGAGAAGTGGCACAATTTGAACTAAGTGGTTCACATCTAAATGAAGAACGTGCGCTTATGCTTATAGAGATCTACCGTCATCAAGGCGGGTGGCGGGTGGCAGCTATTGGTGAAGGTTTTTCAGGTGGACTTAAGGCTCTCTTAGAATCACTAGGGGGCGAAGTAATAGAAGATGAGCCCGTTGCACAAGTTGCAGAGTTGTCCCAAAAGAGCTGGGGTAAATTGCAGTCGGCAGCTATTCTGCGCCATAATCCTGAGGGTCTGCGACAATTTCGGGGACGTTTTTTGTCAGCCTGCGCTGATGCTATACTAGAGCATCACGAGTGGCAGGATCTACAGAGAATAATTAATCAAGAGGGACTAGACGCAAGCCAAGCTCTCAAATTTATACGTGGTGATGCCATTCTTTTACTAGAGCGCACACTCGTTCTTATGCGCTCAGATGGCGAGATAACCGGTGACGAAATTGAAACCTTTGAAACGCTAATAAAATTATTAGAAGTTCCAGAATCGCTTCTTTTACCACTCAGAAAAGAGTTGCATGAATTACAGGAAGCCAGCGATATACGTAAAGGCAAGTTACCGACTATAAAGAGCAGCCTCATACTAGAAAGTGGTGAGGTAGCCCATTTAGAAATGCCTGTAAGTTATAGGCAAATCACGGCCAAGAGACGCAATGATCTGCACGGTACTTTAGTACTTACCAATCGACAGCTTCATTTTGTCGGGCCAGAAGGTGGCTGGACTGTTCAATACGGCAAGATTTTGCGTATAGAAGAAATCCTGGTGGGCGTCAATGTTGACCTGAGTATTAAAAGAGGCAGTGGCCTGTATCAAACAGATAACCCTTTGCGTCTTGCCGCTACCTTAGATGCACTGGTGCGGATTCACAAACGCCACTTGCTTATGCCGCAAACATCGCGTGCCACCCGCCACATTCCCCAGAAAGTAAAACTGGCTGTTTGGCAGCGCGATCAGGGTAAATGTGGCGAGTGTGGGGCGACCGAATACTTGGAGTTTGACCACATCATCCCGCACAGCCTAGGCGGCGCGAGTACAGAAGGCAACTTGCAACTGCTTTGCCGTGCCTGCAACCTAGCCAAGCGCGACCGCATCTGACCCTAACGACATTTTCCACCCACCCTTAGATGCACGCGACCCCGCTGCCCAAGAGGCCCTTAGCGGCTGCGCTGCTACATCAGCATAAGCGTGCGCGGGCAGTAAACGGGTTGGCAGTGAACTACAAGCAGACAACAGCAAAACGAAAAAACCCGCACTAGGCGGGCTTTTTTTCTGGTAGAACCGAGGGGATTTGAACCCCTGACCCCTACCGTGTCAAGGTAGTGCTCTACCCCTGAGCTACGGTTCTAGATGTTGGTACAGGGTATAGGGTAAAGATTTGGAGGCACTGACCAGACTCGAACTGGTGGTGGAGCTTTTGCAGAGCTCTGCCTTACCACTTGGCTACAGTGCCGTGCCAGCGCTCACAGTACCGTGCCAGCGCGCGCAAATGGTGAAGCGGTAGCCGCCTTACTTTGCGGCATGAAGTGTAACACAGCCTGCCCCGTGCTGTCAAAGTGCGTATAAAGAAGATGCAGAATACGTCACAGAAGCTGCGCAGGCGCGCTAGCATGTTGGCATGCATGTCTTCCACGTGACCTCAGAAGTGTATCCCTTCTCACGCACGGGCGGCCTTGCCGATGTGCTGGGGGCGCTCCCCGCCGTTGAGGCTACACTGGGCATGCAGCTCAGCGTGCTCTCGCCTTGGTACGAAAGCCTGAATGGTGAACCCGAACTTATTTGGAGTGAAGGCGGCCTCAAGCTGGGCCAAATTGTGCGCAACAATGTGCGCCACCTCTTTTTACAAACCCCCGACTTTTTGCGCCCTGGGATGTACCACAGCGACGATGTGTGGCGCTTTTCG
This sequence comes from Deinococcus sp., assembly GCA_018260375.1. Taxonomy (GTDB): domain Bacteria; phylum Deinococcota; class Deinococci; order Deinococcales; family Deinococcaceae; genus Deinococcus. The sequence goes on from JAGLBF010000011.1 coordinate 23,643, forward strand.
CACTGGAGCCGCAGCGTATTTTATGCCCTGGAACGCGCAGACATTGACTTTGACCTGCTGCACGGACACGACTGGGTGGCGGGTTTGGTGATTGCTCACGCCACGTTGCGGGGCAAGCCCAGCGTGTACACCGTTCACAATTTGCAGTACCAGGGCCGCTGGAACGGCCCGGACGCGATGCCCTGGACAGGGCTACCCTGGGACATGTTCACACACCTAGGCATAGAGCACTACAACAGCCTAAATCCCATGAAAGCGGGGCTGGTCTACTCGCGCTTTACCACCACTGTCAGCCCCACCTACGCCCGTGAAATTACCACCCCGCAGTACGGCGAAGGGTTAGAGGGCGTGTTGCAAGAGCTGCAGGCCCAGGGCCGACTGGTCGGCATCATCAACGGACTAGACCAGCAACGCTGGAACCCGCGCACTGACCTCGCTGTGTCGCCCTACAGCGACTACGCAGGCAAACAGGCGAGTATTGCTGCCCTGCGCGGCGAGATGCAGCTTGATGACGCGCCCATTTTGGCCTGTGTTTCTCGCCTGGTCGAGCAAAAGGGCATGGACTTGCTGCTTGCCGCCTTGCCTGAGTTGCTACAGCACTGGAATGTGGTGTTGCTGGGCAATGGCGATAGCGCTCTAGAGTCTGCCTTTTACGGCTGGGCCCACCAGAGCAACCGCTTTAGGTACTACACCGGCATGAATGAGCCGCTCTCACACCGCCTGTATGCTGGCTCACACGGCTTTTTGATGCCCAGCCGCTTTGAACCTTGCGGCCTTTCACAGATGATTGCCCTGCGCTACGGCTCCTTGCCCATTGCCCGCGCCACAGGCGGCCTCATAGACACCATACCTGCCGACACGGGCTTTTTGTTTGAAGAACCCCTCCCTGAAGCACTGGCTCAAGCCGCCCAGCAAGCCCGCGCCGTGATTGACCATCCCCAAGTCTGGGCGCAGCGCGTCGCAAGCGGTATGCAGCTAGATTTTTCCTGGGAAGCCAGCGCCCACAAGTACCAGAACCTGTATCAGCGGGCACTCAGTCAGGGGTGACTCATACGCATTCCGCTAAATTCCACCACAGTCGGGAAGACACCGCCTGCGGCTCCATACCGCGAAACCCGTATGCTGTTCCCACTCGCGTCCGCTCGGATTGATTCAGAACTGCACTGAATCAATCGGAATCCGTATCATACGGACTGCCGCTCCATTCCAGCACGGTAAGAAAGGCGGCGCACCTTTAGAAGCCGTCAAAAAATACATTTGAAGCTATAAGCGCCTCATCAACTAGCCTCAGATTCCTGCCCCGTTGGGGTGGCTGGGCGGAAATTAAGGCTTACTGCGCACCTGGTCAGGTACCAGCAGTTGCTGCAAGGCGCTTTTCTGTACCCACGCGCCTTGTAAGCTGTTTTGGATATATGAATCCTTGATCGCCAGATACAGCGGCCTGGAGAGCATGTCTGCCGAAGGGTAGGTTCGCTGATGAGCCAGTTTCTGAACGGGAAAACCAAGTGCCAGCGTACAAATAACCAACAGTCCAAAAGCAAAGCCGCCCAGGCTGCCCAGCACCATATGCCACAGCGGGGTATGCCCTGACTGTGGCCTGAGCCTTTTGGTGGCCACACCCAGGCCCGCGCTGAGCAGCAGGGCGCTGACTAGCCCAGCGGGGCCGCTGAACAGGTTACTCAGCCAGCACAAAGCCACTGCGCCCAGGCCCCAAACCCCCCCCGCCAGACCGCGCCGCATACCCAGCGCCGTAACAAGCCCCAGGAGTGTGACCAGCAGCGCGTCAAACCACGTCATCATGCCCTAGTGTAGCGGATTATTCGCGGCGCTAGGGGCGAGGGGTGGTTAAAACATTCACTGGGCATCAGCCGCCCAGCGTACTTCTATATGCAGGGCCGGCGTCTATACCCTCAACACACAGTACGGCCTGCCGCTTGCCGCTACACTAGGGCATGATAAGAGTCCTCCTGGCTGATGACCACGCTCTGTTTCGCCAAGGTTTACGCAGCTTGCTTGAAAGTGAAGGCATGCGGGTCATTGGCGAGGCCGCCAACGGGCGTGAGGCCATACGCTACGCCGCCGAAACCCACCCCGACGTGATCTTGATGGATATTCAAATGCCTGAATTAGACGGGGTAAAAGCCACGCAGAATATTCTGGAAATAGACAAAGATGCCAAGGTCATTATGATTACCATGTACCGGCAAGACCGTTATGTGTTTGAGGCGGTCAAGGCAGGAGCACGCGGCTACATCCTCAAAGACGCGGACGCAGCGACCTTACTAGATGCGATAAAACGTGTGGCGGCGGGCGAGGCGATGCTTGACCCCGAAATGGCCCAGAGCGTACTCGACGACTTCCGCGACAAGCGTGAAGTGCTGCCTACAGGCAAACATGCCGACCTTAACGAGCGCGAAACCATGATTCTTAAGTTGCTGGCCCAGGGGTTTTCTAACCAAGACATTGCCATGCGCTTAGACATCTCTGAAAAGACGGTGCGCAACCGCCTGAGCGAGATATTCACCAAGTTACAGCTTAACAACCGCACCCAGGCCGCGCTCTACGCCATCCGTGAGGGGATTGCCAACCTTGAGTAAGCAGGCGAGTAAGCGCACAGCAGGTGTCAGCACCCAGCCTCCTATCCAAAGCTACTACGCGGGCTGCGGGCGGTACTGGGACATCGCCAGCCATGAGCATGATTTGGCCTATACAGCCCTGGAATTTCCTGAGTGCCCCACGTGTCCCCACCGCGTAGAGCCAGAAGGCGCGGGCGGAGTGGTGGGCAGTTTTTGCACATTGCGCCCACGTCAGCCGCATCCTTTTGCAGTGCTGGCGGGCTTGCTGGATGTGTAGGCTGTTCTGAGCCGCAGATGGTCTGGTACGGACTACGGACTGCCACTTACACCTTACTGCGCGGCATGAAAGCGCAGAGCGGTGCCTTTGGGACTGTGCTGGAATGAAGCGGAATACGTGTTATCCCCTGTCTTGCTCTACACTTGGCGCATGACACTGCCCCCTACAACCGAGTCTACAGTGACCCGGCGCCCACTGTCTCCCGTCATTTTGCCCTGCGTGGATATTCAGCGGGGCCGCGCTGTGCGGCTGTATGAAGGCGATCCAGAGCGTGAAACGGTGTATTTTGATTCGCCTCTGAGGGCAGCGCAGCATTGGGTCAGCCTGGGGGCCACTATGTTGCACCTGGTAGACCTAGACGCAGCGACGGGCAAGGGCGATAACCGTGACCTGATAGCCCATATGGTGCGCGAGGTAGGCGTACCTGTAGAGGTGGGCGGCGGTGTCCGCAGTCGCCAGGCCGCCGACGACTTGCTGCGCCTGGGCGTGTCGCGGGTGGTCATCGGCACGGCCGCTGTTGCCCGGCCTGCGCTGGTGAGCGAGTTGTTGCAGGCGCACGGCTCCGAGGCGGTGGTGGTGAGCATAGACGCCCGCCTAAGCGAATCAGGCCAGCTAGAGGCCGCCACCCACGGCTGGGCGCAGGGCAGCGGCGTACAGGTCGCCGAGCTGACCACCCAGCTGGCCGCCGCCGGTTTAGAGCACCTTATTTTTACCGATGTGAGCCGCGACGGAACCCTCAGGGGCCTTGACCGCGACCTGATGGGCCAGGTGCGCCGCTTGTGGCTCAACACCCTGCTTGTGGGCGGCGGCGTGGCTGACCAGAGCGACGTGGCCTTATTGCAAGAGCTGAACATAGAAGGCGCCATTGTGGGGCGCGCTTTGTATGAAGGCACCTTGCCGTATCCGCTGGAGTAGTGCGGATGGATGTGCCCGCTAGCCTGCTTTCACCGCGTATTCAGCACGATTCAAATCGGAATCCTTATTAGACGGTATTAGACTGAGTTCAGCGCGTAGCAGGTACAATGTCCTATACTAAAAGGAGATTTTGTGGCGCTTGACCGTTTTTTCCCCCGTAGAAAGCCCCAGGTGAACCGGGCCGAGCAAGATACCCCCGACCTATGGGCTAAATGCCCCAAGTGCAAAGCCAATATCTATTTGCGCGAGCTTGAGCAGCAACTGTATGTCTGCCCCAAATGCGGCTTTCATAACCGCGTCAATCCGCAAAAGCGGGCCGACGTGCTGCTTGACGGGCCGCTAGAGGTCTGGTCGGGTCACATCTGGCCTGTAGATGCGCTGGAGTTTCACGACACCGAAACCTACCCCGATCGCCTAAAACGCGCCCAGCAAAAGACAGGCCGCCCCGACGCCATCTTGACAGGGCGCGGTGAGCTTGACGGTCTGCCAGTTGCGCTTGCCATTATGGACTTTGAGTTTTCGGGTGGCAGCATGGGCAGCGTGGTGGGCGAGGAGATTGCCCGCGCTGCTGAACGCGCCGCTGCAGAGGGCATTCCTTTTGTGCTGGTAGCCGCCTCAGGTGGGGCCAGAATGCAAGAAAGCGCTTTGTCGCTGATGCAAATGGCCAAAACCACGATCGCTCTAGAGGGCTTAGCGAGGCGCGGGCTGCCCTATATCAGCATTTTGTCTGACCCCACCACCGGCGGCGTGACGGCGAGCTTGGCCACCATCGCCGACGTGATTATCGCCGAGCCAGGTGCGCTTATTGGCTTTGCTGGCCCCCGCGTGATACAGCAGACCATCCGCCAAAATCTGCCCGAAGGCTTTCAGCGGGCCGAATTTTTGCTAACCCACGGCATGGTGGATATGGTCACTGACCGCCGTGAACAGCGGGCCGAGCTGAGCAAGTTATTGAGGCTTTTGCAGGCCCGTATAGGGCCTAAAGTGCCGGCCAAATCATCAGAAGCCGGAGCATCAGAAGCTGGAGCGTCACAACCTGCACCGCAAGAAGGTGAACACCACCATGTCTAAACCTGTCCCAACCCCGCCTGACCACGCGGCAAGCAGCGCTCAGCACAGCATTGATCAGCTTCAAGACCGTATCCGCGACCTTGAACAAACCGCCCACGACACGGGCCAGAACCTTGACTTGGCGCTAGGCCCGCTGCGTGAACAGTTGCAGGAACTGCACTCGCAAAAGCTTCCCAGCCGCTGGGAGCGCGTACAACTGGCGCGTACCGCAGGCCGCCCCACCGCGCTGGACTACGCCGAGTGGATCTGCACCGACTTTGTAGAGCTGCACGGCGACAGGGTGTACGGCGATGACCAAGCGCTGATCGGCGGGCCAGCGTACTGGCAGGGGCGGCGGGTGATGCTGCTTTTGCAGCAAAAAGGCCGCGATACCAAAGACAAGATCAAGCGGCGTTTTGGCAGCGCCAACCCCGAAGGCTACCGCAAAGCCGTGCGGCTGATGGACCTGGCCGACAAGTTCGGTCTGCCCGTCGTGGCGCTGATTGACACCCAGGGCGCATACCCAGGGCTAGAGGCCGAGGAGCGCGGGCAGGGCTGGGCCATTGCCGAGAGCATTCAGCGCATGAGCCGCCTGAAGGTGCCAGCGGTGTGCGCTGTGATTGGCGAGGGCGGCAGCGGTGGAGCGCTCGCTATCGGCATCGGCAACCGCGTACTGATTATGGAAAATGCCTGGTACTCGGTGATTTCACCCGAAGGCGCCGCCAGTATCATTTGGAAAGATGCCAGCAAAGCCCCCACTGCCGCCGAAGCGCTTAAGCTCACCGCACCCGATTTACTAGCGCTCGGTATTGTTGAGGAGGTAATTGCCGAGCCAGCAGGCGGAGCGCACCTGAACCCGCAGCAAGCTGCCCACAACCTAGGCCAAGTGGTTAGCCGCCACCTTGATGAACTGGCGCAGCAATCGCCTGAGCAGTGGCAACAAGGCCGCGCCGAACGCTTTAGAAAGCTGGGGGCCTTTGAGGAGCGGTAATACGGATTCCGATTGATTTGGCGTACTTCCGAATCAATCCGAGCGGATGCGAGTGGGAACAGCATACGGACTGCGCGGTATGGAGCCGCAGGCGGCGCTTTTCCGACTGTGGTGGAATGGAGCGGCAGTCCGTATAATACAGATATGCTGACTTGAACCGTGTTGAACACTCGGTAAACGCCTACAGGCGGGTGATCCTACGCCCGCCTGTAGGCCTAGGGTTATCACCACAATGTAATGTTGACCAAAGCTCTATACTGCCTGCATGTCTCTTGTCGTTTTGGTTACAATATTACCAGCCCAGGCCGCTGAACTGGCCCGCGCTATTGTGCATGAGCGCCTGGCCGCCTGCGTCAATATGCTGCCCACCCAGTCGGCTTACCGCTGGAACGGCGAAGTGGTTGAAGAACCTGAAACCATGCTGCTGATAAAAACCAGCGGCGAAAAATACCCCGAGCTAGAACAGTTTATTCGCAGCCGCCACAGCTATGAAATCCCTGAAATAGTGGCCCTTCAGGTCAACCGCGCTCTGCCTGAGTTTGCCACCTGGCTGGCGCAGAGCTTAGAGCCAGCGTAGCCAGATGTGTCCGGGATAAAGCCGCTCTTATCAATGGTTCGTGCAGTTTTAGGCGGCCTTGAGGCCGAAATTTAGCGGATT
>JAGLBF010000131.1 GCA_018260375.1 Deinococcus sp.
TGTTATTTAATAAATCCAAAGAACTTTTAGTAATGCTTTGCTGACACCCTCTAGCAGTCGTCCGAATGCTAGGCCCGCTTACCAGGCTTCAAAGGCTACTGGCCCTCATCAACCACCTTTTTGACGACGTGATCAGGAATCTCGGCGGCGCTCACCACTTCAGGGGTCTGTTCTTCGGCTGGCGGCCAGCCCTGACCAGTTCGCAGCATGTCCTGAACTTGATGCAGGGTGCGTTTGAGAGATCCATAGGCAAAGCGCCGCTGCAAAAGACGTCCAAATATCTTAAAGCCCAGACGGTAAAACGGATTTTGAATATAACCTGTTTTAGATACCGCGTGAATCTTAAAGATGATTCGCCCCGTATCTATATGTTTGTGTACCGTAAATTCAATTTGACCCTGCTCAAAGTGGCCCTGCAAGGTGCGGTAGCTGTAACCCCAAACCGCCTCATGTCCGCCGTCTGGGAGGGGTCTAAGCTCGTCAACCACGTTGCTGATTCGCACACCGAACCAAAACGTAAAGATCAGGAAACGCCCGCGCAGGGCCATGACGCGCTGAGCAAGTGGGGTATCGGGCACAAAGACACCCGTAATCAGGTCGGGCGGCGGAAAAGAATAGTTGCGCAGGACGTTTTTTGCCGCCTCAAAGGAGCCGCGCTGCTCTGGCGGGCCGGGACGCTCTGCTGGCAAGTCTTGCTCATAGTCGTCAATATGCCAGCCGTTGGCGGCCGTGTATTCGCTGCTGCGGCGATCATCGTAGCTGTCTTGCGCTTGGCGGTAGGCTTCAAGCCGGGCCTTTTGCAGTTCGTACAGTGGTGGCCGGGACTTCACACGCCTGCCCACCAAGACTCTTCGTCCCGGTTGAGCGTCCTTGACTGAACTTCACCGATCAGTTCGCCGTGCGTAAAGTCAGCCACACGGGTGCAAAATTCACGCCACATCCTTTCTTGCACCACCATGCCAATGCCGAGCTTTTCATGCGCGAGCGCCACAATATTGTCTCTGGCCCGTGCCAGTGAGCGAATCTCGAAATGCACGCCACCCGGCACGTCTGGCAACTCGGTGGCCTTAAACCGGATAGTGCCCGCTTCAGGATGCCCTTCAAGCGTGATCAGTTCAAACCAAGTCGCCTCCGAGTGGGTCACCCGCACGTCGCCGTTCCATGGCCCCAGGATCTCTATGCTCATCTCGTCCCCTTCAGACATCACCTCTTCCTGACCCTCTGTCTTTTCAAATTTTGCCAACAGGTCAGGGCTAAAGTCATTGAAGTGGCTCTTGATGTAGGTCATGACGTCCTCAGGCGTAAAGACTGAATGCTGCACATCGGCCCAGTAGCGGCGCTCAAAGAGTGTGCCCTCGCCGTCTTGTTGGGTCTGAACGTCTGTTCCGTCAGATTCGGTTAACATGCCGTATTTTGGCACTTCTGCTGCACAGGGTGCCTCTGCTGGCACATCGAGAAAGTTAACCTAAGGTTAAGGATAGGCCCAGTATCCAGGCAGGCTCAGCACAAGCTCCGTTTCGGCTGCTCTGGAACATGACCCTGCTCTTCTAGGAAGGTCATACAGAATAAGGAACTACGGCGCAGAACACCGTGAGGTGACTTTCACAGCCAGAGGCAACAAGTTGAGCGAAGCCAGAACGATTGCAAGAATGTGAAAAAAGCACAGGAATTCCTTGCTCTGCACGCCAGAACCAGTAATCTCTACCAACATACGTGAACGGCCATAACAGCCGAAACCCGACCAAGCAACCAGAAAACCGCTTTTCAAACCTGGAATGAGATTGCGCTTCTCGCGTTATAAGCAGTCAGGCCGCCTTAACCCTACCCGCGCTTCAAAAAATGAAACTGCCACAGCCCAAGTGACACAGCCCAAGTGACGCTACACTGCGTTATCCTTGATGCCTGTTCTCCCACTTATACCCCCCCACGGAGGCCCACCATGTTGAACTTCAAACCGACCCGACTTGCCCTTTTGCTGAGCCTGCTGGCCTTGGTACCTGCCGCCGCTGCCAAGAACATTGTGGTGGGCAGTAAATTAGACCCCGAAGCACAGATTCTGGGCCAGATGGTGCTGCTCAGCCTAAAAAACGCCGGCCTGCCTGTCACTGACAAAACCTCACTGGGCGATACAGGTGTGCTGCGCAAGGCAATTTTGGCAGGCGAGGTGGACGTATACCCCGAATATACGGGCAACGCCGTGTACTTTTTCCCCTCTGCCCACATCACCCCAAAGCAGGCAGGTAACCCCTTAGCTATCTTTAAGCTGGCTCTGCAGCTAGACGCTAAGCAGGGCATTACCTGGCTAACCCCCGCCAACATCAACAACACCTGGGTTATCGCCCTACCCGAAGCCTTTGCCAAAAAGAACAACCTAACATCGGTGGCCGACCTCGCCAAGTACCTGAACAGCGGCGGCGCGTTTAAGATTGCGGGCAGCCCCGAGTTCTTTAACCGTCCCGACACCATGCCCGCCTTTGAAAAAGCGTACGACTTTAAGCTCAAACCCGGCCAAAAGCTGGTGCTGGCAGGAGCAACGCCCACGCTGACCCAGCAAGCGGCCTCGGCGGGCAGCAACGGCGTCAATGGTGCGATGGCCTACGGCACCGACGCCACGCTCTCGGCCCTGAATCTGGTGGCCCTCAGCGACCCCAAAGGCGCACAGGCAGTCTACCAGCCCTCGCCGATTATCCGCAGCAGTACCCTCAAAGCCAATCCCCAGATTGCCGGCATACTCAACAGGGTCTTTGCTACGCTGGAGGCCAAAACCATGCAGCAGCTCAACGGTCAGGTTTCACTGGAAGGCAAAACGCCCGCTCAGGTAGCGAGCAGTTACCTGAAAAGCAAAGGCCTTATCAAGTAGCTTGTTGTCTTTTAGTCAGGTCATCTTGTAGCCTGACACCTTAGCTCACCCCCTTCAGGAGTTCCCCCCGCCTTGTCTGCTCTCCGCGCCACGTCACCGTTACCGCCACCAGCAACACCGCAACCCAACCGGCTAACGCTGGGGGGGCTGGCGCTGGGGGGCGACCTACAAGCCGTGTTGTGGCTGGCGGCTTTGCCTATGCTGGCAGCAAGCGTGCTGCCCTGGGTGATGCTGCGGCCCAACCGGCTGGCACCGGGGCATTACCTCCACCTGCCTGCGCCCACAGTGATGTTGGGGCTCTTGTTGGCGCTGGCGTTGCCGCTGGCGGGGCGATTTTGGCCCAGGGCTGTCGCGGTGATCGCCGCCCTAGCTTTAGCGCTGGGCACGGTGTGGCTGGGGCAGGCCACCACCTCAGCCGTAGCAGACAGCGGTGCTGTAGCGCGGGCCAGTGCCAGCAGCGGCTGGTGGCTGTGGCTGCTGGGATCAGGCGTAGCCCTATACGGCGCGGGCCTCATCGCCGGGCAACTGCGTCAGGCCCAGTGGTTGCGCTGGCTGTGGTTAGCACTGTTGCTGCTGGTGCTCGCGGGCGGGGAACTGGGGTACTGGCCTGGGCTGAGGCACTGGTCTGTGGTGCAAGAATTCAGCGTGCATCAGGGCCGCGTAGCGCAGGAACTCGGACAGCATATCCGCCTGGTGTTATCGGGCTTGGGCCTGGCGGTACTTATCTCTGCGCCGCTGGCGGTGTGGGCTTCTCGCAGCAACCAGGTATCCAGCGTGGTGATGAGTGTCGCAGGCGGCATCCAGACTATACCCAGTTTGGCCCTGCTGGGCCTCTTGATTGCGCCACTGGCGGCCCTCTCTAGCCACTTTCCCGCGCTGCGCGAGGCAGGCATCAGCGGCATTGGCACTGCGCCTGCCCTATGTGCCATGACCTTGTACGCCCTTCTGCCGATTGTACGCAACGGGCTCGTGGCGCTGCGCGGCGTACCCAGCGGCGTGATGGACGCGGCGCGGGGCATGGGCATGACCGACAACCAACGCTTTTGGCGGGTTCAACTGCCGCTGGCCCTACCTGTGTGGCTGAGCGGGGTGCGTCAGGCCGCTGTGATGCTGGTGGGTGTGGCAAGCGTAGCGCAGCTGATCGGCGCTGGCGGGCTGGGCTACTTTATCTTTAGCGGTATGCAAAGTGGAGCGGCTGACCTTATTTTGCTGGGGGTCATTCCCGCCGCCGCCCTCGCCATTGTCCTGGACATGCTGCTGCGCGCCCTGGAGACGCTGACCGGCCGACCACTGGGACTGCTGGGACGGGGGCGCTGATGCCCGTATCTACACATCTGCTTCCCTACGCCTGCTTTTGCCGAGACTCCCTATATGATTGAACTTCAACACCTGGAAAAGCGCTACACCAACCCCCAGACGGGTAGCGAATTTTACGCCGTCAAAGACCTCACGCTGACTTTTCCCAGTGGCGAAATCACGGCGCTGCTGGGGCCGTCAGGCTGCGGTAAAACCACCACCCTGCGGATGATCAACCGCCTGATTGAACCGACGGGCGGCAGCGTGCTCATCGACGGGCAGACCATCTACAGCCAGCGCCCCGAAGAGTTGCGGCGGCGCATCGGGTACGTCATTCAGCAAATCGGGCTCTTTCCTCACCTCACCGTCGCCCAGAATATCGCCACCGTGCCAGACCTGCTGGGCCAGCCCAAAGCCCAGACCAAAGTACGGGTGCTGGAGTTGCTTGATATGGTGGGCCTGGAGCCTGAGCGCTTTGCCAACAAGCGCCCACAAGAGCTGTCGGGCGGGCAACAGCAGCGTGTGGGGGTGGCGCGCGCGCTGGCGGCTGACCCGCCTGTACTGCTGATGGACGAACCCTTTGGTGCACTTGACCCGCTGGCCCGCGACATGGTGCAAGACGCTTTTTTGGATATTCAGCGCCGCCTCAAAAAGACCATTGTGCTGGTGACACACGACATTGACGAAGCCCTGCGGATGGGTGACCACATAGCGCTGATGCAAAGCGGTGAACTGGCCCAGTTTGGTACGCCTGACGACCTGGTGCGCCGCCCCACCAGCGATTTTGTGCGGCAATTTTTGGGTGAAGACGCGGCGCTGCGCCAGCTGGCAGGCGTCAAAGTAAAGGCGCTGATGCAGCCCAGTGACGCGCAGCGGTCGGCGGGCCTGCCACACGTACCCGCCGACCTCAACGCTCGCAGCGCCCTGAGCATCATGCTGCGCGAAGGCACCGAAGCCCTGGCTGTGGTGGGCGAAGACGGTCAAGTCCTGGGTGTGATCACCTGGCGGGCGCTGGAAAGAGACAGCGTATGAGCGCCCCTTCCTCCAAACCGCGCAGCCGGCAGTGGAGCCGGTGGCTAGGCGCGCTGTTTTGGCCCGCGCTGCTGAGTATTGCGCTGATTCCTGGCGTGCTCAGGCCTTTGCTGTTGCCGCTGACCAACGGCGCGGGGCTTGAAACAGGCACAGGCCCACTGTGGCAACTGGCACTGGTTCACCTAGGGCTGGTGCTGGGGGCTGAGGTGGTCGTGCTGCTGCTGGGGGTGCCGCTTGCCATCATCGTCACCCGCCCTGGGCGTGCCGCCCTGATGCAGCTTACCGAGACGCTGACTGGACTGGGCCAGACCGTACCCACATTGGCCATTTTGGCGCTGGCCGTGCCGACACTGGGGCTGGGCTTAAAACCGACACTGCTGGGCTTGGTGCTGTACGGCTTGGTGCCGGTGGTGTCAAACGGCGTGGCCGGCCTGCTGTCGGTAGACCCCGCCCTCAAGGACGCCGCGCGGGGCATGGGTATGACCAGCAGCCAACAACTGCGCCGTGTAGAGTTGCCGCTCAGCCTGCCTGTGCTGCTGGCTGGAATACGCACCAGCACGGTGTATAACGTGGGTACGGCGACTATTGGCGCGGCATTGGGCGCGGGCGGGCTAGGCTTGCTGATTATCAACGGCCTTTCACAGCAAAATACAGGACTGGTGCTGATGGGGGCGGTACTCAGCGCACTGCTAGCCCTCAGCCTGGATGCACTGCTAGGCCTGCTGGCTGACCGGGGCTAGGGGACTCAAAAGGCCTGCTAAGAACCCCATCCTTATCCGGACTGCGGTTGAATCTAAAATAACCAGATGGAATCTGTATGATACGGATTCCGATTGATTTGGCGTACTTCCGAATCAATCAGGGCGGAT
>JAGLBF010000132.1 GCA_018260375.1 Deinococcus sp.
GTATAAGCAGTAACCCGCGTCCAGCGGCGGCGGGGCCAGGCCAAGACTGGGGAGAATGAGGTCAATGTGATGTGCCCCTGCGCCTCAGGGTTTATGATGGAACACTATGCGGCTGCTGTTGCTCTCTGATATTCACGCCAACCAGGCCGCGCTACAGGCGGTGCTTGAGCACGCCCAGGACAAGCCTGTTGACCAGGTGGTGAGCCTGGGTGACGTGCTGGGCTACGGCCCCAATCCCCGCGAGGTGCTTGCCACCCTGCGCGGGCTTAACCCTGCTTATGGTACGCGCTTTTTGCTGGGCAACCATGACGCGCTGGCGCTGCGGCTGGCGAGCGGCGAGGCCCCTGACGAGGGCCTGGTCAGCGAGGTGCTCCGCTGGCAACTGACGCAGCTTGACCCCGCTGACCTGGCCTGGGTCGCCACCTGGCAAGACGGCGCCGAAGACAGCCAACTGGGTATCCGCTACCGCCACGGCTCACCCACCAGTCTGGACACCTACACCGACTCGCTGACTGCCGCCCGCGACGCATTTCAAGAGTGGCTGGGGCGCATTGCTTTTGTGGGCCATACCCATCTGCCGTCTGTGTACGCCACCCTCAACGCTCCGGTAGGCGAGTGGGTTAAGCACCAGTCTTTTGAGCAGGGCGGCAACTATTTGGCCCCGCCCAGTGCCCGTGTGATCCTCAACCCTGGATCGGTGGGCCAACCCCGCGACGGCAACCCGCAGGCCAGCTACGCCACCTTTGACACCGCTCGCAACCAGATGCGCGTGTACCGCGTGCCGTATGACATCGCCCGCACCCAGCAAGACATCACGCAGGCGGGGCTGCCTGACGTGATGGGCACACGCCTGAGCCTGGGGCGCTAGCCGCGTGAGTCTGCCGCCTTCAATGACACATTTAGCCCCGAGCCACCAGCAGCTACTGGCACACCTGGCGGTCAAACAGGGCAATGCCTGGGTACTCAGCGGGCCTGCGCGGGTGGGCAAACGGCAACTGGCTATGCAGGTAGCAGCGCTGCACAACTGCGCTCACCTTACACCCGGCTCGGTACCCTGCGGCGTGTGTCCGTCTTGCCGCGCACTGCTGGCTGGACATCACCCCGACGTGCTGCTGCTCGCCCCACCCGTACAGACGGCCAAAGGCAAAGCGTCGCGTCGCAAGGTGATTCCGGTGAGCGCCGTCGTCGCCTCGCGTGATGATGGGCATGACTATGAGCAGCACGTCTACGAGTTTCTGGAGGTGCGTCCCACCTACCGCCGCCGCGTGGTGGTGGTTGACGGGGCCGAGTACCTCAACGAACAAGCCGCCAACGCCCTGCTCAAACTGGTAGAGCAACCGCCCCACGGCGCACTGTTTTTGTTTTTGACCGAAGACGTGCGGGCCATGATCCCCACGTTGGTCAGTCGGTCAGGGCGCTTGCAAGTGCCGCCTATCACCGACGGCGAGTGGCTGGCCCAAAGCGAACAGCAGGGCCACAGCGCTACGTCTGAACTCCTCCACTTTGCCGCCGGGCGCGCAGGACTACTTGAGCAGCTCGGCAACATCCAGAGCGCTTTACAAGACGCCCGCACCCTGACCCACACCGCCCAGCAAGGCTTGTGGCCTGCACTACAAGCAGCCCAGGCGCTCGAGCCGACCTTTGACCCCGCCCTGCACCCTGAAGCCCTGCGCTTTGTGTGGCAGCAAGAGCTCAGCCTAGCGGCCCGTACAGAGGCCGACCGCGCCCTAGAAGCCTTGCAAGAAGCCCTAGAAGCCTATGCCAACCCTGCACTGAGCTTTCAGGTGTTTGTCCTCAATCTGCGACAGATTTTAGGCGCTTAACTTATACGGTGGGGTGTGAGTGAGAAAAGATACGGGTTCCTATAACGCGGCTACCGCTTGTTGCAAGACCTCTGCGCTGCGCTGCAGGGCTTGGTGCTCCTCAGAGGTGAGGTCGGGCATCACCGTATCCACCACGCCACGCGCGTCTACAATGCGCGGCAGGCTCAGACACACGCCACCAAACTCAGGAGTCGGTGCGCTGACAGTCAGCACAGCTTGACGGTTGCCCAGAATACGCTCGGTAATGCGGGCTAGCGCCGCTGCAATGCCGTAATAGGTTGCCCGCTTGCCCTGAATGATGCTCGCCGCCGCACCGCGCGTACCTTGTTCTATCTCAGCACGTATAGCGGCTGTCCAGGGCAGACGCCGGGCTTCCATAAATTCGTCAATCGGCAAGCCCGCCACGCTCACGGTGCTCCAGGCAATCACTTCGCTGTCGCCGTGCTCACCCAGCACATACCCGTGTACATGGGTGGGGTCTACCTGGGCGTGTTGTCCGATAAGGTAGCGCAGTCTGGCGCTGTCAAGCACCGTACCCGAACCCAAGACCGCGTGCTCAGGGGCCAGTTGTATCACCAGTTGCGTCAGCACGTCCACAGGGTTGCTGGCAATCAGCAGCACCGCACCGGGCGCGGCTTGAGCCACTTGCGGAATCAGCTCGCGGAAGATAGCGGCGTTTTTGCCCAGCAAGTCTAGGCGGGTTTCTTCAGGCTGCTGATTGGCCCCTGCGGTGATAATCACCACTTGAGAGCCTTCTAGCGCGGCTGCGTCGCCCGCATTGATCCGCAGGCCGTGGCTCACGGGCGCGGCGTGGCCCACGTCCTCGGCTTCGGCCTGAGCACGCTTGGTGTCTTTGTCTACCAGCACTAACTCGCTGCAAGACCCGCGCAAGGTCAGCGCATACGCGGTGGTCGCTCCCACAAAACCTGTACCAACAATGCCTACTTTGGTCATCCGTCTACCTCCCTTAAGGTTTCTGTCAATCGCTCTTCGGAGACTAACACCATTTGTTCAGCCTGATGTCTGCTCATACGGACTGCCGCTAAATTCCACCACAGTCGGGAAGACACCGCCTGCGGCTCCATACCGCGAAACCCGTATGCTGTTCCCACTCGCGTCCGCTCGGATTGATTCAGAACTGCACTGAATCAATCGGAATCCGTATCAGTTGCGGCGGGTTTCCTACCTGGCTGTATGGCTCAACCCTACTGATATCACCCTGTGGACACCAGGCCTTCATCTTGCCTCCTGGCCCCGCCGCAATGTTTCACAGCTACTCACCCCCTTCTTTCCACTACTATGCCTAGCAGATGTCTGGTATCAGGGTCAAAATCTGCGGCACCACCACCCCCCAAGACGGCCTACTGGCAGCCCAGGCCGGCGCAGACGCGCTCGGGCTTATCTTTGCCCCTGGCAGCAAGCGCCAGATTACGCCGCCACAAGCCCGCAACATTGCGCTGAGCGTCGGCCCCACAGTGGCCCGCGTGGGCGTCTTCATGCACCAGGGACTAGACGAAATACTGCGCGTGGCAGACGCCGCTAGGCTCAGCAGCGTGCAGCTTCACGGGGCGCAGTCGCAGCGGGGAGCGCAGACCATCGCCCAGTATTACCCGGTTTTGCTGGCACTGAGTGTCCATGACCTGAATGCCCGTAACCTGAGCAACACGGATCTGCCCCTGCCCAGCGCGGCCCTCACCTGGCTGATAGACGCGCCGCAACCTGGCAGCGGTCAGCCTATAGACTGGGCGGCCCTGGCTCCACATTTTCCCGCAGGCGCTTGGCTAGCAGGCGGTCTGGGGCCTGAAAACGTAGCGCAGGCCATCACCACCTTGCGACCCGCTGGTGTAGATGCCGTCACCCGCTTGGAATGTCAGCCTGGTGTCAAAGACCCCGCGCTGGTGAGGGCCTTTGTCCGCACCGCGCACCAGGCCGCCCAGGTGTTTACCCAAAGTTATCCACAGTGAAACGTAGCCCTGTGGATAACTTTTTGGCGCGGCTTTGACAAGGGGTAAGCCCATTTTTATGCCCCTACACAAGTAAAAGTGCCCTTTTATAGTGCCACCTCAAAAGGCAGCGTCAGGTGTCAAACCAAGTTATCCACAGAGTTATCCACAGGGGGTGTGGATAACTCTGTAGAAAACACAGGTCAATTTGCGTCAGCCGGAGCTGACAAAATCACGGCACAACACTAGGTAAGGTGGTCAAGCTCCGCCACATTTGGAGGGCGATAACTAAGTTTGCCAGTTTTAGCGTCTAAGCAGATAAAAGTCAAGGACAGGTCAGGCAGATAGGGTAAGGTGCTGGCAGCCAGGCCGGAGAAAGGTAGACGCTCAGGGGTAAAAACTCCGTCTCAGCCTGCCAGCATTTCCTTCCAGCACTTCTGCGACTTTACGCCCGGCGCGGTATCATAGGGCATGACCGCCACCATCATTCCAGCCGTACCCGACCCCACCACCCTAGACTGGAACAACCTGGGCTTTCAGTACCTCAAAACGCCGCTGCGTTACCGCGCCCACTGGCGAAACGGCGCCTGGCAAGCGGGCGAGCTGACCCCCGACGCGCAGGTGCATATCAGCGAAAGCTCTACAGCGCTGCACTACGGTCAGCAGTGCTTTGAAGGGCTCAAAGCGTACCGCTGCGCCGACGGCAGCATCAACCTCTTTCGGCCTGACCAAAACGCCCAGCGTATGGCCCGCAGCGCCGCCCGCTTGCTGATGCCGGCTGTACCCGCCGAAATGTTTATTGACGCGTGCCAGCAGGTAGTCAGGGCCAACCAAGCCTATTTGCCCCCTTACGGTACCGGCGGCTCACTGTATCTGCGCCCCTTTTTGATCGGGGTGGGTGATACCATCGCCGTCACCAGTGCGCCAGAGTTTATCTTTGGGGTGTTTGCTCTGCCTGTGGGGGCCTACTTTAAGGGCGGGCTGACGCCCAGTCACTTTGTGGTATCAGACTATGACCGCGCCGCACCCAACGGTACAGGAGCAGCCAAAACGGGGGGTAACTATGCTGCCAGCCTGCTGCCCCACCAACAAGCCGCTGAGCGCCACTTTGCCGACTGCATTTACCTTGACCCTGCCACCCATACCAAAATTGAGGAGGTGGGCGCCGCCAACTTTTTTGCCATCACCCAGGACGGAAAAAAATTTGTCACCCCCAAGTCGTCCAGCATTCTGGCGAGCATCACCAAGTACTCGCTGCTCACCCTGGCCCGTGAACGCCTAGGCCTAGACACCGAAGAAGGGGATGTGTATATAGACCGCCTGAGCGACTATAGCGAAGCAGGAGCGTGTGGCACGGCAGCAGTGATTGCGCCTATTGGCAGCATTTTGTACGGCGATACGCTGCACACCTTTGGCACAGGCACAGAAGCTGGCCCCATCACTGGGCAACTCTATAACGAACTGGTGGGCATACAGTACGGCGAGAAACCCGCCCCCGCCGACTGGATAGTCAAAGTGCAGTGATGGATGTCAGAGAAAAGGTAATTATACGAATTTTGATGGAACTAGGTCGTTCCTAATTGAATAATGGCGGATGCGATTAGAGGGTACAGGTTTCTGCGCCCGCTAGTCTTCTTTGATGACATTTTCAGCATCATTCAACCGCAATTCGTATTTATAGCCCTTGAATCACTTGAAGGATGTCAGCGGGCCGTACAGTGTAGTCGCCTGCTTGTGCTTCAACATGCTGATAACGCAGCTTGCCGGCTTTGTCTACAACAAACACAGCCCGGCCTGATATGGCGCGGTCTTCTATGGCTACGCCGTACTGTTTGGCAACGTCGAGCTTCATATCGGCGAGCAGTGGGACTTCTATGCCGTATTCGGCAGCCCAGGCACGGTGGGCGTGTACCGAGTCGCGGTTGATGCCGAGCACCACAGTATCTAGGTCAGCAAAGGCGTCGTTTTGGCCTGAATATTCGGGAAGCTGCATGCTGCACACCGGCGAAAAATCAAGCGGATAAAATACCAGCACCACGTTTTTGTGGCCCCGGAAGCTGCTGAGGGTCACTTCACCGTCTGTAGAAGGCAGCGTAAAATCGGGCGCTATATCGCCGGTTGACAAGGCAGTAAAAGCAGTCATAGAAGCAGTGTAGCAATTCAAGCGGCAATCAATTGAAGCGGCAATTCAAGCAGCAATGTATCCCTGCAACCTGCGCCACTCATACGGATTCCGATTGATTTGGCGTACTTCCGAATCAAT
>JAGLBF010000133.1 GCA_018260375.1 Deinococcus sp.
GAGCCGCAGGCGGCGCTTTTCCGACTGTGGTGGAATGGAGCGCAGTCCGTATGAGTGAGACGGCGGGGCAAGGGAAAGATGTTTGAGCGGTGACATACGGTCTAGTCTCCCTTGCTCAGCGCCTTCTATAAGTTCCTTTTGTAAGCGCCTTTTGTAAGCCCCTGAGCCAAATGGCGTATAGGCTTCCTCGCCCGTTTCTCTTAGCCTATACGCATGTCTGCTTCTACCTTGAGCGTACTCCTCACTTACCTTAGGCCGCTGGCCTGGGCTGTGTTGCTGCTCGCCGCGCTGCTGTTGGTGGGTACGGGGCTTAACTTGTACCTGCCGCAAATCTTAGGGCAATTTATTGACCACGCCAAGCTGGGTGCGGGCGCTAACTTGGCCCTACTGGGCCGCCTGGCGCTGCTGTATATTGCGCTGGCTATCGCCGTGCAACTGCTGATGGCGGGGGCCACCTATGTGGGCGCGCAGGTGGGCTGGAAAGCGACCAACACACTGCGCGCCGACTTGCTGGCCCACATGCTGTCGCTTGACATGCACGAACATAAAGAGCGCACCCCCGGCGAAATGATCGAGCGCATAGACGGCGACGTGACCGCCCTGTCTAACTTTTTTTCGCAGTTTGCGGTGCGGGTGTTTGGCGCGGGGCTGCTGCTTGCGGGCGCGGTGGTGATGTTTTTTCGCATTAATGTCTGGGTGGGGCTGAGTGTCAGTACATTTGTAGCGCTCACCCTGCTGCTGATGAATGTGGTACGCGGCGCGGGTGTAGAGCCAACCCGCCTGGAGCGCGAATCAAGCGCCAAGCTGTTTGGATACATAGAAGAGCGCCTCTCTGGGTTAGATGACATCCGCGCACTGGGCGCAGGGCCACACCACCTGCGGGGGTTTTTGCAGGTGCAGCGCGAGTTTTTTGAACGCAGCATTTACTCGTGGCAAAAGCGCAGTGTGGTGTGGCAACTGAGCATGGGTCTTTTTTTGGTGGGCTATGTGGGCATTTTGTCGGCGGCAGTGGGCCTGTATGCGGCGGGCAGCATAACGCTGGGCACGGCCTTTTTGCTGTATCAGTACATGTCCATGATAGAAGAGCCTATAGACCAGCTGACACAGCAACTTCAGGAACTGCAAAAGGCGGGGGCCAGTCTGGTGCGGGTAGGTGAACTGCTGGCCCTCAAAAGCCACTTGCCCACCGGCACTCAAGACCTGCCCTCTGGGCCACTCGCGCTGCACTTGAGTCACGTGTCATTTAGCTACGCGCCTGACAGCCCCACCCCCCAAACTGTGCTGCGCGGCATTGACTGCGTGCTGCCCGCAGGCCAAACCCTGGGCCTACTGGGGCGCACAGGCAGCGGAAAAACCACCCTCACTCGCTTGGTGGCGCGGCTGTACGACCCCACAGAGGGCCGCGTATGCATCAGCGGCATAGACACCCGCGATATTCGCCTGCCCAGCTTGCGCCAGCGTGTTGCCGTAGTGACTCAGGATGTGCAACTGTTTCAAGCCAGCGTGCGCGACAACCTCACCTTTTTTGACCCTACGGTGTCTGACGAGCGGGTGACGAATGCCCTGCAAGAAGTTGGGCTAGGTCAGTGGCTCGCCACTCTGCCAGACGGCGTAGCGACCCCGTTGGCGGCAGGCAGCCTCAGCGCGGGGCAGTCGCAACTGCTCGCCTTTGCCCGCGTGATGTTGCAAGACCCAGGGCTGATTATTCTAGATGAACCCAGCAGCCGCCTTGACCCCGCCACCGAAGCGCAACTGACCAGCGCTATGCAGCGCCTCCTGAGCGGGCGCACGGCTATTGTCATCGCCCACCGCCTAGAAACGGTGGCCCGCGCTGACCTCATCCTGGTGCTGGGGGCAGGTCAGGTGCTGGAATACGGCCTGCGCCAAACCCTGGCCCGTAACCCCCAAAGTCACTACGCACAGTTGCTGCAAGCAGGCGCCGCAGATGTAGAAGCGGTGTTGGCGTAGGTGATTGAGGGAAGGGCTTATACGCATTCCGCTTTATTCCAAGTAACCCCTATCTTTTCCCACTTACCTCCGCTGAGAATAAAGCGGAAACGACCTGATTGAATCGGAATCCGTATTATTCCTACGCCTGCTGGCCTTCTTTCATCGCGTTGTTAACAAAGTTCAAGTCAGAATCTGTAGTACCTGCTTGTATAACGCGCTCACCTGCTCTGTTTATCCCAAAGGAATCCCCATGCCACGCACTTCTTCCGTTGATGCTGACCAAACCCTGCTGCTTTCGCGGCGGCTCTTTGCCTACGACAAGCCCCTGTTCGTGCTCAATGTGGTGCTGTTTGGCCTTTTTCACGCCTTGCCCGCGCTGCTCACTTGGGCGGTCAGCGCAGTGTTTAACCACCTCAGCGCCGCTGAGCATTTGCGCGTGCTGGGTGAACAGATGCGCCCTGAAGTGCAAATCGCGTGGCTCGCGGTGATGGTCTTTGCCGTGGCGCGGCTGGCCCGTTGGGGGGCGTTTTACTGGGCGCTGCGGGTCTGGATGGTGTTCTGGCACAAGCTCGATGCCTTGGTGCGCCGTAACCTGCTGGCCTACTTGCTTACCGCCCACGGCTCGCGCCGCTTGCCTGACACCCCCGCCGAAGTGGTCAGCCGCTTTCGTGACGATGTGAATGATGTGAGCGAGTATGCCGAGGTGTGGATAGACGGCGGGGGCATACTGCTGTTTACTCTTATTGCTACCGTACTGATGGCCCGCACCGACCCGCTGATTACGCTGCTGGTGTGTGCGCCGCTGCTGTTGATGGTGGTCTTTGTGCAGCGCCTCTCGCCTGTGATTCGCAGCTACCGCCGCCGCATGCGCGAAGCCACCGCCCGCGTCACCGACTTTATCGGGGAAACCTTTAGCGCAGTAAGCGCCGTCAAACTCGCGGGCCGTGAGGGGCATATGGTGGCGCACCTGCAACACCTAGGTGAAGTGCGCCGCCAGGCCGCCCTGCGTGACGTGCTGCTTACCGAGCTGATACGCGGCGTAAACACCAATATGGTCAATGTAGCGGTGGGCTTGGTGCTGCTGCTAGGGGCCAGAAAAATACAGGGCGGGCAGATGTCGGTGGGCGACTTTGTGCTGTTTATCGGCTTGCTGCCGCGCCTGACAGGAAGCATGGCCTTTTTTGGCGACGCCATTGCCCAACACCGCCGCACAGGGGTGAGCTACGAGCGCATGGCCCGCCTGCTGCAAGACGCGCCCGCTGACCAGGCCGTACAACACCACCCGCTGTACTTAGACAGCGACCTGCCCGCACTGCCAGACCCCACGCTCACTCAGCCTGAAGCCCACATAGGTTTACCCTTCCAGGTTTTGCAGGTAGAGGGGCTAAGCGCCCATCACCCCGGCGGCGCGGGCATTACAGACGTGCATTTTGCTGTGAAACGCGGTGAATTTGTGGTGATTACGGGGCGCATTGGCAGCGGCAAATCTACCCTGGTGCGTGCGCTGCTGGGCCTTATGCCGCATGACGGCGGCGTGCTGTCTTGGAACGGCGAACTGATTGCTGACCCCGCTACTTTTTTGGTGCCGCCGCGCTGTGCATATACGGCGCAAATTCCTGCGCTGTTTAGCGACCGCCTAAAAGACAATATTCTGATGGGCGCGCCTGAACATTATCTAGAGCGGGCGGTGCGCCTGGCTGTGCTAGAAGGTGACCTTACCCAACTGGGCGCAGGCCTAGATACCCAGGTGGGCGCGCGCGGCGTCAAACTTTCGGGTGGACAAGTGCAGCGCACGGCGGTGGCGCGCATGTTGGCCCAACCCGCCGAACTGCTGGTGTTCGACGACGTCTCTAGTGCGCTCGACGCCCGCACCGAAGCCCAACTGTGGGACGGTCTTTTTGGCGAGCTGAGCGCCACCTGCCTGGTGGTATCGCACCGCCGCGCCGCCCTGAGACGCGCCGACCGCATTTTGCTGATGGAAGGAGGCCGACTGACTGACAGCGGTACCCTCAGCGAATTGCTCGGCCGCAGCGAAGAAATGCGCCTGCTGTGGGCGCAGGAGGGTGACGGCTAAGCGAGGTAACAGCAAGACCGTGCAGTATATGTATACCGATTGAATCCAGCAGTTTTGGATTCAATCCGCGCACAGGTGCGTAGGAAAAATACGGGTTCCCTGGTATGAAAGCACAGGCGGCGCCTCTGAAGCTTTGCTGGAATAGAGTGCAGTTTGTATAAGGGAGAGGCCCTACACCCTTTGTTGGTGTCTGCCAGGGTGCAACGCCCCAAACTTGACCGTTTACCTATTACCTACCAACGCGGCTTTTCTGCTAACGTACAACTCATGATTGCCTACGTCATCAATCCTGGGAGTACCAGCACCAAGCTGGCGCTGGCGCATATTGAGCGTGGCGATAATCCCGAATTACCTGGGCAGCTAAAAGTCCGCCTACAGCGCCAGGAAATCGTACATCAGAACCTACCAGACGGCAGCACCGACTACGAAACCCTGACCCGCGAACTGCTGGCCGCCGTGCATGAATGGCCCGCGCCTGACGCGGTGGTGTCGCGCGGCGGACTGCTGGGCAACGCGTCTGCGAGCAGTTACCGTGTCACTGCTGACCTGGCCGAGTACCTGCTGACCCACCCGCACGGCGAGTACACGGGCAACGCGGGCGCGGCGCTGGCCTACGCACTGGCAGAGCACTATCACGTGCCCGCCTACATTATTGACCCGCCCAGCACCGACGAGATGCTGCCCGAAGCCACCCTCACGGGGCTACCTGGCGTCAAGCGGCGCAGCGTATTTAATATGCTCAATGCCCGTATCGTGGCGCGGCGAGCGGCCTACGAACAGGGCCTGCGTTTTCAAGATGCACGTGTGGTGGTAGCTCACCTAGGCGGTGTGGTCAGCATCACGGCCTTTGAAGGCGGCCGGGCTATAGATACCACAGGCGCGCAATTGGATGACGGCCCCTTTAGCCCCACCCGTGCAGGCACGCTGCCGCTTCATGCGCTGCTTGACTTGGCTTACCGCACGCCCCGCCCTGAGCTGGAAACTCTGCTCGCCAAACACAGCGGCTTTTTGGCGCTGACAGGTACCGCTGACCTGCGCGAACTAGAGCGCCGCGAAAAGTCTGAAGCCAAGGTGAGGCTCGCCGCTGACGCCTTTGCTCACCAGGTGGCGCGGTATTTGGGGGCGTACAGCACGGCCCTGAGTGGGCGCCCACATGCCCTGGCACTCACGGGAGGTATAGCCCGCTGGGAAAGCGTCGTGACGCGCATTGAGCGCCGCGTCAGTTGGATAGCGCCGCTGACGGTCATCCCAGGTGAACTAGAGCTAGAAGCGCTGGCAGAAGGTGCGGGCCGCATTTTGCTGGGTCTGGAGCAGTCAGAAGATTGGTCGCTGAGCGCAGGCACTCCGTCTTCTACCACCCTCGCTGCTGGCTCCCTAACTTCTGGCCCCCTGACTTCTGGTAAAGACTCCTTTTAGGCGCTCACTGCCCCGCCCGTTATGGCACGCAAATCATCAGCCCGCAACCACCTAGCCCGCGCGCCCCGAAATCCGATTCGGGCGACCAGCATGTGGCGGGTAGATCAGGTCTTTCTAAGCCGCAAGGGTCAGCGCATAGAGGTGGTGAGTAGCCTGGTCAATGAGCAGGGCGGCCTGCGCAATATCATCAGTCTTGCCCCTACAGAAGAGCCGCTAGAGGCTGTGCGCTACGCCGCGCGCGCTGTAGCAGGCATGGGCAACGTGTACGAAGCCCGCAACGCCCGCGTGCGCTGGGCCAGGGCGCAGAGTGCCACCGCCCAGGCTGAGCTGATACGCGACTATGACCTGGAAGATGAGTACCTGGACAGCTTTTTAGAAACGCTGGATATTATCCGTGACCAGATGGGGTAATAGACTCCGCTCTATTTCAGCACTCCAGCACCGTCAGGAAAGCGCCGACTGTGATTCCATACCGCCAAGTCCGTAGGCTTGCTCGGCCCTTTGGTCTTATACGGACTGCGCTAAATTCCACCACAGTCGGAAAAGCGCCGCCTGCGGCTCC
>JAGLBF010000134.1 GCA_018260375.1 Deinococcus sp.
GCATCCGCTCGGATTGATTCGGAAGTACGCCAAATCAATCGGAATCCGTATCAGAGGCGGCCTGTACTCCTTGCGAAGTCTGTACTGTTTTCTACGCCCGCTGGCCTTCTTTCATCACGTTGTTAGCAGGGTTCAAGTTGGAATCCGTATCAGATGTTGCACGCAGCCTTGCTCAAGGTCAGGTGGCCTTGTCGGTAACGGACTGTCCTGGGCA
The DNA here is from genome assembly GCA_018260375.1 of Deinococcus sp. Classification (GTDB taxonomy): domain Bacteria; phylum Deinococcota; class Deinococci; order Deinococcales; family Deinococcaceae; genus Deinococcus. Next base: position 215 of record JAGLBF010000134.1, read on the forward strand.
AACCCGGCTGTTGGGCCGCTCTACCGCGTCCGCTGCTTTTCCTTGCTGCCTACCAGACCACCCATAACCCTCTAAAGGAGCCCCACCCATGACCACCCAGCCTGCCCCGCCGCCACCCCCTATGCCCCCAGCACCTGCGGGGGTGCCTAAGCCGCCTCAGCGCAAAGTGCGCGGCATACGCGAGTCGCGTGCGCGTACGGCGATGTTTATGCTGCTGCCGCTGCTGATTGTGCTGCTGGTAGTGGCGGGTTATCCGCTCTTTCGTACCATTTACCTGTCATTTTTTGAGTACAACATCAACAGCACCGAAGCACCCAAGTTTATCGGCCTAGAGAATTACTGGTTTACTAATGAAGACGGCGTAGGCCTGGGCGCACTGCAAACGCCAGAGTGGTGGCAGTCAGTTTGGAATACGGTCAAGTTTACCGTGTCGTCGGTGGTGCTTGAAACCCTACTGGGCCTGGCTTTTGCGCTGGTTATCAATTCCAAAATCAAGGGGCGCGGGCTGCTGCGTACTGCCATCTTGGTTCCCTGGGCTATACCCACTGTGGTCAGCGCCCAAGTGTGGAACTGGATGTACAACGACTCATACGGCATCCTGAGTCAGTGGGGACGGCAGCTGGGCATGTTGCCGCATGGACAGTCTTTTTTGTCTAACCCCGACACGGCGCTTGCGGCCTTGGTCGCTGTAGATGTGTGGAAAACCGCGCCCTTCATGGCGTTGCTGCTGCTGGCAGGCTTGCAAAGCATCCCCAGCGACATGTACGAAGCCGCCGATGTGGACGGGGCTAGCCCGGTGCGCCAGTTTTTTAGTCTGACACTGCCGCTGCTCACTCCTGCGCTGCTGGTGGCGCTGATTTTCCGCACACTTGACTCATTGCGCGTCTTTGATATGCCCTATATCGTCAAGGGCAACGCTCCCGAAACCATGACCATGAGCATTTATGCCCGTCAGCAAATGATCGAACAGGCCCAGTTTGGCTACGGCAGTGCCATCAGTGTGCTCATTTTCTTGGTCATTATGTTTTTTACGGCTATTTATGTGACTTCACTCAGGGTCAAATTCGATTAAGGGGACTGCCTATGAATGCTAAGAATCCTGTTGTGCGGAGCCTGGTAACGGCCCTGTTTTGGCTGGCTGTCGTGGTTATCTTGTTTTATGTGGTCTTACCTTTTTACTGGATGATTAAAACCAGTTTGACCGCGCCGGGCAGTCTATCGGCCGAGGCCCTGCTGTGGTTTCCTAAGCACATCACACTTCAAAATTACCAACTGGTGTTTGCAGGTCAACCCTTTGGCCGCAATTTGCTGAACTCCTTTGTGGTTTCAGCGGGCACTGTACTGATTAGCTTGCTGCTTTCGGTACTTTCAGCCTATGCACTGGGAAAGTTCCGCTTTAAAGGCAAGAGTGTACTGATGTACGTTATCCTGGCGGTGAGTGTATTTCCGCAGATTGCAGTACTAGGCGGTATGTACACCACTATTAAAGCACTGGGCCTCTATAACAATGTCTTTGGGTTAATGTTCAGCTATATGATCTTTACTCTGCCTTTTACCGTATGGACCCTCACCAGTTTTGTACGAGAAATCCCCACAGAACTAGAAGAAGCGGCGTATGTAGACGGGGCTACACCACTGCAAACGCTCTTTAAGGTGCTGCTTCCTGTCATGACTCCAGCGCTGGTTACTACAGGGCTGCTGGCCTTTATCAATGCTTGGAATGAGTTTTTATTCGCGCTCACCTTTACTTCTAACGACTCAGCCCGTACAGCGTCCGTAGCCATCGGCAACTTTTCGGGTGCTTCACAATATGAAAGCCCCTTTGGGCAGATTATGGCCGCGAGTGTTATTGTGACTATTCCCCTTATTATTCTGGTGCTGTTCTTTCAACGTAATATCGTATCTGGTCTAACTGCGGGTGCGGTTAAAGGCTGAATATTTTATACTTTAGGGTTTTATACTTAATAGTCTTGCCTTTGAATCATAATAGGCACATAGACTACAAAAGCAAATAATAAATTATAAGGCTCTGTTGAGTGATGGTTATCTGACAGTCTGGCAGTTGGCGGCTCATCACTCACCACTGCCCCTTGCTATACTGGGCTGTTAAAGCGCTGTGGCGCTGCTGCGTGCTGACTATGCCCAAACCCCGCCCCGATTTTTCAGCGCCCTTTGCCCCGACCTGGTGGCAGAAGTGGCTGCTTGAGCATGCAGGCTGGCTTAGGCTGACCCCGCTGGCCTTGCTGCTACCTGTACTCACGGCGCTGCTGGCAGCCTGGGGACTGCAACAGCCCACCCAGGGCCGCGCCCAGGGCAGTAGCCCCGTCCGTTATCTGGCTGCTGCGCCGCCGCCGTTGCCGCAACTACACGCCGACGACCCTACCAGCCTGCTGGGTGACCTGCCCCCGCTGCTGCCCTGGTCCGTGCGCCTCAGTGCGCCCCACGCCGTACCGCTGCCGCGCCCCGCCACCATTTCTGCGCGCCCGCTGGCTTTTTGGATGCTGAGCAAGTGCCAATTGGAAGGCGGTTAATAGGGACTGCGCTTGCATACCGCAAAGTGCGTACTTGTTTTTACGCCCGCTTCCCGGATGTCACCGTGTTTTTGACTAAGGTTCAATCAGAGTATAAGTGTGTATACGGTGTGTCTGAGCGTCTAAACGTCTGTGACTTGAGTCAGCACGCGCTGATTTCCTGAACGTCCTTGTGAACGCCCAAAGCCCACAACCTACGCCCCAAAGGAGTATCCCCTTTTGTACACCAAGCAAAAACGGCCCACGCGCCGCAAAATCCCTCCTGCCTCGCGCAATAGCCCGCTGACCACTGTGCTTATTGTGGCGGCTTTGTTACTCAGCCTGCTGTTTATCTGGCGGCCCTGGCAGCACGCTGACCACTTGGGCGAGCTTTGGGGCAGTAACTACAAGCTGATCACCCTGGGCCTTGACCTAGAGGGCGGCCTGCGCATGACCCTCTCGCCCGAATCGGGCACGGCGACGCCTGACCAACTAGAACAGGTTAAGACCATTATCTCTAACCGCATCAACGCGCTGGGCGTCACTGAGCCCACCGTCACCGTGTCGGGTGGCAAGCGGGTGGTGGTAGAAATTCCTGGAGCCACCCCTGCCGTGCAAGACAGCGCCCGCCAGATTGTCAAGCAGCAGGCCAAGTTAGAGTTCCGCATCGTGAATCCTGATGCCAAGCCTGACCCTGAACTTGCTGCCAAAAACCCCGATTCGGGCGGCTATACCGTCAGTCAACTGGGAGCAGTAGAGGCCACGGGCAGCATAGTCAAGGGCGCACAGGCGGGCGTCAATCCGCAGCGACCGGGCAGTTGGCAGGTTAACGTAGAGGTCAACCCCCAGAATGCCAAAGCCTTTGGTGACTTTACGGCCCGCAACGTCAATAAACTGATGGCAGTGGTGTTGGATGACCAAATTAGGTCTGTGGCAACCATCAATTCGGCGCTGTACAACAATTTTTCTATCAGCGGCTCTTTTGATTCTACGGCGGCGACCAATTTGGCACTGGTGCTCAAATCGGGCTCATTGCCTATCAAAATCAAGGTAGATGAAGAGCGCGCCATCGGCCCGACCCTGGGTGCAGATGCCATTCGCAGTGGCGCTATAGCTGCGCTGGTCGGCATTGCGGCGATATTTGTCATGCTCTTTTACTACTACGGCCTGTGGATGGGCCTGGTGGGTGCGCTGGGGCTGCTCTTTAGCACGCTGATGGTGCTGGGCCTGCTGGGTGGTCTGGGTGCGACGCTCACCCTGCCTGGCATCGCAGGCTTGGTGCTGACCATCGGCGCGGCGGTTGACGGCAACGTGATTTCCTTTGAGCGCATCAAGGAAGAAATGCGGCGCGGCAAGGGCCTTAAAAGCTCTATTGGCGTGGGGTTTGAGCACTCTACTATGACCATTTTGGACGTGGCGGCTTCGCACCTGCTCTCGGCCCTGGCGCTTTATAACTACGCCTCGGGGCCTGTCAAGGGCTTTGCGGTGACGCTGATTGTCGGCGTGGTGGCTTCGGCCTTTTCCAACCTGGTGTTTGCCAAGTGGCTGTTCAGGGCCCTGGCCGAAAAACGCGAATTTGCTGCGCCTGACCGCATCGGCGTGCCGAACATTGATTTTATTAAATACAGCCCAGTTATCACCACCTTGAGCGTGGTGCTGGCCCTCTTGGGCGGCAGTTTGGTCGGCGTGCGGGGCCTTAATTACGGTGTGGATTTTGTCTCTGGCACCAGTATCACCGCCAAGGCCAGCCCCCAAACTACCACCGAGGAGGTACGCAGGGCCGTGATCGGCGCGGGTGTGCCGCAGGTCACTGGCCAAAGCACGGCGGTGCAGCGTGATGTGACGGCGACCAGTAGCGGCGTTACCTACACCATCAAAGTGCCTGAGCTAAGCAGTGAGCAAGTGAAGCAGATCAGCGCCCGCATTGACGCTTTGCCTGGCGGTCAGGTGCAGCAGACTGAAACCGTCGGGCCTGCTGTAGGCCAGGAGCTAACCCGTCAGACCCTTTACGCCGTGCTGGTAGGACTGGGGCTTATTTTGGTATATGTGTGGTTCCGCTTTGACTTTATCATGGGCTTTGGCTCGGTGGTGGCGGTGTTACACGACGTGGCGATTGTTATGGGCATCTACGCCCTAGCCCGTTTGGAATTTAACATCGCCTCGGTGGCGGCGCTGCTGACGCTCATTGGCTACTCGCTGAACGACTCGATCATCGTGTCTGACCGCATCCGCGAAAACCTAAAGCTGCTGCGCGGACGAAGCTACCGCGACATCGTGAATATTGCCATCAACCAGACGCTTTCGCGCACGGTGATGACTTCGGTGAGTACAATGCTGCCGCTGGTCAGCCTGCTTGTCTTTGGCGGCCCTGTGCTGCGCGATTTTTCTATAGCGCTGATTGCAGGTATTTTGGTCGGCACGTATTCCAGCATGTACATTGTGGCCCCGATGGTGGTGCTGCTAGAAGAGCGCCTGGGTAAAAATCCTCGGCCTAACCCCACTGAAAGCGCGTAGTACCGCCGTAACAGGAACGGGATAGGGGTCAGGCCGCTCCTGAGCTGGGTGAAGGGGGACAGAGTTTTGCTCGGTCCCTCTTCACCCTTTCCCTTTCCGGCCTCAGCAGCCCCCGCCCCTGATGAGGCTGCCAAAGCAGAGGCGGGAGCGAAAGGTCAGCCCACTTCAAACAGCAAATGTGGTTGTCTGGCTTGTGGAAGTATGACCGTCTCACCCCGCATGGTCTCCATAAGACTGCGGCCCAGCGCCTCGCCCAGTTGCACAGGCACAGCGTTTCCAATCTGGCGGTACTGGTCGCTAATACTGCCCATAAATACCCAATCATCGGGAAAGCCCTGTAAGCGGGCCGCTTCACGTACACTCAGCGGGCGGTCATGCGCGGGGTGGCACATATCGGTGGCCTTCTGGGCAGGGCTGGTAGTCACGGTGGGGGCAGGCTTATCCCAGGAGAGGCGGCGATAAAAGCCCACTTTGCCGCCGCCTGACAGGTACGCGCCACCCATCGCTTCGGGCAACAGCTCAGGCGGAAGGCTGCGCCAGTTGCCGCCCTCTGGTACAAGGCGCAGGTATTTCAGGCGGCTTTCGCTGTAGCCCTGAAATTGTGGCTGGGGGTCGCTTAGTCCGTTTAAGCCTGCGCGAAGGGTGCACCACGGCAACAGCCTCCGCCCGTCTTTGCTATGGGTGGGGCGCGGGAGTTGTAGCGGTTCATGGTCGCGGCTGCCCAGAATCACCACGCGCTCACGGGTTTGGG
>JAGLBF010000135.1 GCA_018260375.1 Deinococcus sp.
TATAAGGCCCTCAGGCCCAGGTAACTTTTTCCTTCAGGGGTGTGCGCTTGCTTTCGGGCAGGGTTTCGCCAGGAAGCAGGTAGCCCAGATAGATAAACCCCATGATGCGCGGCGCTCCCAGAGCCTGAGAGGTGAGTGGGTGCTGCATGGCCACACTGGTCACCCACTTGCTCGCCAGCCCGAAGGCGGTTGCTGCCAGCAGCATGTTCTGTACGGCGCAGGCAAGGGCCGCTTCTTCTTCCCACTCTGGAAAGCGGGCCGGTTCGGGTATATGCAGCTCTAGGCTAATCCACACCGGGGCCTTAAGGGGACGCTCGCGCTGGGCCTGCTGGGCCACTTCGCTGTCTGCGTCCTTGGCCTCGCTCGCCGCGAACGAAGTGGCCAGAATATCACCCAGGCGCTGACGGGCCTCACCCGTGAACACCGTAAAGCGCCAGGGTTCGCGCTGCCCGTGGTTAGGTGCCCAGATACCCGCCGTCAAAATAGCCTCTATCACCTCTGTTGGCACGCTCTCGGTGCTCAGCTTGCTGATATCTACGCTCCGGCGCTGTTGAATGGTGTCTAAGACGGTCTGGGCCTGCGGTGAAACATGGTTAAAAGAGGAGCGGGACGAAGAAGTCATATTCCTATGATGCACCAAAAATTGCGCCGCTGGGCGACGGACAAACCCAGTGTGCTGAATAGAGTAAGGTGACCTCCTGACGCGCCGTAGTGTTACCCAAAGGATCATGGCCCGGCACACTGCACAGCTTTAAAACCGGCTGCAACTTTAACCTTGCTAACACGCTATGTCCCACTGTAAAGGCCCTCTGACGACGCTCAAGGGTGCAGCTTATACCCTTGCAATTTTCCGCTCGCTGTGTTATGTTATTTACATATCAACGTGGTAACATTCGGTGCATCTGTTGCCTAAAGGAGAGAATCATGACCATTCAACTGCACTTCACAGGGCCGCTGGGCACCAGCATCAGCGTGGGCGTACAAGACGACAAAGAAATTTTCCCTACACTGCGCAAATACGGGCGCAGTGGCTGGAGCAGCGGCGACATTCCCGCAGGCGGTGTGACCCTGCCACTGGCGATGGCCGACAATTTTGATTGGTCGCTTATCGGGGCGCGGCATTACACCAACGCTGAGGGTGAGCAAGCCGTGATGTACAAAGGTCAGAGCTACAAACGCCGCGAGCTGGATGAGGTAGACACCAAAAAGGTGAAACTGCCCAAAATTGTCAAATATTCACGTGGCGCACGCCCCACCGACCTGCCGTACCTCAAGGAAGGCGAAGAAGGCGGCGTGCAGTATATTACCCTTATCACCTTTAGGGGCAATGGGCGCGTTTTAGACGCCTACCTTGTCCCCAATAAAACAGGCTAATACAAGCTGCGCTTTCGTATCCTGAAATGCGTACTTGTGCCTGCTCCTGCTAGGCTTTTTTAGTGGCGTTTGAGCAGACTGCAATTTGCAGACCGTATCAGGCACACTAGGCCAGCACCTCGTCATCCATCATGCCGTCCCATTCCAGCGGGCCGCCGTCACTCTGGGGTTGGCCCTTGCCCGCGTAGCGCGCCACAAAGTCTTGCGCCGCTATAACGCTCAGTTTGATCTCAGGAGGCTGAGCCGATGAGCCGTATGCCCACTTGAGTATCTGCCCCCACAAACCTAAGCGGCGTTGCATGGCAGGCGGTACCTCATGTGTTTCAAAGCCCAGCAGGCTCAGAATGCTTGAGAATCCGCCGATGGTGGTGATATAGGCCGCCTTTTGCCACTCAGGGCGGCGCTGAAATTCCTCAGCGAGCAGCGGCAAGTCCCAGGCACGGGCGCGGCGCAGACCTTTTTTTATGCCGTAGTCCACCATCTGCGGACTATTGACATGGATGTCAAGCACCTGTTGTCCCTTCAAAAGCACCTTACCCGTATTGAGAGTGACGGTCAGCGGCATAGCGATAAGCCCCAGCCGAAAAAAAGCGTCGGCGCGCCCCATAATCGGCCTTGCGTGGCCTACAGCATCAAAGGCGCGGTCGGTGAGCATACTCAGGCGGCGGGCCAGGCCTTGCTGGCCTCTGAGCGCAAGCGGCACGGCTCCTTCTAGCTCATCGAGCCGCACCAGGGCGTAGCCGCGCCGCCTCAACTCACCGAGCAGCCCAGGCAGAGCGGCAACAGTATTGGCGGCTCCCGGCCCCGCGTCGTGCAGCACCACTACGGCCCCTGGGTGGGCGTACCGCAGCACCCGCCGCGTGACCCGCTGGGGGGTGTACTGCGGGTGCCAGTCGTGGGTTTCTATATCCCAGTGTGCACCCATCAGCCCCGCTGCACGCTGACCCAACATGGTCGCCAGCGTGTACGCCCCGTGCGGCGGGCGGTGGTAGCGCACCGTGACGCCCAGGCGTGCCAGCGCCGCTTTGCCCCGCAGGGGTTCGGCGTAGGCGGCCCAGGGCGGCGTCACCCAAGCGTGGGTGTGGCGCGTGGCGTGCAACTCTACCTGGTGGCCTTGCTCAGCCATGCGCTGCAGGAGGTCGGGGTAGGCCTTGGCCTGCTCGGTCAGCACAAAAAAGGTGGCTTTGGCCTCTGCCGCGCTGAGCGCCTCTAGCACATGCGGGGTCGTGGCGGGGTCGGGGCCGTCATCAAAGGTGAGGGCGAGGGCGTACTTGCCCCAGCTGCCCTGGCGCACCAGCCCCAGCCCCAGCACTTGCACCAGCACATAAGGCAGGCCGATATAGGCGGTAAGCGCCAAAGCCCCCAGACCCAAGGCCCGCTTGAGGGTCATGGCTGTTTACGCCTCTGCGACTTAGACAGCTGTGACCTTTGCTGCTGCTCTTTTTCCCAGCGGGGCAAGACCTCCAAGATAGCCTGAGCTGCGAGGTCAGCCGCGTTGGGACTACTGACCGCGCGTGATCCGGCGCTGAGGCGGGCGTGTTCATCGGTGTAAAGCGCACGCAGTACGGCCGCACGCAGCCCACTGATGTCGCGCACCCACAGCGCCGCACCTGACTGCTGCAAGTAGTCCGCGTTGTACTCTTCTTGGCCTGGAATGGGGTCAAAAATCACCATCGGTACCCCCAGAGTGGTGGACTCTGCCACAGTCAGGCCGCCCGCTTTACCCACCACCAAATCAGCCGCTGCCAGCAGCTCAGGAAAGGCAGTGGTAAAGCCCAAGCGGTGAATAATGGCCCCGCCCACCGTTTTTACGCTCACTTCGCCCGCGCCTGCCAGCACCAGCACCTGTACCCGCTGCCCCAGGTGCGCCAAAACAGCCAGCACTTTTTCAAGGCTGCGGTAAGTACCCTGCGCCCCGCCCGATATTAAGATCAGTGGAATGTCAGCACGCAGGCCATGCTGTTGGCGCAGCAGCGCTTTGTCCGCACCGATCAGGGCCTGATATTTGGGATGAATGGGGATACCGGTCACGACTACTTTGTGGGCGGGAATGCCGCGCGCTATCAATTGATCGCGGGCCTGCGGGGTAGCGACCAGCGACAAGTCGGCCTCAGGACGTACCCAGTGCTGGTGAATACGGTAATCGGTGACCACCAGCACATTCAGGTAAGAAAAGGCTTCTTTGCGGCGCAAATGACCTGCCACGGCTGCGGGCGTAGGGTACGAGCTGATCACCAGATTAGGCTGATACTCGCGCAGTTCACGCCGCAGGCCATTTCGCCCCATCCACTGGTAGGTGTCGCGTATGGCCTTGGGTTCAGACTCGCGGTCAGTAAAGCGGTAGTACCAGCGGTAGGTTCCGGGACTGTAGCGCAGCCACCCCATATACACCGCCAGCAACACATCGCGCTCATAGCGCCGCACATGTGTTAGGTAGTCGGTGTGGCGCACCTGGGTATCGGGTCGGCGCTTTTTGAGGGCTTCTCCGACAGCTTCATTGGCTTGGTGATGCCCGCCGCCAAAAGAAGCCGAGAGAATCAGGGTTTTTAGAGGTGTGGGCATAAAGTTTCCTATAAGACATTGTACTGAGTTGAGCGGTGAGTATATCAGCCGTCAAAAGAAATGGGGCTCGTCGCCCTAGGCGCGGAGCAACACTGTTTGCACGCGCAGCAGTTCGGCGTGCATTTAGCGTTGAGCATTGAGATGGTCAGGTGTTTTGTATTCGTTGCAGGCATTTGAACAGCCTCACGCCCGCCGCAGCATCCACAAGCCTGCCAGCAAAAACAAAATATTAGGTAGCCAGGCGCCGATTTCACTCAGCCATATGGCCTGCCCTGCAATGGTCAGGCCCACAAAGTACAGCAGGTAGTAGGCCAGCGCCACCAGCAAGGCGATGCCCAGCGACACACCCAATGAGCGTCCAAAGCGCAGGGCAAACGGCAAAGCGGCCAGGGCCAGCACCAGATTGCCAAAGGGCAGCGACAGCTTGCGGTTGAGCAGGGCGCGGGCATCGTCGCGATCAGCTTGAAGCACGTTTGGGGCAGTGAGCTTGGTGATCAGTTGAGGCCAGCCCTGGGTGTCAGCTCCTAATGCGTCGGCGTACCGGGCAATAGCTTCCTTGCGTGACATCCCCGTGTCAATGGTGAGCGCCGCGTTTTTGTCCTCAGGTATCTGCACGGCGGGAAAGACCTCTTGCAAGGCGGCACTCAGCGCAGTGGCATCGTTGTTGGGAACTTTGTTGAGCTGCACGACCGCCGCGTAGTTGACGGTGTACACCTGATATCCCTTGATGACAATTTGGTTGCCCTCAAAGGCTGCTGTGTCGCCAAAAATAAGGGTCGCTTGCTGGCGGTTGTCTTTGTTCCACTGCTCTAGGCGCGGGCTAATCAGCTGCCGGGTCGTGCTGTCATAGCCTGCCGCGCCCAGTATCAGGTTGTTACCCAGGTCAATATTGCGCCCCGCAAACTGCATCAAACCGGCACCTGTCAGGCCGTCCCAGTATAGGCTGCGGGTTTCTAGGTTGGCACGCGGGGCCACCCACAGCGACAGCCAAACCGACAGCGCGGTGATCAGCAGGGCAATCACAGCGGCGGGGCGGGCCATGCGCCCCAAGCTCACGCCGCCTGACTGCACCGCAATCAGTTCGCGCTCGGTGCTCATGCGCCCAAAAGCCACCACGACCATCAGTACCACCGCCATAGGCAGTACTTTGACCAGCGTATCGGGTACCTGGTAAGCAATCCACTGGGCTATCAGACCCACAGGCGCATTTTTAAGAAACTGGGAGCTGACAAAAAAGTAACCGAAACTCAGTATTGCCGTAAACATCAGCGTGCCAGCCAGCAGTGGCGGCAACAGTTCAGCCGTAACATAACGGGTCAGGCGCATATTATTCGGGCTTAGACGCGGCTAAAGGCACCGCAGGAATAGCAAAGAGAATCTGGGCTTCGGCGACAACCACCCCGTCTACCACAGCGCGGCACTTGGTTTTGCCCAGGCTGCGGCGCAAAAACTCTAGCTCAGTGTACAAGTTCAGTTGGTCACCGGGCACCACCTTGCGGCGAAAGCGCGCTCCGTCGATGCCCGCCAAGTAACCGATAGTGCCCTGCGCCACAGGCAGCCCGAACATAGATGCCTGCGCCATCGCTTCTACAATCAGCACGCCAGGCATCACAGGTTCACCGGGAAAGTGTCCTGCAAAAAACGGCTCGTTGATGCTGACATTTTTAAGGGCGTGGACTTTTCCCTCAGTAACTTCTAGCACGCGGTCTACCAGCAAAAAGGGGAAGCGGTGGGGCAGGGTTTGCATAATCGTTTGAATATCCAGGGTACTGGAAGGCAGGGCATGAGGGGGTATCACATTGGGCGTGGTCATGGTGGAGCCTCCTAGTGGCGCGGGCCAAACAAGGCATAGGCGCTTTGGCCCTGCGCCGCTCAATACTCGCCATGCTAACACGCCCTTAATTCGCCCCGCACCACTGATACGGATTCCGATTGATTTGGCGTACTTCCGAATCAATCAGGGCGGAT
>JAGLBF010000136.1 GCA_018260375.1 Deinococcus sp.
TCCGGTGGGAGAAAAAAGCCGACCATTACATGGGTTTTGTCCAACTTGCCGCCTGCCTCATCGTTTGGCGGAAAATCACCCCACTAGCCCCACGACTTTCCGAATAGGCTCTAAACACTCACGGCATAACACCCATTTCCCTGACACACGGAGCGTATAATTCCGCCCACATGACTGTCTTTCCTGCTGCCTCCTATTTTGCTGCGTCCTCACCCACTGACCCCATGAATATCGCCGTGCTGTGTCATACAGGCGCGGGCGGCTCTGGCGTGGTCGCCACCGAACTGGGCATGCAGATAGCTCAGCTTGGTCATGAGGTTCACTTTGTGGGCGCCGCCACGCCCTTTCGCCTGCAAGGCGGCTGCCTCAACGGGCCTTATTTTCACCAGATTAGTTCGTTTGCCTACGCGCTTTTTGACCAGCCCTATCCCGAACTCGCCACCGCCAACGCGCTGACCGAAGTGATACGCGAGCACGGTATACAGCTTACCCACGCCCATTACGCCATACCGCATGCCAGCTCAGCGCTGCACGCCCAGAGCATCACTGGCAAAACCAAAGTGATGACCACCCTACACGGCACCGACGTGACCCTGGTCGGCGCTGAGCCAGCCTTTATGTATACCACCCGCCACGCCATACAGCACTCAGACGCGGTGACAGCGGTGTCAAAATTTTTAGCCGAGCAGACCCACGAAACCTTTGCTATTGACCGCCCCGTAGAAGTCATTTACAACTTTGTTGATACGGTACGCTTTCAGCGGGTCACTGACCCGGGCATCCGCGTGCGCTTTGCTCACCCTGAAGAGGCACTGTTGCTGCACGTTTCCAACTTTAGGCCTGTCAAGCGTGTTGAGGACGTAATAGAGGTCTTCGCCCGCGTATCCAGCGAAATCCCTGCCCGACTGTTGATGGTGGGCGACGGCCCCGAACGCTCACGCGCCTTTGAACTGGCGCAGCACCTGGGCGTCATAGGCCGCGTACATTTCCTGGGGTCATTCCCCGACGTGCAGACCATCATGGGCATTGCCGACCTATTTTTGTTGCCCAGCAGCAACGAATCGTTTGGTCTGGCGGCGCTAGAAGCCATGAGCTGCGAAGTGCCTGTGGTGGCCTCGCGCGCGGGCGGCATCCCCGAAGTGGTGGATGACGGTGTCACCGGCCGCCTCACCGCAGTGGGTGACGTAGACGCTATGGCCCACGCCGCGCTAGAGATTTTGCGCAGCCCCGAAACCTATCAGCGCATGGGCAAAGCCGCCCGCCAAGTTGCCCTGGAGCGCTTTCACCCCAGTTTGATTATTCCCCAGTATTTAAGTGCGTACCGGAGGCTAATTGAGAATAAATAATACGGGTTTCGTAGTATCAAAGCGCAGTCGGTGATTTCTCTACTGTGCTGGAATGGAGCGCAGTCTATATCATATGAATGGCGCGAAAATACGGGACAATCCGCCTACAAAACTGCCCTTTTCTTTTGTGAGCAGCCTTTTTTTAACTGCCGCCGACCATCAGACTACTCTACTGTACACGTAAGCTCACTGCTTCGCCGTTGTAGCTGTTTACAGTGGCTGTTTTGCCCAGCTCTACACTAAAAGCGTTCCAACCTGAATTGAGTGACAGGTTAAAGCCTTTGCTGGCGACTACCTTGCTGGGAGCCGAGGCCCACACCACAAAGAGGGGCTGGCGCTGCACGTCAGGGAGAGTGTCATGCAGAGGTTCATTGCTATCGCGCACCGCGTTATCGTTGCTGTCGTTATATATAAAAAAGGCGAGGTCACTTGCCTGCACGCTGGGAGTTACCTGCACGTCGCCCACCACGCCAGGCCAACCGATGCTATCAGGACGCAGCGTATACTGCTGTACAGGGGCCGTGCTGGGCAGTTGGAGGCTAAATTTGCCGCTGGCAATGGGGGTGCTGACCAGTTCACCGCCCACCACGTTGCCGCTGGCACTCAGCGACCACAGACCCAAGCGAGCATGAGCGCCTATGTCCGCTTCGCCTGCCACTGTGCCTTGCAAGGTCAGCGCCTGCGCCAGAGGTGCACCTGCCACCAGCAGTATCAAAAAAGTCGGACGGAACATTTTCATATCTCGCAGTATAAGAGAAAAAATACAGAAGAGATGATAATGACAAGCAACGTCTTCTTTATTTCTGACGCAGAACTGACGCGCTCAGCTATAATATTAAGGGTGGTAATATAGCATTTAGAGTGAAAGACATTAAAATTGCCGTTATACTCTAGCCGAGCATACAACAGCTGAGGCTATAATCTGCACTCAGACGCCGTTGTTATGGGTTGCTGTCAGGCATATCCAGAGGCAGATACCCAGAATGGAGTATTGAATACTAAATAATGACTGCATAGCATCTGACTACACCTTACCTATTGAAGGATTGAGTAGCAGCGACTTACTTGGCCGCAAATCATTGCACTGCAAGTTACTTCACCACAGGTCACTTCACCACGATAGTCTGAACGGTTGAGCTGTTCAGGGTCACATTGCTCTGTCCACTGAGGGTGCGCGTACCGTACACCAGGCTAGCGGTGACGGTGTAGTTGCCTGCGCTGAGGCCAGGAATAGAATAAGGCAGCGAAATGGGCAAAGTGGCACTGCTGCCGCGACGGCTATAGGTCTTATCTGGCACCTTAGGGTCTGTGTTGTGCGCCGTGACGGTAAGGGTGTAGTCGGCTGGTAGGGGCAGATCACCTGGAGTATTCACTGCCGCTTGTACTGCCGCGCCGACATCAAGCAGACGGCCTGCCGTCACCGTTTTAGCGCTGCTTTTGAGCAGATTAGCGACCTGTACGGCGCTGAGGCCGGGGTTGACACTCCGCATCAATGAGGCCGTGCCAGACACCAGCGGCGTGGCTTCGCTTGTACCTGCGCGCAGGGTGTAGCCTGTTGCCGTCAGCGTGAGCAGGTCATATTCACTGCTGGCAAAGCAGTTGCTGGTGCCTGTACCTGCGTTGCCACCTGGGGCCACAATATCCAGCGGCTTTTGGGTAGCTGTGGGGCGAGCGCTGTAGCAAGCCAGCGTGTCTGTGGCACCCACTGCGCCCACAGCCAGCACATTAGGATCACTGGCGGGATAGTACAGACCCGAATCGGGCGTATTACCCGCTGCGGCCAGCATCAGCACATCGCTGCTCGCCGCCTGTGCGATGGCCTGCGACAGGGCAACGTCGTTAATTTTACCTGCAAAGCCCAGGCTCATATTGATAACTTTGGCCCCCTCACTGACCGCGTACTGTATACCCGCTGCCAGCGCTGTGGTGCTGGCCCCTATACCCGCTGCCAGCGCTGTGGTGCTGGCCCCGCCCTTCTCAAACACCTGCACAGGAAGCAGATTTTGCCCTGTCCAGGTCATGCCCGTAATCCCAATACCGTTGTTACCCACTGCGCCCAGCAAGCCTGTGATGCCCGTGCCGTGCGCTTGGCTGTCAGTTTCGGCGGCGGCCCCCACCTGGGTTTTACAGGAGGTCAATGTTTCCAGTCCTGAGCCCCTAAGGTAAGACACGCTACAGTCTGCACCATTGAGCAGGCGGCCTTGCAAGTCAGGGTGAGTAGCCGTGACACCCGTGTCAAGTACGGCGGTTAGCACGCCGCTGACACTTTTACCCAGCGCCGTCACCGCATCCCAACCTGCCTGAGCGTTGATGCGTTTTAAGTAATCTTGGTCGTACAAACCTGAGCCAACTTGGATGCCTGCGTTGTCCGGGTAACCAGGGTCATTGGGTATAGTCAGTGGCTGGTACAGGTAATTGGGCTGCACCACCAAACCGCGCTGGGCCAAATCGGCGGCAAAGGCTTGGTCGCTACGGCCCGCAGGAGTCTGCGCCACGCTGATGGCGGTGCCTGCCACGCGGCTCAGTTGCACGTCAGGCAGTCCCTGAGCCGTGAGGGTGGCAGAGAGTGACTGCGGTGTCATGGCCTTGCTGCCGATAACCAGTACCTCGCCCGCCACGTGAGGTGCTTGCCAGTGTTCGTCAGAAACTTGCGGTTGCAGGCTTTGTGGGTTCAGGCTCTGGGCAACAACGCCGAGCGGCGCCGCCTGCTGGGTCACCAGGCCACTCAGGGTATAGGTCGCCTCTGGCTGTTTTTGCTCAGAAATAGAGTTACAAGACGAAAGCGCCAACGTGAGTAAGGGAAGGGCAAGCCATTGAGAAGTAAACTTCATATGTTCATTGTGCGTGTACATTATGAATATTACCCTTGGCTTTTGTTGGTCTTTTAGGGGTTACTAGGGACTACGCCCTGAAGCATGTTCAAAATGCGGTGAAATCCGGGAGGTGGGCTTAGGCGGCCCCTTTTCCCCGGCCAACAGGGCTTGCCCAGCGGTCAAGCGGCGCAAGCACCAGGCAACTAGGCACTTAACACTTGATAGCTTCCCTTGCGCGTCTTTATAAAAAATGGGCTCAGCCCAGCACATTTCCAGCCGTAGCACCTGAGCCGTTCACCCTTAGGCTACCCTCTAATGAAGATTTGGCTCACGGGCAACACTACCTTTCCTTGCTACAGCAGGTTAATATTCGTTTACTATGTTCATCACTACACCTCACGTACTGCCCGCACTGTCTCAAGATCTGCCTCTGTACTTGCTTACGGGCTGTGTAAGCCGCTGATGTCGCCTTTATCTTCCCAACAATCCAAACGGCCTGACATTTATGTGGTCAACCTCATTCCTGCGGCGCTGACGGTGGTGGGCATTGTCGTGTTGCTGCGGTTCTTTGGCACGGTGTCAAGTACGCTGCTCACGGTTATTTTGGCGATTATTCTGGCCACGGCGCTCAACCCGATGACCCGCTTTTTTGGGCGCTGGATGTCGCGCAGCTTGGCCGCCGCTCTTACCGTAGTGGTGGTACTGGGCACCTTTATCGCCGCTGGCTGGCTGGCTATTCCGCCTATTCTGTCGCAGCTTAGCGAGCTGGTGCAGAGCCTGCCCACCGACCTCAGTGGCATTGAGCAGCAGCTTTATAACTGGCTGAGCAAGTACCCGCAGCTTGAGACGTTTATGAGTAACAACCTTATCAACCAGGTAACCTCATCCCTGTCCAAGTGGTTTGCTGGCATAGCGGGGTCGCTGCTGGGCGTCACAGGGTTACTGGTCAGCGGCCTATTCACCGCCGTCATAACCGTGGTGATGATGCTCTTTGTACTCGCCAATCCCACACCCCTGATCAACGGTACCCTCAACATGGTGACGCCGCGCTACCGCGTACAGGCCACCCGCGCCATGGCCCAAATACTGCAACAAATCGGCTCCTGGGGCCGTGCCACCCTGCTTATGATGCTGATTATGGGTGTGGGGATTGGCGGCGGCTTGTACCTGTTGGGTGTGAAAAACTGGCTGATTTTTGGCATTATCGGCGCGCTGGGCGAACTGGTACCCAACATCGGCCCTATTGCCGCTGCCATTCCACCGGTGCTGTTTAGCTTTGCCGAAGACCCCCAAAAAGCCCTCTATGTCATTATTTTTAGCATTGCCATACAACAGCTTGAAGGCATTTTTATCGCTCCTTTTATGATGGGTAACGCTGCCAAAATGCACCCTGTTTCTATCACTATCGGCATTCTGCTGTTTGGCAGTGTCTTTGGACTGACTGGTGCCTTTTTAACCGTTCCGTTTCTGATTGTAATTAAAGCCTTGTACGAAAACTTTTATCTGATTGAACAGACCGAAATATCTGATGCGGTTGCCCAGGCACTTATAGATGGAAAAGTTGCCGAGCAGCTAGAAGCACAGGAAGAGAGCCGTGAGGCGAGGATAAAAAGAGAAAAAGAATTAAAGGACGCGATATTAAGAGAACAAGCCGAGCACGGTCAACTTGATTTAGAAGCCGCGCTAAATAACTCTACCTCGGAGAATGAGAAGGCCAAAGGCCCAGCAGAAG
>JAGLBF010000137.1 GCA_018260375.1 Deinococcus sp.
CATAGCGCCAGTGTAATACGGATTCCGATTGATTTGGCGTACTTCCGAATCAATCCGAGCGGATGCGAGTGGGAACAGCATACGGACTGTGCGGTATGGAGCCACAGGCGGCACTTTTCCGACTGTGGTGGAATTTAGTGGCAATCCGTATAACGCCCTGTAGACCCAAAACGTTATCCGTTGCCTACTGGCCCCCTGCACCTTGAGGTAGTGAGTCTTGAGGTAGCGCAGGCATGGAAGCGGAGGCGGCGCTTTTTCGACTTTCTCACGGTGCTGGAATGAAGCGCAGTCCGCATGATAAGCATTACGGAAAATTAGTTATAAGTATATCTTCTTAGTTTGCCATAGGGCAGGCAACTAGGACAATCAGAGTACAACGAATTAAACGGAATACGTATGACCTGCTTATCAGTATGACTTGGTTATCCGTGTGCGTTATCAGTGCCTTCTTGGTCATCTAGCGCCGCCCAAAAGCCTTCTTGCCAGGGCCAGGCCCGTCCGCCCGTCAGCCGCCGCATGGCCTGCAAGGTGAGCCACAGCGCCATGCCGTAAAAAAGAGCGTCAAGTAGCAGATACACCGGAAAGGTGATGGCGTGGGCGCGGGCCACCTGGGCGTTAAATTGCGGCGCGCCAAAAGGAGCCATGACCACCAGCCGGGCCACCGCGTAGCTGATAACCGCCAGTACAGCGGCCTTAAGCGCCACACAAGCCGTTGCCCAGCCGAGTACGGGGCGAATGTCGGCTCGGCGCAGGGCACGGGTCAGTTGCCATTGGCGCTGCGGGGTTTCGGGGGCCAGCAGGCCGTAGAATAAAAACTCAAACAGCGGGCGGCGCAGGGCGATAGATACGCAGCAAACCACGATAAGCAGCAGCGAATGTGAAGCGTCCTTGAGGGCAAAGTAGACTCCATCAAGCCGCCAAAAGCTCACTAGCGCGTTGCTGAGCGACCCCACCAGCAAAAACACGCCAAAGGGGTTTACACTGCCGCGCCGCAGGGTATCGAGCAGCAAGTAGAGGCTAGGCAGCAACCCCGCCAGAACATACGCCCAGTAGGAGCTGACCGGCAGCGCGGGCAGGTGCAGGCTGTGGGGGCTGAGCAGGGCGTAAGGCAGCACAAAGGTAAACAGAATGTCGCGCCCGAGGTGAAGCAGCCGCAACCAGGCGACGCGGTGCAGGCGCTGATCCACCTTGTATACGCCGGGTTCTTTGCTCATTTACCGGTCAAAGGCAAAGACTTGAGCGTCAGCGCTGGGCTGTCCCTGAATGTGCGCGCTGAGCAAGTCAGCGGCGATTTGGCTGTAGGTGATACCATTGCCGCCGTAGCCCATGGCAAACAGCAGGTGTTTACTGAGGCGCGGATGAGCACCGATGTAGCCCAGACCATCTGGCGTTTCACCAAAGGTACCTGCCCAGCTATAGGCCGTTTCAAGGCTAAGCTGTCCAAAGAGTTTGCCCACTTTTTGTTCAAGAATACGCCTTTTGCGCGGTAGCATTTTTTCGCGCCGGGCGACGTTGGCGTGCGCGTCATCTTCACCGCCCACCATCAGGCGGTTATCGGCGGTGGTGCGCAGGTACAGGTAGGGCCGCGACGTTTCCCACACCAGCGTAGTTGCCAAAAAGGGCGGCAGCTCAAGCGGCTCGCTTACCAGGGCGTAGCTGTTGCGCAGCATTGCCAGTGGTCGGGAGGGGAGCAGGTGGGGCAAGAGGTCTTGCAGCACGTTGAGGCTTTCGTAGCCGCCGGCCAGTACCAGCCACTTGGCACGCACGCTCGGCCCGCGCTCGGTGCGTACCACAAAGCCCTGACTGTCCTCGTGCCAAGTGGTGACAGCGGTGCGGTCGTAGATACGTGCGCCCGCTGCCGCCGCGCGTTTCAGCAGAGCGTGGGCCAGACGGTAAGGGTCTACCTCGGCGGCGTGGCGTGACAGCAAGGCGGCAGGCTGGCGCAGGCCAAAGCGCTCGTGCAGTTCACCCGCGCCCAAAAAGTCAAGGGTAATGCCCAGGGTGCGCCGCGCCTGATACTCCTCGCGCAGCGGAGCCAAGTCACGCCGTGAAGACGCGTAATAGAGGCTTTGCTTGCGCCTAAAATACTCACCTTCGCCTACGTCGCGGGACAGTTGCTCTAGGCTGTCTATGGCCTCTAAGCACAGCAGATAGGCACGGTCAGCGTTGGGCCGGCCCACCATGCCGCGCAGGTCGGTGAGGTGGGTATCTATTTCATATTGCAACAAGGCGGTGCTGGCGCTGGTGCTGCCGCGTGCCACGTCGCGCCTATCTAGTGTCACCACATTCAGCCCCTGGCGGCTGAGGCGCTCGGTGAGCAGCGCCCCTGTAATCCCTGCGCCGATGACCAGCACGTCAGCGCTTTCATCTTGTGTCAGGGCGGGGTAGGTAGTCAGTAGGCCGCTGTTTATGGGCCAAAAGGCCGCGCCGCTTCGTAAATCCATGAGCAGCAGTGTAGCGCCCCTGGCAAGGTGCCAAACAAGGTTCCACAGAAGGTTCCAGGCAAGGTTGCACAGAAGGCCTTCCCCAGTGCCCTGGCCTCTCTACTCACCTTAACTGCACTTCATACGGACTGCGCTTTATGGCTCAACGCAGTTCGCTGCAAGAGGCGTGCCACGACAGGCCCCGCACTTTGGGGTTAGAGTAGTTCAGCATGTCTCTTCCCCCCTTTGCACGCGCCCGCACGGTCAGCGAATTTCTGGCCTTGCTGGCAGAGTGGGTGCTCCACACCTGCGGGGCGCACGGGGTACAGGTGTGGCGGCCTGCAGAAGATGAAGCCGAACTGAGGCTTTGCGTGCAGCTTGGGCGCGGGCTGACCCTCAGTGACGCGCAGCTGGTGAGGGCGGCCCTATCCACAGGCGAGGCGCAGTATGCAGGCATGCTGGCGGCCTTGCCCCTGTCCTATTTGGCGGTGCTAGAGGTGGTAGGGCCGCATACTGGAGCGGTAGCGGCGCTCACTGATCAACTGCCGCTATGGGGCCTGGCCCTAGAAGGGGTGCAGGCCCGCGAAGCGCAGCAGGGACGTGGGCGCGTTACCGAAACGTTGGCGCAGCTTTCGGCACGCATAGGCGGCAGCCTAAACCTGCCCGAAGTGCTGACCGCCACCGCTCACAGCGCGGCCCTGGCGCTGGGCTTTGAACGGGCGCTGGTGGGCCTCTTTGACCAACTGGGCGAGCAGGACGGTCACACCCAGGCCACCTACACCTACGGGTTCGCTGACGATTTTCAGGGTGAAATTGGGGTAGGTCCCGAAAGTTTTGCCCGACTGATGCAGCGCGGCGAAGTGATCGCCTACCACCACGAGCGCGACGCCCATACGCCAATGGCAGTGGGCCTGGGCGAGTTTGCACCACAAGTGGCCCTCATTGCGCCCCTCAAGGCGCGGGGGCGGCCTCTGGGCATTTTATATGCCGACAGCCAGCGCACCCACCGACTGACAGAAGGTGACGACACCTTGCTGCTGGCCCTGGCAGAGCAAGCCAGCCTCGCCATAGACAACGCCAGGCTGTACGCCGACGAAACCCACAAGCGCCAGGTGGCGGAGTCACTGCGCGAGGCGGGCGTGGCGTTGGCCCACAGCCTCAACCTCGCTGATACGCTGGGCACCGTGCTGGGCGCGGCCCGTAGCCTCTTTGGAGCAGATGCCTGCGCTGTACACGAGTTGCAAGAGGGCGGGCGCAGCCTCAGCATTCGCAGTGCGCTGGGCCTGAGCAGTGAGTTTGTGTTGGGGTCGCGATCACGGGTGGGCGCGGGGGTCACAGGACGGGCCGTTGAGCGGCGCCAAATTGCCTACGTGCGTGACAACCACCTTCAGCCGCAGTCGGGTGGGTCGCGCTACACCCGCAGACTGCTTGCCGAGGGCCGTTATCCCTTTCGGGGGGTGCTGAGTCTGCCACTGTCAGCACGCGGGCACGTCTTTGGTGGGCTCAGCCTGTACTACGCCCAGCCCTTGCCGCTGGAAGCCGAAGAGCTGGCCCTGGCCGAAGTATTCGCCGCCCAAGCCGCCTTTGCCATAGAAAACGCCAGGCTCTATGAGCAAGAGGTTAACCGTGAGCGCGAAAGCTCACTGCTTCTTGAGCTGTCGTCACTGCTCAAAAGCCCTGACAGCGCTACTTTGCTGGCCACAGCACAGCTGCTGACTCAGGCTCTGGGAGCCGAGCGCGGCCTACTGGTCTTGCGTCACGGTGAGGACTGGCAGTCTTATGGATACGACAGCCTCAACCCCGACACAGCGCTATCTGACACCGTACAAGCGAATACCGTACAAGCGGATACTGCGCGGCTCGACCTGCTCAGCGCCCAACTGGGCCGGGGGCCGCGCCCGCTTACGCGCCGCAGTCTGCTTGGCCCTTACCCCACAGGTGAGCTTGCAAAAAGCGGCCTTCTGGCCCCCATTCGCCTGAGTGAGCAGGCGCTGGGCTACTTTTACGCCGACCAGCGCGGCGATCAACCCCCCGCTGAGCGCTGGCTGCATCTGGCCCGCACCGCTCTTAACCAGGTGGCGCAGCTTCTGGGCCGCGCCGAGTTGCTCAGCGCCCTAGAGCGCGAAGAAGCCCGCTACCGACTGCTGGCCCACAGCGCACACGACCTGATTATCGCAGCAGACATAAGCGGCACTGTCACCTATGCCAACCCCGCCAGCGTGCGCCTGCTGGGGCCGCTTGAGGGGGTATCACTGCTGTCACTGGTCACAGACGACCTGACCAAGGCCAGCTTAATGGACGCCTGGCAAGCCTGCTTGCACTCTCCAGGCGAGGGCGGGCGCTGCGAAATTACCCTCCGCGGGCTGGAGCATACCCTGCACCTAGAGGTGAGATTGTCAGCGGTGACTTCTGGCACGGCGCCCAGCAGCAGTGCGGTACAGGGCTTGCTGTTGGTGGCCCGTGACCTGAGCGAGCTGCAAACCCTCGCCGCTGAGATCACCCGCCGTGCTCAGGAGCTAGAGGCCGTGTCGCACCGCCAGGGCCAACTGCGCGACTTTTTGGCGCTGTTTACCCAGGCTCAGGAAGAAGAGCGCCGCCGCATCAGCCGCGAGCTGCATGACGACACCGCGCAGGTACTGGTCGCCATAGGCCGCAGGCTGGGCATGCTGGGGCGACAACTGGGGCAAGCAGGCCAGAGTGACTTGTCCGCAAGCGCCGGCGAGATCCGTGAAGACCTGAATACAGCTATCGCCAGCGTGCGCCGCTTTGCCCGCAATCTGCGCCCCAGTGTGCTCGACGACCTGGGCTTGCTGCCCGCCCTGGAATGGCTCGCAGAGCAGGCCGCCACCCCCACTCGCCTGGAGGTACAAGGCGCTGAGCGGCGGCTGAGCAGCGTCACCGAACTGACCATGTTCCGTGCGGTACAAGAGGCGCTGAGCAACGTGGATAAGCACGCCCAGGCCACCACTGCCGCTATACGGGTGGTTTACGGCTCCGGCAGCGTCACCATCACCATCAGCGACGACGGGTGCGGACTTGCCAGTGATAGGGCCCTGCGCCGCGCTCGCCAAGGCCACATGGGGCTGCTAGGACTGCGCGAACGTGTTGCCTTGGCAGGGGGTGAACTGCAACTGCACACTGCCGAGGGCAAAGGCACACAGCTTAGTTTTTCGCTGGAAGGATAAAGGTGGTGCTGCATGATACGGATTCCGATTGATTTGGCGTACTTCCGAATCAATCCGAGCGGATGCGAGTGGGAACAGTATACGGACTGCGCGGTATGGAGCCGCAGGCGGCGCTTTTCCGACTGTGCTGATATGAAGCGCAGTCCGTATGATACAGACTGCGCTTCATATTAGCACAGTTATATGGATTCCGTTTAATTCGTTGTACTTTGATTGCCCTAGTTGCCTGCCCTATG
>JAGLBF010000138.1 GCA_018260375.1 Deinococcus sp.
ATACGGGTTTCGCGGTATGGAGCCGCAGGCGGTGTCTTCCCGACTGTGGTGGAATGGAGCGGCAGTCCGTATGAGACGCGGCTACACCGGGCGCTGAGACGCTCCATTGGTGAGGTGCTGGGTCACTGACGCCCCTGCTGAGCACCTTACCCAGTCTTTGCATATTTTCGCTACTATATTTCGTCTGATATTAACCGTAGCGGCGGTATGCTCCCAAAACGCCGCCTACCAAAGGAGTTTTTTTTTGCGTTTACCTTCACTTGCTGTACAGATTCTCATTGGCCTTGTGCTGGGCATTTTGGTAGGAGCCATGTTCTACGGTAACCCCGCCGTAGTCACCTGGTTGCAGCCACTGGGCGATATTTTTATTCGCCTGATCAAAATGATCGTGGTGCCTATTGTGCTGAGTACCCTCATTGTGGGCATTGCGGGCGTGGGTGACGCCAAAAAACTGGGTGCGCTGGGCGGCAAAACCCTGATTTACTTTGAGGTTGTCACCACGGGTGCTATTTTGTTTGGCCTGCTGCTCGCTAACCTGCTCAAGCCTGGCCTGGGCGTTAATATGGCAGCGCTGCAAAAAACCGACATCACCAAGTACGCTGACGGAGCGCAAGCCGCTGCCAGCCATACGTTTGCCGATACTTTTGTCAACATTGTGCCTACCAACATCGTTGACGCATTGGCACGCGGCGATATGCTCGCCATCATTTTCTTTGCCGTGATGTTCGGCCTGGGTTTGGGCGCGCTGGGCGACAAGGGCAAGCCGCTGATCAACATCTTTCAAGTCGTCGCTGACACCATGTTTTGGGTGACCAACGCTATTATGAAGTTTGCGCCTATCGGGGTTTTTGCCCTTATCGGCGTTACGGTGAGCAAATTCGGCGTGGCTAGCCTATTGCCGCTGGGCAAGCTAGTGATGGTGGTGTACCTGGCCATGTTCTTATTTGTATTTGTCATTTTGGGCGGCATTGCCCGGGCGGCCGGCACCAGCATCCTCACGCTGATCAGGGTGCTGCGCGACGAGCTGACTCTGGCCTTTTCTACGGCCAGCAGCGAGTCAGTATTGCCGCGCATCATGAAAAAGATGGAAGACTTTGGTTGTCCCAAGTACATCAGCAGTTTTGTTATTCCTACAGGCTATTCTTTTAATCTAGACGGCAGTACGTTGTATCAATCTATCGCCGCCCTCTTTATCGCCCAGATATACGGTATAGAATTGTCACTCACGCAGCAACTCACCTTGATGCTGGTGCTGATGGTCACAAGTAAAGGGATTGCGGGCGTGCCGGGCGTAAGCTTTGTGGTGCTGCTCGCCACACTTGGCACAGTGGGTATTCCTGTAGAGGGGCTGGCCTTTATCGCTGGTATTGACCGTATTCTGGATATGGCACGCACCGCCGTCAATGTCTGCGGCAATAGCCTGGCTGCTGTGGTGATGAGCAAGTGGGAAGGCGCCTTTGACCATGAGAAAAACAGGCAATACCTCGCCGCTCTGAACCACACCGCACCGTCAACATCCGAACAATGAGGTTGGCAAGCCCTGTACTTCCGAGAACGGCTCTTTGGTTTTCACTCGT
The DNA here is from genome assembly GCA_018260375.1 of Deinococcus sp. Lineage (GTDB taxonomy): Bacteria > Deinococcota > Deinococci > Deinococcales > Deinococcaceae > Deinococcus. The sequence continues at coordinate 1,578 of JAGLBF010000138.1, forward strand.
TCTACTCGGCAAAAAGATGGTCAAAACCACCTGTTTGCAACATGCTGTAAGCCTTGTTAACACCCGGTGAAATCCGGGAAGCAGGCGTAGCAAAAAGTACGGGCTCTTGCGGTAAGCAAGCGCAGACCGTACTAGAGCCCGCCAGCGGACGCCCTGCTGCTTGATGACCTTCTAGCCTGCCGCTGCTCGGCTATAAACGCCAAAAACTCACCCTGGCTCAGGGTATTGATGATGTCTGACGGCGTAAGCCCTGCTTTGCGGGCGGTCAGTACGCCGTAGCGGATGTCTGATAGGCCGCCAGTAGTGTGCGCGTCGGTGTTGATGGCAAATTTAACCTTGCCGCGCCATGCTAAGGCCCAGCGCCAATCCAGGTCTAGGCGCTGGGGGTTGGCGTTGATTTCTACTGCTGTAGCGTGCGCTGCACAGGCGTGTAGTACGGCGTTGAGATCCAGGTCATAGCCTGCTCGGCGCAGCAGCAAGCGGCCTGTGGGGTGACCCAGCACCGTGATCAGCGGGTGGCTCACGGCGCGCACCAGGCGCTCAGTCTGTGCCGCTTGGCTCAGCCCAAAGTGACTGTGTACCGAGGCCACCACGTAGTCCAGATCAGCGAGCAGGTCATCATCAAAGTCCAGGCGCCCGTCTTCGAGGATGTCCACTTCACTGCCCGCCAGAATGTTGAGCCCTGCGCGGCGCAGCTCGGCAACCTCGCGCAGTTGGGTGCGCAGCCGTTCGGGGGTCAGCCCGTGAGCGTAGTGGGCCGCTTGCGAGTGGTCAGCAATGCCCAAGTAGCAGCCCTGGCCCTGCTGCGCCGCTGCCCGCGCCATATCAGACAGGCTCGCTGCGCCGTCGCTGTACGTGGAATGGGTGTGGATAAACCCCAGAATGTCGCTGACCTGTATCAGCTCGCTGGCGTGCGGCAGGGCAGGCCACAGCCCGTCATGCTCGGCTTCGCGGTACTCGGCGGGGCGCTCAGCCTGGCGCAGTGCAGCCCAAAAGTCGCTTTGGGTAGGCGTTATTAGAAGCTCAGCGCCCCGCACTAAGCCGCCTTCACTCAGCGCTAGGCCCACCTGTTCAGCTTGGGCTTGCAGTTGGGCGCGGTAGTGTGGAGGACTGGCAAACCACACCTCGGCCGCGCCGCGCTGCTCAGGAGCTACGGCGTGCAGGGCAAAGCGCAGGCCCTCATGCTCACCGCGCAGGGTGGGGCCGTTGGTGGTGACAGGCCAGGGCAAAGCGGCGGCTACCTGTGCCGGGGTGTGAGCCGTTAGGCTGAGCACCACTTCGGCGCTACCAGCAGTCTCTAGCCCGCGTGCCGCGTCGCCGCTGAGTACGGGAGCAAAAGAGAGGTGGGCCGTATGCAGCAAGCGTATCAGCTGGGCGCTGAGGTCAAGGGCGCTGCTCAGGCGCATGCGCTCTTTAGCACTGAGGGCAAACGCTACAGCACCTTGCAGGGTAGCGGCAGTTTTAGTTCCAAAGCCCTTGATGCCCGCCACCGCGCCGCTGTCTAGGCCCTGGCGCAGCAGCTCTAGCGAGTCTATGCCCGCCAGCCAAAGCGCCCGCACCTTTTTGGGGCCCAGACCGCGCACCTCTAGCAGCTCTAACAGGCTGGGTGGCAGCTCGGCAAGGGCTTCTTGCAGGGGGCCAAAGCGGCCTGTCTGATCCGCTTCTTGTAAAGCACTGACCAGCGCCGTGCCGACTTTGGGGACGCCTTGAAAATGAGCTTCTCGTAAACTCTCCCAGCTTACCTGGGCCGCACTCTGGGCCTCTAGGCTGCGGGCGGCGCCCCGGTAAGCCTGAGCGCGGAAACTGTCGGCCCCCAGCACCTCTAACAGGTCGGCAGTGAGGTTGAGGGCGCGCACGGCCTGCTTAAAGCCAAAGGGCGCTGCTGAAGGTGCTTGTGGCGGTGTAGACATGCGGGCGTTCTCCTGTGGGGTTTTGCGGTAAGCCTGATCAGCAATATCAATGGCGACTTGAACCGTGTTGAACACGTGGTGAACGCTGACCAGCGGGCGTAGGCAACAGTACAAACTTGGCGGTAGCGCAGGCGGCACATCTGGGTGCTGGAATAGGGAGCGCAAGCCGTATTAAGGTGAAGGTGACAGTGATGAGGTGAAGGTGGGGGCCATAAAGAAGGCTGCCGCTGCTAGGAGAGGTTATGAAGACGCGGTGACCCACACCTGACGGCTGATACTCACGGCCCAAACCCTACTCATAAGCATTACGGAAAATTAGTTATAAGTATATCTTCTTAGTTCACCATAGGGCAGGCAACTAGGGCAATCAGAGTAAAACGAATTAAACGGAATCCGTATCAATTTCTTGTAAAGCCGCCAGCAAGCGGTCATTTTGATCAGGCGTGCCGATGCCTATCCGCAGGCAGCCCGCTATCACCTGGTCTTGCCGCCGTACCAAAATGCCGCGTGAGAGCAGGTGGTCAAAGGTGGCTTCCGGGTCGGCTGAGCGCAGCAAAAAGAAATTGGTGTGGCTAGAAAACACCTCTAGCTTGGGATGGTTTGCCAGAGCGTAGAGCACCCTGTCGCGCTCGCGGATGGTCTGCGCCACGCCCGCACGCATGTATTCGGGGTGCTCTAGAGCCACTTCTACCACGCACTCGGTCAGCACGTTGACGTTAAAGGGGGTGAGCAACTTTTGCAGGTGGCTGCCCAGTTCGGGCGAGGTGAGCGCGTAGCCCAGGCGCAGGCCTGCCAGCCCCCACGCTTTGCTAAAGGTTCGCAGCGAAAGCCTGTTGGCGTGGCCCCCGATCAGGTGGCGCAAGTCCTGGCCGGTGTACTGGTGGTACGCCTCGTCAACCACCACCACCCAGTTCTGGCCCGCAGCCTCCAGCACCACACTGACGTCGCTAACGCTGTCGAGGTAGCCTGTGGGCGCGTGTGGCTCGGTCAGCACCAGCAGCCCCGGCGTGTGTGCGGCGAGTTGCTGCACCAAGCCCGCTACAGGCAGCGAAAAATCAGGATTGAGTGGCACTTCCACCAGTGTGGCGCCCAGCAGCTGGGCCTCGAGCGTGTACAGCGAAAATACTGGCTTGGTGGTCACCACCGTTTGGCCCAGCCCCGCGAGCTCGGTGAGGAGTTTAATCATCACGTTGCTTCCAGGTGTGACCACCACACCCTGCGCGTCCCAGTGCTCGTAGTCGGCAATTTTTTGGCGCAGCCGGTCGGTGTGCAAGTCAGGGTAGCGGTTCCATTCGCGCCGCTCCATACGCCGCAGGGCTTCGGCACGCAGCTCGGCGGGGAAATCGTTAGGACTTTCATTTTGGTCAAGCTTGATGTCGGCAGTAACGGGCGTAAAGGGATATGCAGCGCTCTGGCGCACGGCCTGGCGCACACCACGCAAGAAGGGCAGATCGGGGGTGGAAGGCATAGCGGCAGTGTAGCGTGTAGCAAGAAGGCAGGGAAATGCGAACAGCCAACAGACGCAGGCTGAGCGGCTTTACCCTGAAGTCCCCATAAAGTCCAGAGTGTAGCAGGCAGCTGGTGAATATACAGGCTTCGGTTCAATGAGGTCATTTTTGATTTAATTCTTGCTGGTGGCCGCTTTGGGGGTTGATGGTGGTGTAGGTCGGTTGAGGGGGGATCCGGCCAGATACACCTGGGCTGTAGTGTAGTTCGCGTTCACTCTTGAGGAACCAGGGGAGTACTATGGTGCCTTCACCCCCTCTGTGCGGGGGTTCAACAAAAAATGCCTCGTCGCAGAGGAGTTTTCCGGAGAAGTGGATTGCCGTCCGCTTCTTCTTTTTTTACCTTGCGGGGGCAAAAAACCCAGGTGAGTCACTACCGCTCACACAAAGTGGCCCGTAAGTGTATTATGTGAGTCGCAGTAAAAATTTCTTAAAAAAATAATTCTGGAGTCGTGTTCCAGAATGAAGATGAGGAAAATGAAACCGTTCTTGTCAAAGAAAATGCTAATACTCGCCACTCTCCCACTCACTTTTCTGGTTGGTTGTGGAATACAGGGCCCTCAAGCGGAAAAACACGGTACACCAGCGAGTGTGACCAGTTCACAAGAACCTAAAAAACTCAGCTGGGAGGAAATGAACCGTATTGCGATTGAAGAGTTCAAGCACGCCAAGCCTTATGAAGGCAATCATAAGGATGCATCTTGTTATGAGCAGCGCCTTCAGCAAGACAAAAAAACCGGCCAATAAAGTTGTACCTATGAATAGCTCATACGGACTGCCGCTCCATTCCACCACAGTCGGAAAAGCGCCGCCTGCGG
>JAGLBF010000139.1 GCA_018260375.1 Deinococcus sp.
GAGCCGCAGGCGGCGCTTTTCCGACTGTGGTGGAATTTAGCGCAGTCCGTATGAACCACACCCCCTCTCAACCTTAATCTCAACGCGCCCGAAACGTGGCGTGACGGTCAAGCCTTATTCTCCAAAGGAACACATGAAGAACATCACCAAATACCCCGTCTTAGAGCGCTTTTATACCTGGCAGGGCGAGGGCGTACACTTGGGACGAGCGGCTTATTTTGTGCGGCTATACGGCTGCCCGCAGCACTGCCCCTGGTGCGACAGCGCAGGCACCTGGCACCCCGAATACCGCCCCGCGCAGTTGCCGCTGCTTACAGCCCAGGACATTGCCCAGACTATTGCTGACGAAATCCCAGCGCAGGCCGTGGTGGTAATTACAGGCGGCGAGCCGATTTTGTTTGATTTACAACCGCTCACCACTGCCCTGCACGCCACAGGCCGCCGCATTCACCTAGAAACCAGCGGCATTGCGCCCCTGCGCGGCGAGATAGACTGGCTCACGCTGTCGCCCAAGCCCTTTGGTACTGTGCCGCTGCCCTGTGTAGTAGAGCAGGCCGACGAGGTCAAAATTATCGTGGCAACACCCCAAGATATCCCTGACGGCCTAGCGACGCTTCAGGGGCTGCGTGATGAAGCTGTGATCTGGCTTCATCCCGAATGGAGTAAGGCCCGCGAACACGACGGCGCAGTGCTCAACGCCATCACCGAAGCAGTCAAAGCCAATCCGCGCCTGCGTGCTGGTTATCAGATGCACAAACTCTACCGTGCAGACGACCTAGACACGCACAGTGACAGGCGCCGCATACCGCTGGGTGGCAACCGTGAGCTGGGCTTTTGAGGGGCAGAGAAAAACTTACCAAAGGGACTCGCTGCCTCAGCACTTTTTCTACAGAATATACGTATTCCGGTTCATTTCGGCGTCAAGACGCTTAAAACATTGGTTGGCTATGGCGTCAGTAAAATTGGTAGCGTCAGTATAATAGAAAAACCCCGTCTAGCACGGGGTCTTGTCATTGGTGGGCAGTGAGGGATTTGAACCCCCGACCCGTCGCGTGTAAGGCGAAAGCTCTACCGCTGAGCTAACTGCCCTTAAGGTCTTTCTCTTAAGGCCTAAATAGAGTAAAGGTTGTGAGCGCTTTTGTCAAGTTGTGGCGAGGTGGCGGGGTGGCAGGTGTGAGTGTGAACAATGTGCAGGCTGAGGCACTGTAGGGCAGAAGCTCGGCTTAGCCGCCGAAGGAGTCAAAGCGTGGAGCAGTGCGCTCACCCTGGTCACTCAGCTCCGCCCATTACCCCGGCGTCTCTCTGATCAACTCTCGCGGTGTTGTCTTTGTCAGGCAGCGGCGATAAGGTAATTTCGCCGTGGGGGGATACTGAGAGCAGCCGCACTTCGGCAAGTGACCACAGAGCGCGGTGAAGACTCATTTCGCGCCGGGGTTCAGCGTTTGGGGCCAGCGTGTCCAGCATCTGGGTGTAGCGCAGCGGGGCCAACTGCCCACCGAGCCAGGGTGTATGCAAAAACACCTGCTCTAGCACCTGGCGCTGCACTTCTGTCTGCGCGGCTTGGCGATAGCGGGCCTGGGTGGCTTGCTGGCGGCGGCGTTTGTCGCGCTCAGCCTGACGCTGGGCTAACTCTACCGCTTCGGCGGGCGACAGGTATGCACCGCGCTGCTGGCGCCTGAGCCGCTGTTCATCTACTCGCTCGGCCGCCTTGTCGCGGGCCCGCTCCTGCCACTGCCGCGCCTGACTAGAAGCCACCTGTACACCGCCTTTTACCGCACTTTTAACGGCTCCTTGCACCGCTGGATGCTGCCACACTTCGCTTAGTTGGCTCACCACGTTGGCAGATTTACCCTGTGCAAATTTACTCTGTGCAGCTTTATCCTGTGCAGCTTTGCTACCTATGTTAGTGCGGCCACCAGATTGGCTTGCCACGGCCTGACCCACCACCTGCCCTGCCACTTGGCCCGCGACCTGTTTTGTCACCTGGCTAACCGAGCGAATCACTTCCTTTTTGACCACCTCGCGTACGGTTTCGGAGGCCAACAAGCGCTCACCCACCGTGCGAAAAAGCTGCTCACGCAGTGTTTCGCCGTGTGGTGGGGGCCGCTGTAAGGATTGGGGTGACGTCTTAGGCTTGGTCATGTCTGTTATGTTGCCACAAGATGGAGAGAGGGACTAGATACAGATACGCGCTCCAGGGCTTTTATACGGATTCCGATTGATTTGGCGTACTTCCGAATCAATCAGGGCGAATGCGAGTGGGAACAGCATACGGACTGCGCGGTATGGAGCCGCAGGCGGCGCTTTTCCGACTGTGGTGGAATTTAGCGGCAGTCCGTATTACTCAAGGTTTTTCCCACTCCACCACATGTCTCCCTTTGCGGTAGGCGTAAAACTGGCCCAGCAACAAAAACACATTCATCATCGCCGCTGTCAGCACCCGTTCACAGATACCGTAGAATTTACCCAGTGCCGAGTGCGGGCTGTCTGGTACAAACAAAATAACCACCAACAGGGTAAACAGCAGCACCGCCCCCGTGATGTTGATGGCATAGATGTGCTCATGGTAAAAGCCCGCCCACAATTTGTGCCGCAGCGGATTCACACGCCCGGTGATGAGTTCGGTGCGCTGCCCGTTGACATCTAATATCACAAAGCAGCGGGTGTGCGGCGTGATAATAAAATGCTCCTGGGCCTCGAGCAGGCGGCGCAAAAACCACTCACTGGTACTCTGAATATCAGTGAGGTAGCGCCCGAAGATGCGAATGCCCACTTCGCTGGCCTCGGGGTTAATGCTGATAAGACACTCGTTGGGGTGGGGACGGTCTACGTCTTCCAGAAGCAGCAGCGTTCCTGACAGTATCTTCATCCGCAGTTGGGGGTTGAGGCGCTCGATCACCGCCTGCATTCGCTCTGTAAACTCGCCCGTTGCCGTTTGATGCGGCAAGAAGGTCAGCGTGGGCAGTAGGTCGCGCCAAAACTGCTCGGTTTGTACCAGCGCCATATCGCGGGCATGCACCGTCGTCATAGAGCGCAAAAACGTGGGCGAAGACGTAGAGGATGAAAGGGGAGCAACAGCCATACAGCACTGAGCCTACTCCATCAGGGGCAAGTGTTCAGCAAAAGAAGAAGGTAAGGTATAGATGTAATACGGATTCCGATTGATTTGGCGTACTTCCGAATCAATCAGGGCGAATGCGAGTGGGAACAGCATACGGACTGCGCGGTATGGAGCCGCAGGCGGCGCTTTTACGACTGTGGTGGAATTTAGCGGCAGTCCGTATAAGATGTAGGGTGTAGATGTGCGCCAACGCGAACCTTCCCCTACGCCCGCTGGCCCTCTTTCGCCCGCGTATTGAATACGGTGCAAGCTGGAACCGGTATAACCCGGCTTATTCGTAGCCCAGTTCACGTAGAGCTTCGGGGTCTTCGCGCCAGCCTGGAATGACAATCACTTCTAGGCCTAAGTACACTTTGGTATTTAAAAAGACCTCTAGCTGCTTGCGGGCGGCCTGACCGATTTCTCGCAGTTGCTTGCCGCCTGCGCCGATGACCATGCCTTTGTGCGCCTGCTTTTCAACGATGATTTCGCCCTCTATGCGCTGCAAGCCGTCGTCACGCGAGGTCCAACTGTTGACGCGGGTAGCCACCGCATAAGGCAGTTCGTCACGCAGTTTTTTCATGGCTTCTTCGCGGATAATCTCAGCGGCCCACATCTCGCGGCTCTGGTCGCTGCTGGCTCCCCGAGGAAAGAAAAAGGGGTTTGCAGGCAGCTCGGCGAGCAGTTGGTCGCGCAGTATCTGCACCTGTCCAGGATTATTCTGGGCGCTGAGCATCAGTTCATTAAACTCGCCGCGTCCGTCTAGCAGTTCGCGGTAGAGTTTCATCGCTTCATCGGGGTACTTGGCCGCGTCGGTTTTGTTGCCAACGAGTGTCAGCGGCTTGGGCAGGTCACGGATCTGACGGGCCACCATTTTGTCCTCATCGGTGGGCGGGTGACGCAGGTCTACCACCCACACAATGCCGTCAACGTCTGACAGTGCCGTGGCGATTTCATTGTTCATGTACTTGCCCATCGCGTCTTTTGGCTTGTGCAGCCCGGGCGTGTCTACAAATACGATCTGTGCATCGTCAGTGGTATAGATGCCGCGCAGCCCCTTGCGGGTGGTCTGCGGGCGGGGGCTGATAGGCGCTACTTTTACGCCCAGCAAATTGTTCAGCAAGGTACTTTTGCCTACATTAGGCTTACCCACGATAGCCACAAAGCCGGCGCGGGTACTTTCTTGATTGTTAAACTCTTGATTGTTAAACACAGTCATTGGAGTATTGTGCCACACGGGGCGGGCAGCGCGGGTATTGCCCCGCAGAAGCACGCAAGCACAGGAAAAAAGGCAACCATACGCGGCCTCCTTCATACCGGTTTCTATGCCCGCCGCACAGCTGATGCTGGCGGCTGAACACGCACGGCACGCACGGTTTTATAATAATCCATGACCCCTTTACCCCCGCGCATCCTCATCGCTCCCGATTCATTTAAGGGTAGCCTGAGCGCACAGGACGCTGCACTGGCCATTGCTGAGGGGTTGCGGCAGGCCATGCCCGCTGCAGTGACGCGCTGCATTCCTATGGCAGACGGCGGCGAAGGCACACTTGAGGCCCTGTGGCCCGCAGGCTATCAGCGCCAGGAGGTAGCAACCCAGGACGCGCTGGGGCGCAGCATACAAGGCCACTACGGGCTAGATGCAAGCGGGCGACGGGCGGTGGTGGAGCTGGCCATGGCTTCGGGCTTGCCACAACTGCGCCTGAGTGAGCGCGACCCGCTAGCAGCCAGCACTGAGGGCACGGGCTTGCTGCTGCGCCGCGCCCTGGAAACGCTCGGCGAAGGAAACAAAGAGGCGCTGCTGTGCGTAGGCGGCAGCGCCACCACCGACGCAGGTACGGGGCTGCTGCGGGCACTGGGCTGGCGCTTTTTGGATAGCGCGGGGCGAGACTTGGCGGCGGGTGGGGCGGCACTGATACACTTGGCGCAGATTGTGCCGCCTCGTGAGGCCAGCCGCACTTTGCTGCGCGACCTCACCGTCAATATCGCCTGTGACGTGACCAACCCCCTCACAGGCCCGCAGGGCGCGGCGACCGTGTACGGCCCGCAAAAGGGCGCAGACCCTGACCAGGTGCGGCAGCTAGACAGCGCGCTGGAACACTTTGCGTGCGTTGCGGTGAGCAGCGGTGCACCAGATATCCGCACAGTGGCGGGCGCGGGGGCAGCGGGTGGTACGGCGGGGGGCTTGTTGGCGCTGCTTCCTGCGGCAGGTGTCACTGTCAGACTGCAAAGCGGCGCGGCGCTGGTAGCCCAGGCCAATGGCTTACAGACAGCGCTACAACATGAGCGCTGGGACATCGTTTTTACTGGTGAAGGCCAACTAGATGCCCAGAGTTCACAGGGTAAGGTGGTGGCGCAAGTGGCCCAACTCGCCGCTCAGCAGGGCGTGCCTTGTGTGGCGCTGTGCGGGCGGGTGCAAGCGGGGGCTGTGCGCACCGTTGGGGGCCTGAATGCCGCTTTTGCCCTGGCCAGCGGGCCGCTCAGCCTCACCCAGAGCCAACAGCAGGCTGCGCCGCTTCTTACAGCACAGGCCGAGCAACTGGGGCGTTTTTGGCAGGCAGCGCGGAAATAACGGGGCTCAACAGCGCCGCGCCACTCTGTTTGCCAGCCGTATGATACGGATTCCGATTGATTTGGCGTACTTCCGAATCAATCCAAGCGGATGCG
>JAGLBF010000140.1 GCA_018260375.1 Deinococcus sp.
ATACGGACTGCGCTAAATTCCACCACAGTCGGAAAAGTGCCGCCTGCGGCTCCATACCGCACAGTCCGTATGCTGTTCCCACTCGCATCCGCTCGGATTGATTCGGAAGTATGCCAAATCAATCGGAATTCGTATTATATGGACAGCCTCCAGCACGCTGTACCCCAGGTTTTGTACACTGGGCCGCACATGACTACACCTGATACTGTCCCTTTTCGCGAGCAGGTGCTGGCCTTGGTGACGCAAATCCCGTCTGGACGGGTGATGACGTATGGTCAGCTGGCGACGCTGTGCGGCAACAGCAAAGCAGCCCGCGAAGTTGGCGGCATTCTACACGGCCTTTTTGACAGCAACTTGCCCTGGCACCGTGTCATCAATGCCCAGGGCCGCGTCAGTACCGACAAGGTAGGCTTTGGCGACTTGCAGCGGGCCTTACTGCGACAAGAAGGCATTGCCTTTGATGATACGGGCCGCGCTAATCTCAACACCTTGCAGTGGTGGCCCCAACCGGTTGAACAAGGCGGGTTGTTTGCGCCCAGGTAAAGCTTGCCTGCCTCGTCTGCCTCTACCTCTGCTGCCGGCCATCACCCATAAACCGCCTATGAGCTTCTCAGTGCAAACAGCGAGTACAACTCTAAGTCTTCTTGGCCCAGCAGTTCGCGGCGTTCTTCGGGGCTGAGATGCTCGTATACGACGCGCATCACTTCGTCTACGGCCTGCTCCGCCGCTTCGTCCAGTGAAAAGCCGCTGAGGGTAACAATGTCGCTGCGCCGCGCCAGTTCTTCCATTTCGCTTTGCATGGCGCGTATCTCGTCAAAGTAGCGCAAGTAGCGGTGCATGGGGCGCGTTTGGCTGGTCTGGGTGTCGCGAGCAGCAAAGTGGCGGTGATGCTCGTCGGCGTCGGGCAGGGTAATCATCAGCTGCACGATGATGGCCCCGTGCCGCGCCTGTAAGTACCCAGGCACCAGGTGTACTCCCTCGAGCACCAGGCTCATATTTTCTTCTATAGAGCGGCGCACCACAGCGTCTAGCCCTACGCTGACTTGCTGCACTTGCTCCCTAAACCCCGCCAGCAGCAGCGCGGTGCTGGGGTGTTTGGGCTGCTCTTCGCCAGGCGGAACAAGCGCTTCCCAGGCGTTAAAAGTGCTGGCGTGCAAGGTAGGCAGCAGTACGGGCGATACCATAGCGCGCATCACCTCGCGGATAGAATCGGTGCTGATGATGCGGGTAATGCCCAGACGGTAGGCCACTTCCGCTGCCACCATGCTCTTGCCCGTGCCGCTTACGCCGCCTAGCAATATGATCAGTGGGCGCGGGGAGTGGCGCACGACCTGCAACAGGCGGTATCTAAAAGCCACATCTGTCCCCAGCTCGGCTTCAAGCAGGGTTTGAACTTGCTCGCGCACTTCACGCCGACTGATAATGCGGTCTTCGGCACTGCGCAAATTGCGTTCGGTGAGGCGTGCGAGGTGGTAGGCCACCTCTACCGGTACACCCGCTGCCAGCAGAGACTGGCCCAGAATGCCCTTAGAAAAAGGTGTGGGCGGTTCTTGCGTGCTGCCCACCACGCCCAGATAACCTCTGTTTTGCCGCAAAAAACGGTGATTTTGCAGGGCCTGCTCGTCTACCATCTGCGACAGGGTGGTTTCTAGGCGGCTGTCTAGCTCGCTCTGGCTCAGTTCATGCATGCCCCCCGCACGCAGGTCGCGCTCTACCTGGGCGGCAACGGCGTAGGCGTCGCGGGCCAGCAGGCCGCTGTTTTCTAGGCTCCGTATCAGAATGCCACGCGAAAAAGTCGCCACGTTGCCCTGTTCATCAATCAGCCTGATTTCCTGAAACACGGGAAGCTGTTTGTTGGCGCTCGCCGCTACGGTGTTGCCCGCTATAGGCCGCGCGAGCTTGACCATCAACTTTTTGAGGGCAGCGGGCGTTACGGGTTTGCTCCTGTTTTCATCACGAAGCCGCGCTTCTACCTGGCGGGCTACGGTGATGGCGTCCTTGCGGCTCGCCCCCGCATTGAGCAGCGACTCGACAATCAGCCCCTTAGAAAAGGGCCAATGCCGCTTGAGCGTACCGATACGAAGTTCACGGGCCATTACTATAGTTTAGCGCATAAATGTTGACAAAATTATGGAATATTCCAAAAATTGTCTGCCAGATGTGCAGCGCACACAAGAGATTACACAAGAGATACAGACGTGCAGCGCACACAAAAGCTATACGGCGCTGAGGCAGCATCAACAAACGCTAGCTCCGTGTCGCGTCTGTCAGCGCTTCTACAAAAAAAGCCCCGGTATGTGCGCGTACGTCCTCTAGTGTTGCACCTGGCATCAGCTCAGTGAGGGTCAGTTGGCCGTTTCTGAATTCAAATACGGCCTTGTCAGTGATGATCATATCTACCACGCCTTTGGCGGTGAGTGGCAGGCTACATTCAGCGACTACTTTGGGCGTGCCGTCGGGGTCAGTGTGGTTCATGGTGATGATCAGTTTGGCCGCGCCGCTTGCCAGGTCCATCGCGCCGCCTACCCCCAGCAGCGGCTTACCTGGCACTGCCCAGTTGGCGAGGTTGCCTGCTGCATCTACTTGCAAGCCGCCCATCACTGCTACATCTATGTGGCGGCCGCGAATCATGGCAAAGCTGTCGGCAGAGTCAAAGTAACTTGCGCCAGGCAGAGCGGTTACAGGGATCTTGCCGGCGTTAACTGGGTAGTCCATTGCGCCGCCGTCTTGGGGGGCGGGGCCTACACCCAGCATGCCATTTTCGGTGTGCATGTTGATATTCATATCGCTTGTAATTAGGTTGGCTACCAGGGTAGGAATGCCAATACCCAGGTTGACCACGTCCCCTGGCTGCAGCTCCTTGAGGGCGCGCCGTGCGATAGTCATCCGGGATTCATCGGCTTTTTTGGCCCCACTGTTGATATCAGCGCTACTGCCCAGGTCTTCGGGGGTCAGCGTAGCCTGCACCAGAACATCCACAAAAAGCCCCGGCGTATGCACCTGCTCGGGCGGAATTTGCCCCACTTCTACAATCTCCTCTGCTTCGGCAATCACCACTTTGGCCGCTGTCGCCATCACTTTGTTAAAGTTTTGTTCGGTGAGGCGGTAGTGCAAATTGCCCGCTTTGTCGGCACGCCAGGCGCGTATAAACGCCACGTCACCGCGTAGCGCCGGTACAAAAACCATCTCCTGACCGTCTATGGTGCGGGTTTCGCTCTCCTGGGCAACCAGGGTGCCTGCTGCCGTGGGAGTAAAAAAGCCGCCTATGCCAGCTCCACCAGCTCTGAGCGCCTCGGCGAGCGTGCCTTGCGGCAAAAGCTGCACTTCCAGGCGGCCTTCTTGCGCGGCCTGTACCGCCTCGCGGTTAGACGTAAAATAAGAGCCGATGGCTTTTTTTATTTGACCGTTACGCAGCAGCCTGCCGCCGCCAATACCTGCCTCGCCCACATTGTTGGCCACGTAGGTCAGGTTTTTGGTGGGCTGCTCAGCCAGAGCGTGCAGCAGGTGTACAGGGTTACCCGTCATGCCAAAGCCGCCCACCAGCAGGGTTTGACCGTCTTGTACATAGGCCGCCGCTTCTTGCAGTGTCAGAATAGGCAGCTCTCTCATGCGTCCACCCGCTCAATAATGGCTGCTTCGCCCTGGCCTACACCCACACACAGGGTCGCCAGGCCGTAGCGCTGTTGCCGCTCTTGTAGTTCATAGGTGAGGGCCACCACCAACCTCGCGCCACTCATGCCCAGCGGATGTCCCAGCGCAATAGCGCCGCCATTGACATTGACCTTGTCGGGGTCAAGCTCCAGCTCACGCATACAGGCAATGGCCTGTGCTGCAAAAGCTTCATTCAGCTCTATCAGGTCAAGGTCTTTGATACTCAGCCCGGTGCGCTCCAGCACCTTGCGCGTAGCAGGAATAGGCCCCAGGCCCATCACACGGGGGTCAACTCCTGCCGCCGCGCCGCCTACCCAGCGGGCCAGCGGCTGAAGGCCCAGTTCACGGGCTTTCTTGGCGCTCATCATCACCAGAGCGGCAGCGCCGTCATTGAGGCCGCTGGAATTTCCTGCCGTGACGGTGCCGCCTTTGCGGAAGGCGGGTTTCAGGCCGCTCATGGTGAGCTGGTCAGTCGCCAGAACATAGTGATCGTCCTCTTTTTTCATGCGGGGATATTCATCGGTATCAAAAACGGTAGTGCCTGTACGCCCTTTGAGTTCTACAGGCACAATCTGGCTTTTGAACTTGCCTACGTTGATGGCTGCCACCGTACGCCGCTGCGACTCAAGGGCAAAGGCGTCTTGGTCTTCTCGAGTAATTTCACCGCCCTTGTAGGCCCCTTCACGGCTACGCTCTACAATATTTTCGGCGGTTTCGCCCATGGCCTCTAGCGGAAACTTGGCTTCCATAGCTGGATTAGGAAAGCGCCAGCCCAGCGTGGTGTCATAGGCGGTGACATGGCCGCTGGCAAAAGCCTGTGCGCCTTTGGGCATGCTCAGCGGGGCGCGGGTCATGCTCTCTACGCCGCCCGCCACATACACGTCACCGTCGCCATTTTTGATGGCACGCGCCGCAATACTGATAGCCGCCAAACCCGAAGCGCACAGCCGGTTCACCGTGACCCCCGCAACACTGTCGGGTAAGCCCGCCAGGATAAGGCCCATGCGCGCTACATTGCGGTTGTCTTCGCCGGCCTGGTTAGCACAGCCAAAAACCACCTCTTCAACAAGCTGTGCTGGAATATCAGCCCGCTTCACCGCCTCAGCGATAACCAAACCGGCTAAGTCGTCGGGGCGTACGCTGCTCAGGGCTCCGCGAATGGCTCCTACTGGACTGCGCACCGCCGAAACAATCACCACATCGTTGTCTTGTAACTCCTGTACCCGTGTCATACAATCTCCGCTCCTTGTGAAGCCTTGTTCTGCCTTGACCAGCTCTCGTTGGTGCGCTCGCACAGCGAACACTTGTGCATTTTTTGCCAAAGTGGCTTGAGTTTAACAGCCTTGCCCTCAGTGTCAAGCGTCTCAAACGGATAAATGCTCTATTATGACGCCCCTAAGACCGGTCTTTTTCTACCGCGAATGACCCTGTGATGACTCCTGTTTCTGAGTCTTGCCACCAACTTGAATTGGGGCTATGTTCAGCAGTGAGGCCTAATATTGAACTACAAAGTAAAGTGTACGTCGCACTCAACACCGTAAGTAACGCTGCTAGTTGAACACTGTTACATAGTGCTGCCCAGCACATAATCAGACTAAAAGAACTAAATCACTAAATAATAGAGTGCGGTATATTCAACACTACAGGCTGATATTTATTTCAACACGGCCTAAAGTGTGCTAGCTACGCTTTCATATTAAGAAGCGCGTAACTTTTCTCACTCTTGATGGCCTTCTTGTACCAGTTGGTCAATAAAATTCAAAACAAAGTCCGTATTAGAGACTGCTCAGATACCTCATCTTTCTTTCTCTTAAGTCTCTATGAATAGAACACCTCATTAAGTCCCCCAAAAGGCCCCGCATGACCATAAAATAAGGCATGATGAAAAGAGCCTTTCTGCCTACTGCCCTTTTGCTGTCTACCGCCTTGCTGAGTGCTTGCACATCTATTAGGGCTTCAACAGCAATAGAAACGCCCTGGCGGGCGGCAGCAACGGCCTCAGAACTGAGCGACCTGAGCTTGCAGCCGAGGTCTGACGGCGGGCTGAACTTGACGGGTAAGCTGCGGGGCAACGCCATTGCTGTGCGGGTTCCGCCCCACTGGAA
>JAGLBF010000141.1 GCA_018260375.1 Deinococcus sp.
TAGCGGCAGTCCGTATCACCGCGTTTTTAATCAGGTTCAAGTCGGAATCCGTATTATATTGCTCTAAGCACAATGTACAGCGTTAAAAAGGCCCCTACATCAAAGTAGGGGCCTTTTTTGTACCATCGCTGGCAGCGGCACGTGGATTCGAACCACGATCGACGCTTCCAAAGAGCGTTGTCCTACCATTAGACGATGCCGCTAAGCACTGACCCACTCGGAGGTCACAGGACGGGAAATAGTATAGTTGCCTGTGGGCATCTGGTCAAGTACGGGCGCAGCGTGAACAGCAAATCTCAAGAGAGATTGTGACCTTCACTGCGCTCCTCAGGAAAGTCCAGTATCTTGGCGTCGCTCCACAGACCCTCTAGGTCGTAGTATTCACGGGCTTCGCGGGTCATGATATGCACCACAATACTGCTGCCAAAGGCAAGGAGCAGCCAGCGGTCGTTGGGGCCTTCTACAGTGGGGCGTGACAGCCCAGCTTCCATCGCCTTAGTACGTATATTTTCCTGAATGGCGTTGAGTTGCAAGCCCGCAGTCGCCGTACAGATCATGAAATATTCCAGCGTGCTGCTCACTTCGGTGAGGTCAAGCACCACCACATCTTCGGCGCGGCGCTCATAGGCGGCATCGACAATGGCGCGCAGTTGGGCGTGGATAGGGTCAGGCTGGTGAGAAGGGGTGGACTGATTGGTAATTGGGTTGGTCATAAGGCTCCTTAAATACTGAGTGTCAGGTGTGTTGTCGTGAGGTATAGGAAGTAGGCGTAGATGTGCGGCGGGGTCTGCTTACGGCTTGGTACTGGGCAGTTGGTCGGCAGGCTGTGGTGAATCGGGAAGGACTTGCGGGGCAAAGGTAGCAAGTTGGGCAAAGTGCTCAGGAGCGTCTGCGCTCAGCAAAATACCCACCTGACCGTCTTGTACGGGAAAGCGTTCGCCTTGCAAGCGGCTGAGGCCCAGCAGGTCAGCGAGTTGCTGCGCCGCCGTAACATCCGACTGGGTAAACACCTGTGAAGGCTCTTGGCGCGGTGTGGTGGTAATCAGGCGAATCTTTTGGTAACCCATCAGGCCTAGCACCTGGGCGAGTGGCTGGCCTAAGCCCTGACCACTCGCGTCTTCTATCAGCAGGGTCACGTCTGTTTGGGGCGCGGTGATAGCCTGCGGCGGGTTACCCCAAATCTGGGCTAGCTTACCGCGGTTAACCGCCAGATTAAAGGAGCCTGCGATGGTGTCGGTGGGCAGGGTGGCAAAGCTGAGCTTAAATTCCTTGAGGTAGGGCAAAAAGCTTTGCAGACTAAGCGGGTCAAGGTTGGTTTCTACCTCGCCGAGCACGCTTAAAAGGGTGGGCATGGCGGTGAGTCCCTGGGGGCTGGCGAGCTTATTCATCAGCTGGCTGAGGGCCTGTTTTTGGTGATCAATGCGCCCGTAATCGTCACCAAAGCCTTTGCGTACCCGCAAAAACCACACTGCCTCCTTACCCAGCAGATGGTGCGGCCCTTCGCTCAGCCTTAGATTCACGTCGGCGGCTTTATCGACCCACTCTATGCCGCCTCTAGGCACGTCAACATCCAGCCCGCCCAGCGCGTCAATGATGCGGCCCACTTCATCGGTGCGCACAATCAGGTAGTTGTCTACCCGCTCACCGGTGATGGTTTCTACGGCGCTCACCAGTTCGTTAGGCCCGCCTGCCCAGTACTTGCTGTTGACCTTTTGGTTGGCGGGGGGCTTGGTGGGGTCGTAGTCACCTACGGTGGTATCGCGCGGGATAGACAGCACGTTCACGCGGGTGCCGTCTACCTTGACCAGCATCAGCGTGTCGGTATTGGCAGTCTGGATGACGCCTTTGCGCTGATTTTGGTCTTTGCAGGGCTGATGGTAATAACAGTAAATCACGTCCCGCCCCGCGATCAGCAGGGTAAAGTGCGGCGCGCCGCTGCCCTCTGAAAGGTAGCGGGCTTCTTGCGGGCCACTGTTCATAATAGAGCAGCCTGCTCCAAAGAGAGCGGCCAACGTGAGTGCGGCAAGCTGAGTGGCGCGGACGCGGCGTGCGGTGAGCCAGCGCTTTTGAGGCGGACGAACAGGCTTGGGCGGGCCAGCAGAAGGGGACGGTGTAGTAGAAGGAGAGGGTGTAGCAGAGGTAGCAGCAGTCGGCTTAGTTTCAGTAGGCTGGGTCACATTAGGGCCTGTATTCGCCTGAACGCTGTGTGCGCCGCATCTGATCGCTCAAGCGTAGGAGTGACAAGCAGCCCCGCTGTCCTGGGCAAAATGCCGCGCCGCTGCAAGCCCTCGTAGGCCAGCATGGTGCGCGGGTGAACGTGAATGCCGCGCCCCTGCAAATAATGCACCTTGGACCAGATGGCGCGGGCCAAAGCCGCATTGAGATCGTGCAAGGCCAGCTCGCGGATATCGTCATTCACACCGCGCCCAGGCTCAGACACATCTGCTACATACACACACGCTGATATGCCGCTGTCACTGCGTGGGCCGGTGGTGTGGTCTTCTACGGCTTCAAGCACCTCTTCGTCGTGGTAACCCCAGTGCACCAGCAGCGTGCGGGCGGCGCGTCCGTGCAGAGCCAGGGGGTGCAGGGTGTCTATGGATGTTTCAGGCGGAGCCAGGCGCAGCAGTTCGCTGTTGGGCAGATCGCGGGCGATGTCATGCAGCACGCCTGCTGCATACGCCCGCTGGGCATCTAGCCCTGCATTCAGGGCGATGTCACGCGCCAGGGCCGCCACCCGCATCACGTGTTCGTAGCGCCGAGGCTTGACCATCAGCCGTACACGACTTTCCCACACGGCCCCCAACAGCTCAGTGTCTGTGGCGGTAAATGCAGGTAAAACGTTGGTCATACTGGCAGAGGAAAGACCCGTCACTAGAAATTCACCACTGTACGTTCACCCAACATATCACTACGGTAATATACCGCTTTCTGAGGAAATTAAGACGCGGTTTGAAATGGTGTGGCGTATAAAACACCTTGGGCATCAGGATAGGCATTAGGGCAGTGTCTAATCTTCGCAATATTTAGTCTTCGCAGTATTCAGTCTTCGTCAAAGTACTCAAAGCGCATACCGCCAATATCCACCGTGTCGCCCGCCTGCGCCCCAACCCGCCTGAGCGCGTTGTAAAGGCCCTGGCGCTTAAAGAGTCCACTGAGATACTCGGCGGCGTCTTCTAGGTGCCGGGCGAAGCGTTCCAGTTTTTCCTCAAAGCCGCCGCCTGTGACAATCCACACCCGCTCTGGTTCGCCGTCACGGTTGATCTCCTGGGTGAGCTCTAGGTTGAGCGGAGCCACCACGACCACGTCGCTTTCTTCTTCTAGTGCGTGGGTCTGCGACCACAGTTCGCGGTTAGGCAGCAGCTCAAAGAGGGCCTGCTTCAGGGTTTCTAGCCCCGTGCGCTCGGCGGCACTGATCCGCAGCACTGGCAAGCCGGACAAGGCCAGTTCGGTTTCGGCTTGCTGGGCTACTTCTTCGTCAACGGTGTCAATTTTATTGAGGGCAATCAGCGCGGCACTTTCAAGCAAGGTGGGGTCGTAACTGCGCAGCTCACCTTGCAAGGCTTCTAGCTCACGGGCAGGGTCTACGGCAACGTCAATGACATACACCAGTAGGCGTGTGCGGCTGATGTGGCGCAAGAACTCTAAGCCCAGGCCCTTGCCCTCGCTCGCGCCCTCAATGATGCCGGGAATGTCAGCTAGGGTAAAGCGCTCGGTGTCATTTTTGTCGCTGACCACACCAAGTATGGGCGAAAGGGTAGTAAAAGGGTAGGCGGCAATCATGGGATTGGCATTGCTCAGGGCCGCCAGCAGGCTGGATTTGCCCGCGTTGGGGTAACCCACCAAGCCCACATCAGCAATCAGGCGCAGCTCCAGGCGCAGGCGTCGGCGCTGTCCGCGCACGCCTATTTCGGCAAAGCGCGGAGCCTGACGGGTGCTGGAGGCAAACACACTGTTGCCGCGCCCGCCCGCCCCACCCTTGGCGACCACTTTCATCTGGCCCGCTACGGTGAGGTCAGCCACCACTTTGCCTGTATCAGCATCAAAAGC
The DNA here is from genome assembly GCA_018260375.1 of Deinococcus sp. Lineage (GTDB taxonomy): Bacteria > Deinococcota > Deinococci > Deinococcales > Deinococcaceae > Deinococcus. Next base: position 4,051 of record JAGLBF010000141.1, read on the forward strand.
CGTAGTGCCTACAGGGACATCAATAATAATGTCTTCGGCGTCGGCACCGTTGCGCAGTCGGCCTTCCCCGCCGTTGCCTGTGCCCGCCTTAAACTTGCGCCGGCCCAGCAAGCGCTCTAGGCTCTCCACGCCTTCTACGGCCCGCAGCCAGATGGTGCCGCCTTTGCCGCCGTGTCCACCGTCAGGGCCACCTTTGGCCATGTATTTGGCGCGGTGAAAGCTCATGGAGCCGTCGCCACCGTTGCCGCCAATCACTTCAATTTCTAGTACGTCTCTAAATGCCATGTGGTACTCCTTGTCCTGCTGGGTCGTGCATAATGCCTGTTGGTGCGTAGGGCTGTGAGCACTCAGTGTTTGTCAATAATAAAGAAGCGAAGATAAAACCAGGCAACCTTTGCGCTTTGTTGATAGGCTCTATTGATACGCCTTATCAAAATCCCTCTTTAAAATCCCTATCAGGCCAATCAAGCAGTACGATACTGGTTCTGATTCAATGCGGTCGTTTCTGAGGTAATGAAGACGAATTCGAGTAAGCAAAGATACGGGTTCCGCACGGAAGCGCAGTCCGTATAAGACAAGCTTGTGCCTCAGTACTTAGCCCAGTTTCAGCCCTAACACAACGCAACAATAATAAAAAACACGCTCCGCCAAAAGAACAGTCAGGAGCGTGTAGCATCGCATTGGGGGCAATGAAACCCTAGATAAGCAACTTAAATATCAGTCAGCAGCGGCAGGAGTTTCATGCGCCAGCACGCTGATAAAGCGTCCCTTCTGGCCCTTGTTGGCAAATACTACTTCGCCGTGTACCAGCGCAAAGAGGGTGTGGTCGCGGCCCATGCCTACGCCTACGCCTGCTTTGAACTTGGTGCCGCGCTGACGTACCAAGATGTTGCCAGCAAGCACTTGCTCACCGCCAAATTTCTTTACGCCCAAGTACTTAGGATTGCTGTCGCGTCCGTTCTTGGACGAGCCTACGCCTTTTTTGTGTGCCATGTCGGTTTACCTCGGTGGAGTTATAGTAGGGGGTTCTTGTGCATGGGTGAGGAAGACCCTCACTTCATCGCTGACGTTTGCGGCTTAAAGGGCCTTAACCCTTGATGCCAGTGATTTTCAGGGCCGTAAACTGCTGGCGGTGACCGGTGCGGCGGCGGTACTGCACGCCACTTTTGTACTTGCGAATGTAGATCTTCTTGAGCTTGCCGTGGTCAACCACTTCGGCGCTCACGGTGTACTGGGCTACGTCCTGACCAAAGATGGCCTGTTCGCCGCCTACAAAGAGAGCTTGCAAGTCAATCTTGTCGCCCGCTTCGCCACTGAGTTTTTCTACGCGAATAACGTCGCCTTCTTCTACGCGGTACTGCTTACCGCCAGTCTCAATAATTGCAAACATCGTCTTCTCTCCTTGTCCCCCGCCTGTCCTGCGGCCCCGATCTGGGTGAGCTGCGGTGGCTTCGGGGCTACGCTCCTGCTAAGCAGGGCATCAGCGAAGAAGTATAGCACATATCAAGCAGGTAAGCACAGGGCTTTCGGGGGGCTTTTTCGGGGGGGGCGGCACACACCAGCTTCTTAAGCTGGGACAGGTAGACACATTCCGTTACACGCCAGCACAGTCCTAGCAGTACAGTCCCGCCAGCGCAGTCCAACAGGCCGCAGTCCAACAGGCCGCAGTCCAACAGGCCGCAGTCCAACAGGCCGCAGTCCAA
>JAGLBF010000142.1 GCA_018260375.1 Deinococcus sp.
ATGGAATGATACGAGGCATACAAGAAGGAATTAACCATCCCGGGTTCCTGCCATAGCAATTCCCGAATCAGTCAGTGTCATACTCCCACGCTGTTCTAGTATCCATCCGTATTCCAGCGCTGTCCCCAGCGCCTTGTGGGTCTGCTCCGCCGTCCAGTCCAGCCGCGCCGCGAGGTTCTCGGCAGTAGGAGGTGTAGCAAAGCCGTGTAGGGCCGTCAGCAGCAACCTCGCAGAGAATTCAGCCTGTTGCTGACGGCGGCGGGCCAGCGTGGTGATGACACCTTCCAGTGGTGAGAACAGCAGGCAGGCCATGAATACGGCCCCCAACACGCTGGCAATCATCCCTGCAATAGAAGCGTCCAGCCATAGTGCCAGCGCGTAGCCCACTACGCTGGCGAGTACCCCAATCACCAGCGACAACCGGAGCATTACGCTTAGGCGACGGGTCAGGAGGTAGGCGCAGGCCGGCGGAATAATGACGAAGGCCACAATCAGCACTGCACCCACCGACTGAAAAGCACCCACGGTGGTAAAGGAAAGTAGCGTCATCAGGGTGTAGTGTAGGACTATCGGCGCAAAGCCCAGTGTTGCTGCCAACCCTGCGTCAAAGGTACTGACCTTCAGTTCCTTGTAAAACAGGCCCACGAACACGGCGTTCAGAAGGGCCAATGCCCCCATCAGCAGCAGCGATTCAGGAACTTCACGGCCTGCGATAAGGATGGTATTCAGCGGCGCGTAGGCAATTTCGCCGTACAGTACCGCGTCCATATCCAAATGCACATTGCGGAAAAAGAGGGAAACCAAAATCACGCCCACCGAGAACAGCAGCGGAAACACCGCCCCAATTGCGGCATCCACCTTGACGCGCCCACTGCGTTCCAATAGTTCTACGCTCAGCACAGTCAGCAGGCCCATCGCGGCGGCCCCAATCAGCGCGGGAACCGTCGCGGTGCCGCCAGAAAGCCAGAAGGCTCCTACAATTCCTGGCAGTGCAGCGTGACTAATCGCGTCACTGAGCATACTTTGGCGGCGCAGCACCAAAAAGACGCCCAGCAAGCTACCCGCCACCGCCACCAGTGTTGCCGTTAGCACAATCACCACGTCGGCCCAAATCATGACCCGACCACTGCCTCTTCTTCTGGGCGCACACCGCGCTGCATGGCTTCACGCAAAACTTTGCGGCGTTGGGCCGAGGCAAAAGCCGACCACAGCAGGCCCCGCTTGGGTGCGAAAAACAGGGAAATCAGCAGCACCATGCTTGCCACCACCACAATCACGGGGCCAGTCGGCAGGTTCGCTGTGGACGCTGAAATGACCGCCCCTGCTACGCCCGACAGTATTCCAAATAAGCCGCTCAGCAACAGCATTTTGCCCAAGTTGTCCGTCCATTGGCGGGCAGCGGCAGGCGGGGCAATCAGCAGGGCCGCCATCAGCACCACGCCCACCGTTTGCAGCCCAATCACCACTGCCAAGACAGCCAGAGAAGTTTGCACCACGCCCAGCCGTTCTACGGGGAACCCCAACGTGTGCGCGTAGGCAGGGTCAAAGGTGAGCAGTTTGAACTCCTTGAACAGCATCCACACAGTGCCAAGTGCCAGTGCCGAGAGCAGCGCCATCACGGTCACGTCACCCGCCACGATGGTCGCCGCCTGACCGAACAGAAACTTATCCAGCCCCGCTTGATTGGCGTTGCCGCTCCCCGCGATGAAGGTTAGTAACGCGATACCAAAGCCGAAAAATGCCGAGAGCATCGTTCCCAGCGCGGCATCTTCATTCAGGCGGGTGTATTTCAGCACCAAACCTACACCCAGCGCCCCCAGCCACCCGCTGAGTCCTCCACCCAGCAACAGCCATAGCGGGGCTTTGCTGCCTGTCAGCAAAAAGGCAAGACATACGCCAGGCAAGGCCGCGTGTGCCACCGCGTCCCCGAGCAGGCTTTGGCGGCGCAACATGGTAAACCCGCCTACCACACCGCCCGTAACGCCCAGCAGCGCACTGCCCAGCGCGACATTCCGCAGGGTGTAGTCGGTGAACAGGTCGCTGAGGATCATGCTGTCTCTCGCAGAAATTTGCTTTTGGCTCCATAGACAGCGCCTAGGTTGGCCTGTGTGAACACCTCGCTCATGGGGCCACTGGCGGCGACTTCTACATTCAAGAGTGTCAGGTGGTCAAAGTAGTCACGCACGGTGTCTAGGTCGTGATGTACCACGATGACCGTGCGGCCTTCCCGCTGCAATTCCTGCATCACATCGAGAATGGCCCGCTCGGTAGTGGCGTCTACGCCCGCAAACGGCTCGTCCATCAGGTAGAGGTCGGCTCCCTGCGCCAGTGCGCGGGCCAAAAAGACGCGCTGCTGTTGCCCGCCCGACAGTTGCGAGATTTGCCGCCCCGCAAAGTCGGCCATCCGCACCCGCTCCAGCGCGTGCAGGGCGCTGTCCTGCTCGGCTTTGCCCGGACGTTTAAACCAGCCCAGTCGTCCGTATAGGCCCATTTGCACCACATCCAGCGCATCGGTGGGAAAGTCCCAGTCTACGCTGGTGCGCTGCGGCACATAGGCCACGCGGCGGCGCACACCAGCCAGAGGTTGCCCAAAAAAGCGGATGGTTCCGCTGGCGGTGGGCAGCAGCCCCAATGAGGACTTGAGCAGGGTGGACTTACCCGCCCCATTTGGCCCGACAATGGCACAAAGGTGAGCGGCGGGAAACGTCACATCTACATCCCACAACACTGGCTTTTCGGCGTAAGCCACGGTCAGGTCGCGGATGCTCAGCGGGTCTGTCGTCATTTTTTGCCGCCCAGCGCGGCGGCAATGGTCTTGGTATTGTGGCGCACCATGCCCACATAAGTGCCTTCGGGTGTGCCTGCCGTACCCAGCGCGTCGCTAAACAGTTCGCCGCCCACCCTGACGGTGTGGCCCCGCGCTTTGGCTGCCGCAATCACTGCCTCTACGGTGCGCTTGGGAACACTACTCTCTACAAAAATGGCGGGGATTTTGCGGTCTGCAACAAACTTGGCGAGTTCTTGCACGTCCCTTGTTCCAGCTTCGGCGGCAGTAGAGACGCCTTGGACGCCACGCACCTCTAATCCGTAACGGCGGGCAAAATACCCGAAAGCGTCATGGGCCGTTACCAAGACCCGCTGCTTTTGCGGGACGCTCTTCATCAGAGACATCACTTCGGCGTCTAGCGCGTCCAGTTGCTTTAGGTAACGGGCTGTATTTTGCGCGTATACCGATTTTCTGGCAGGGTCTACGGCGCTCAGGGCGTCGCGGGTCGTCGCAGCAGCCATCTTCCAGAGGGTCACATCAAACCAGATGTGAGGGTCAGCCATGTTCGCCACGCCATCAAAGCCGCCAGCGGGCCGCAGCAATTTGGAGTTAGGAATCCCCTGCGTAACGGCAATGGCCTTACGGTTTTTTTCCAGAAGTTCTATCATTTTGCCTTCCAGGTGCAGGCCGCCGTACAAAATCAGGTCGGCCCCCTGCAAGCGCCGCACGTCCCGCGCACTGGCTTTATAAAGGTGCGGGTCAACGCCTGCACCCATCAGTTCGGTGACATTTACGCGGCTTCCGCCAATCACGCGGGCGAGGTCGCCCACCATATTGACGGTGGTGGTTACTTTTACAGGGCCGCTCAGACGGGCAGGTTTCAGGTCGCTCACGCGGGTGTAGTCGGAGGCGAGGGCAGAAGTAACCAGCAGGAGAGTCAAGAGAGGAAACAAAATCTTCATATTTTTAGCCTAGCCTAAAAATAGAATTTGGTCAAACTTGAAAGTTTCTCAGTCTTCTACCATCACTTGTGCCGCCAGACTCAGGGCCAGAGTCGCTTGAGGGCCAAAGGAGGCCGTATCAGCGCAGGTTTGCAAGCTAAGGGTTCCCAGAATGTGGTCAGCAGCGCAGACTTTCACAGTGGCCCCAGGCTTTAGCCCCAGCCCCAGCAGGGCGCGAAGCTGGGCGGGGTCGCTGTCGGGGACGCGGGCCACCTGTGCGCTGCCGCCCACGCCCAGTCTGCTGAGGGGACGCTCAGCCCGCTGCGGCACCTGGCCCGATAGTGTGGGGATGGGGTCGCCGTGGGGGTCATGGGTGGGGTCGCCCAGCCACGCAGCGATGTAGCCCTCTAGTCGCTCAGACATGGCGTGTTCTAACCGCTCGGCTTCCTCATGCACTTCGTCCAGCGGCATGCCCAAAGCGCGGTGCAAGAACAGTTCCAGCAAGCGGTGATGCCGCAGCACCTCCAGCGCCGCCTGCTCGCCTGCGTCCGTAAGCCGTGCCCCCTTGTACGGCGCGTGGGTCACTAGCCCCTGCTCACTGAGTTTGCGGAGCATCCCCGTCACACTGGCTGGGGTTACGCCCAAAGCCGAAGCCAGCGCATTGGTACTGACATGTCCGTCGCGGCTCAGCATATAAAGTTGCTTGAGATAGTTTTCAAAAGCGGGCGTGAGGGGCTGCTGGGGCATCAAGGCTTAGGGTAACGCGGCTGGATCTGTCAACTTAACTCTTTTCCATTAGAAAAATGAGTTTCTGTGTAGCCTCTGGACGCGTCCCGCCACTTTTACTCCCCAGCCATCGTACATATGTTAATACTATACACGTATTTTTTCTAATTAATCTACTTACGGCGTACTAATATAAAATAATGTGAGCTGCATTTTGTTTAAATTGACAGAACCCCACCGCCTACGTCCAACACGGTAAAATGTCTGGAATGCGAACTGAAGAATTTTTGCGGAGATACGTTGTAAGTTCGCAAGAGCTTGAGCTGTATCAAAAGGCCAGAGATTTGCGAACTGTGTAGCAGCATTTTTGGGAGGTCAGATGCCGTCAGAAGGAACCATTTTGATGACCGGGGCAAAAAACGCTGTTCTGAGCGCCTTGCAAATGGGTAGAGTTCAGGCTTCTCCAGTGCATTTGCGGTGCTGTAGACTCATGTATACTGTTTTGCGTAACAGACGCTGTTATGTGCTGAATGACAAAAGAACTATTTGGGAAAAAGTCCGTGAAATAAGCCGTTCCAACTGAATGCCCCACCGTTAGGGGACTGAAACAGACCTACGCGAATTTCACGCTTGACCTGCCCACCGTTCCAACTGAATGCCCCACCGTTAGGGGACTGAAACGTCCCTTGCAAGTGCAGTGGCGGGGGCTGGGGTTCCAACTGAATGCCCCACCGTTAGGGGACTGAAACCACGCTGCTCAGGTCAGCGCGAATGCGCCACTGGGTTCCAACTGAATGCCCCACCGTTAGGGGACTGAAACGAAGGCTGCACAGTTCCGCGAATGGGCCGCTACACAGTTCCAACTGAATGCCCCACCGTTAGGGGACTGAAACACTGCAGAAAAACGCTGGACACGGGCATCTGATGAAGTGTCTCATAAGCTAGTATCAGTGAGACCATTGCCCGTCATTTCAGTACAGATACCCGCCACTTTCCTTGGAGGCGTATGTATTCTGCTCCGGGTGTTTCACTCCACACCTGGTTGATCAGCGGCTTGAGGGCCGTCAGCGTATCGCCGCCTTCTTGTTTGCCGGCCAGCAGCCGGGCAAAGTGATGAGCGAGCTGGTGCGCGGGGCGGTGTTTGGGGTTGCTGCGGTCAATATGCTGTACGGGGAACTGTACTTGCAGTTGCTTTACGCTATCCGCTTCATCCGAAAAAATAGTGGCGTGGATTTTCAGCTGCTTGAGGTACTGCCTGGTTCGCTTGATGGC
>JAGLBF010000143.1 GCA_018260375.1 Deinococcus sp.
TGTTCCCACTCGCATCCGCCCTGATTGATTCGGAAGTACGCCAAATCAATCGTAAGCCGTATTACAGCATCAGCAGTGGACTTATCAGTGCCGCGTCTTCAGGCTGCTGGCTGGCCATGACGGGCAGCGCCTGACCGTCTGCGCCTACCAGTTCGCCGTAAAGCATGTGCGGTGTGGTGGCAGTGACACGGGCCTGATACACGCCTGGGCCATCTGCACCCACGGCACGCGGTACCACGATAGGGTGATTCCCACGCGTATGTCCCTCTAAAAAGCCCTCGCTGTAGGCGTCGCCGCGCAGCAGCACCTGCTGTATGCTGCCCTGCCAGCGGGCATTTTGCTTGGCGCTCCATTCCTTTTGTTTGGCGATCAGGCGGCCTAGGCGCTCGGTCTTGAGCTCACGGGGCAAGTCAGCAAAGTGCGTATAGCTGGGCGTACCAGGGCGCGGCGAATAGATAAACATATAGGCGCTGTCATAGCCCACTTCATCATACAAACTGAGCGTCTCTTGAAAGTCCTCTTCAGTTTCGCCAGGAAAGCCCACGATAATATCAGTGGCAAGCACCACGTTTTGAATGTGTTTTCTGATATTGCTGATGTGCGCCAAATAGTGCTCGCGGGTGTATTCACGGGCCATACGCCGCAGCACGCGGTTAGAGCCGCTTTGTACAGGTAAGTGCACAAACTCACAGATGGCGGGGGTTTCGCCAATAGCAGCAGCCACATCTTCAGTAAAGTTCATCGGGTGCGAGGTGGTAAATTTGACACGCTGTATGCCGCTGCTCCCCACCATCCGCAGCAGCTCAGCAAAGCTGGGGTAGCCCGCCCGTTTCGCACCCGCATCAAAGCCGTAGGCGTTGACGTTCTGGCCCAGCAGCGTCACTTCTTGTATGCCCGCCGCTAACAAGGTATCTAGCTCGCGCATAATCTGGTCGGGGTCGCGGCTGACCTGCGGCCCGCGCGTAGTCGGCACAATGCAGTAGGTGCAGTGGTGATCGCAGCCGCGCATAATAGTCAGGTGCGCTTGCAGCTTTCCGCTAGGTGCAGGGGGGATGTGCTGGTGCAGCTCGTCTTTAAATTGCAGGCCCCAAAACTTCTGATTGCTCTCCAGCGCCGCGCCGATATCCAGCAGGCTGCCGGGGCCAAGCAGCACATCAACCTCAAACTTGCGCGCCATCTGCTGGCCTTCTTCAAGCTGTGCCAAGCAGCCCATAACGCCCACCACCAGGGGCCGCTGGGCCTTGATTTTGCGCAGTTGCCCCAAGACACTGCGCACCTTGTCCACAGGCTTGCCGCGCACCGCGCAGGTGTTGAGCAGCACAAAGTCGGCCTCGTCAATAGAGCTGACCATATCAGCCCCCAAAGACACCAGTTGCGACTGTACCAGGTGAGAGTCGTATTCGTTCATCTGGCAGCCGTAGGTGATGAGATGTGCGCGCATAGTTGGTAACCTCCTGGGCTGACTGGATGGATTCCAGGGCCACATTCCTAAACCGCTAGTATACACAGATGTTGAGGGTTGAGATGAACGGCCCCTTCTGGACAGCACTTTCTAGACGGTCACCTTGACGCCGCTGTTTCTTACCCATTGGTACACTCCCCCTGGAATATATACATTTAAAAGATGAATACAATAAAACACACCCAGTCTCAACACACGCCCACCGCCCTCCCCATCCTCACCGCCCCCACAGCCAGCGGCAAAAGCGCTCTTGCTCTCGCCCTTGCCCGCCAGTACCCTCTGGAGATCATCAGCGCGGACGCGTTTACCATCTATCAGGGGTTAGATATTGGCACCGCTAAGCCCACGCTCGCCGAGCGCCAGGCTGTTGCGCACCACCTGCTTGATATCGCCCACGTCAGCGAAAATTATGATGTGGCGCGGTGGCTCCGGGCGGCTGAACACAGCATTGCGGCGATACTAGAGCGCCGTCATATTCCGCTGATTGTGGGAGGCACGGGGTTTTACCTGCAAGCGCTGATACGTGGGCTGCCGCTGGCCCCGCCCAGCGAACCCAGCAAGCGTGCCGAGCTAGAAGCCGAACTCGCCACACGCGGCCTAGATGCACTGCTGGCAGATATTGCCGCCCACGATCCCCGTGAAGCCGCGCGTATGGCACGCAACCCACAGCGCATTTTGCGGGCCACCGAAGTCTTCCGCGCCAGTGGACAGTACCCGGGCGCCTTTGGGTACGCTACGCCGCGCTACCGCTACCGGGTATTTACCCTGCACCCAGTGGATCTGTCACACCGCATTGCTATGCGGGTGGGGGAGATGCTCAACACTGGCTGGCCCGATGAAGCGGCCTGGCTTGCCCAACAGGTCAGCCCGCAGGCCCAGCCGCGCCCTACCGCCTGGCAGGCCCTGGGCTATCCCGAAGCGCTCGCCGTGGCTCAGGGAGCGCTTGATCAGGCCGAGGCCGCAGCGCAAATCACCCTCAAAACGCGGCAATACGCTAAGCGCCAGCAAACCTGGATACGCACCCAGCTTGGGAATGTAGAGGACGCGCAGGAGCTGAGCACCTGGCTAGAGGGTTGGTAGGCGCCAAGCTGGACTGTTTGTATTCTCAGTCTTCGCCGTCCCTACGCTCAAAGGCGGTCAGGGGTAGACCGAGTTGACAACTCAGTCTTACATCCTATAATTTTACTTATGGGAAGTAAGACTGAATTATCCAGCAGCACCGCGCTTGTCCTGGCTTCACGCTGGACAAACAGTGCCAACCGCAGGCGCGAAGGGCTGCGTGCCGCTCACCAGCAAGACGCAGCCGTGCTCACCGAGCTGCTGCACACCTACTTGCGCCTCAAGTCCCCTAAAGGCGGGCGCATCAGCAACCTCACCCTGCAACACTACGCCGAGTCACTGCGGCGCTTTTTGCTGTTTGTGGGGCCCCCTGAGTCACCGCAGTACGCACTCACACAGCTTGAGGCCGAGACGTTTGAGCTGTGGATGCTGCACTTGCAGGCCCAGGGCCTGAGCGCCTCGAGTGTGCGCCGTCACCTCTACGGCGTGCGGAATCTGATGAAGGCGCTGGTGTGGGCGGGCGTACTCAAAAGTGACCCCTCTGCAAGTGTGCGCCCCCCGGCTGACGCACAAGCCGCGCACACCCGCAAGCAGGCGCTGGGCCTGGAGACGTATCAGGCCCTGCTGAAGTTACCCGAACAACACGACCCCACCCGCGCCGCCCGTGACCAGTTGCTGCTGCTGCTGGGCGGCACCCTGGGACTGCGGGCCGCCGAAATAGTGGGGCTTAATGTTGACGATATCAGCGGCGGGCGCGTGCGGGTGCGCGGCAAAGGCGGCAAAGAACGCCTCTTGCCCCTCAGTACACCCGTAGCACAGGCGCTGGGGCGCTGGCTGCGGCTGCGCGGCGGCCTGAGCGTAAGCACCGGAGCGCTTCTGGTGTCACTCAGTCACCGCAATGTGGGCGGGCGGCTGAGCACCAAGGGTGCTCGGACGATTGCCGAAGGTTATTACCGCCAACTGGGTCTGCCGCCTGAGCAGTGGGGCCTGCACACCCTGCGGCGCACAGCAGGCACACACCTGTACCGCGCCACCCGCGACCTGCACGTGGTGGCGGACATTCTGGGACACAGTTCGGTGAATACCAGCGCCATCTACGCCAAAATGGACAGTGACATCAGACGAGAGGCCCTGGAGAAGCTCGCCGACTGGCAGCAACCAACAGCCCCAGCGCCAGAATAAGCGCAGGCCAGTCGCCCAGACGGGTGTAGAGCGTCTGGCTGCTCAGCGTGGCGTAGCGCACATGCAAAGCCCCCTGACCTTCGCTGAGCAGTTGCTGCGGCTCTCCCCTTTCATTTATGGCCCCAGCCACACCCTTGTTCACGCTCCTGAGTACCCAGCGCCGCGTCTCTATGGCGCGCACGCGGCCCATATCAAAGTGCTGCCACACGCCCCAGCCAGCGTACCAGCCGTCATTGCTGATATTCACCAGAGTCTGTGCCCCGCCGAGGGCGAGGTGGCGGCTAACCTGCCCGAAGATGCTGTCATAGCAGATGTACACACCGTACAGCACGTGACCCAGCGGAATAACCGGCAGCGTTTGGGCGGGGTACTGCTGCTCAAAGCCAAAGCCGATGGCGCTAAAGATAGCCTGATAAAGGGCGTGCAGTGGCCCTGCCAGTGGAAAGTATTCGCCAAAAGGTACAGGATGCGCCTTGACATACTGCCCAGTCACCTGCCCCCCTTGAAGGCCAATAGCGGTGTTGTTGCCGCGATCATGCAGGCCATAAATGCCGTCTGGAAGCTGATTCATCAGTTGCGGGTAAATCAGCGCGGTTTCACTCCAGATGACAATTTCCCCGCTCTGCCGCTGTGCCGTAAGCTGCAACTGGTCGGCCCAGAGTTGCTGGGTGCTGCCGGTGGCTTTGCTGAATGAATCAAAGTCTGTACGCAGCAGCAGCGCCGCGTGGTCAGGCGTAACGGCGGCGGGGCGACTCAGGCCGTAGGCCAGGGCCAGCAGCCAGCATAGGCCCGCCGCGTACAGGGGCCTTTTATCGGCCTTCACATTGGCGATGGCCGCCGCTAGCCCCACCACCAGACAGGTCAGCAGCAAGACGCCGCCCAGGTCAGCCGCCTGCACTAGCGGCGTGGGCAGCAAGGTGTAGCCCAGCCCCGCCCAGGGAAAGGCCAGCGCCCCCAAGGTTCGCAGGTATTCTACCAGCACCCAGCCGCCCGCCAGGGCCCAAAGCCGCCCGTCCCGGGGGATAAAGCGGCCCACCAAGTAACCCATCAGCCCAAAAAACCCGCCTTCTATCAGCATCATCGGCAACATTGCCGCCAGCGCCAGAGGCCACACCAGCGGCGAGGGTGGCAAGCCCTGAAGCATCAGCCCGTGCATAAACACTACCAGCCACCAGAGCTGTACCAAAAAATACACGGTCATGGCGCCCCACAGCCGCAGGCCCAGGCTTTTGGCACTCGGCGCCGTCGCCACACTGGCCAGGAGCCACGCCAGGGGCAGGGGCGTGAGCACACTCCAGGGCAACGGCAGGCCGCAAAAAGCGAGGAGTAGGGCCGAGAGCAGCGGCGAGTAGCGGAGCAGGCGGGGCGGCATAAAGCACAGCATACTGTGGGCATGGATGGTCTGGCGCGCTTTAGGGTATGGGCGACTGCGGAGAGGGTCTGACTAGAGAGAATTAGAAAATATAAAAGGATTGCCTTTCAACCATCTGTTCATCCAACTCAATGACCTTATACGGCTTACTAAATTGTATTTTTGGCAAAGACGGCTCTGGTATATCCGTTAAGTTAATGGAAGAGACTGATATAGATTTCAGTATTTTATATAATCTATCAAATCTCATTCTATATTTAATCAAATCATCATCGTAACAAAAAATCTCATCAATCGCCAAGTACATAAGCAGCAAATCCTTTAGGAAATGGTCTCTAGCCGTATCTGGAAAATCCGAAAAGTTACCCGATGCATCTACCAAAGGCTGCTGTCCTATATATTCCTTAAAGTCTCTTTCAATAGACTCACTGTCTATTCCCTCTAAAGCGCATAACTGCTTGATTCGTTCTAAGCGTGACTGCAGTTCATTCGGCATAGCCATTGTCCTCTGTAGGGCGAATTTTTGATCTTTACGCTAGCAGATACTCAAATACTAGTGACAAATAATAATATGTCTAAAACTCCGGCAGGTGTTCTAG
>JAGLBF010000012.1 GCA_018260375.1 Deinococcus sp.
TGTTCCCACTCGCATCCGCTCGGATTGATTCGGAAGTACGCCAAATCAATCGGAAACCGTATTACTCGGCATCGTCCAGTATTTTGGTGTGCGCAATGCCTCCCAGGATAAACACTTGAAGCAGTTGGGCGAGTTCTTCGTTGTCATTCGCGTCGCCTTCACTCAGCTGCTCATAGGCCACGCTGGTCAGCAAATTGAGCAAAATAGGCAGCAGTTGCGGCTGGCGGCGAAGTGCATTGACCTTAATCACGGGCAGTTCTTGCAGCTGCAAGCGCATCTCTATAGCCTGCAAAAAAGCGCGGCGGCGGCGGCGAAACAGCGGCCCACCGCCACTGTTGATCAGCAAAAGAAGCTCTTTTTCTTGCATCAGGGCCAAAAACAGTGCCGAAAACTCCACTGGCCCATCGGCTTTAAGCAGCGGCGTAAGGCGCTCAGGAAAGCGTTCTAGGCGCGATTCAAACACCGCTTCTAGTATAGCTTCGGTAGAGGAAAAGTAGCTGTAGATGGTGGGGCGCGACACGTTCAACTCGGCGGCAATATTCGCCATGCCCACTGCTTCAAAGCCGTGCGCGACAAACAAGCGGGCCGCTACCGCCAGAATCTGCTCGCGGCGGTCGCCCGCGCTCAGGCGGCGCGGCGATGGCGCAGGTACAGGACGTGGCAATGTCATAAGGTAAGATTAGCACAATGCTGACATTTCGTCACCTGTCACAGTGTCAAACTATAACCTATGTGTTTAGAGCCAGTGCGTTTAGTCTTATATTTATCCAGCCGCTTGGTTATTGCTGCGGGTAGCGTATGTCCCTTTACTAGCCTGACAGTACGTTTCACACAGTTCATGCGGGGCCAGGGATGACCCGCCGCCCATCGGTGTGGCAAGACTTTAAACGCCTGAGCCATGCTGAGCGAAGCCTGTGGCACTTTCCAATGATGTGGCTGGCAGCAGTGGCTATCGTATTTACGCCGCTGCTGTACGCCACTATCTATTTGGGCAGTTCGCTTGACCCCTACAACCGCTTACAGTACCTGCCCGTGGGTCTGGTGAACCTTGATAAAGGCACGGTCTTTAAGGATAAGCAGCGCAATCTGGGGCACGAGGTGATTGACCGGTTACAGCGCGACGCCAAATTTCACTATATCCGCTACCCCACCGAAGCTGATGCGCAGAGTGCTGTGCGGCGCGGTGAAACCTATTTTTCACTGACCATCCCAGGTGAGTTTAGCCAAAAAGCCTTGGCGGGGAGCAGCAGCGAGCATGGTCTACTGCGATTTTATATCTCCGAGGGCAGCAACTATTTTGCCTCACGGGTGGCCAGCAGCTTTTCTACGACGCTGAGCACTGAACTGAACCAGTCACTCAGTGAGAACCGCTGGGACGCCGTACAAGTAGCCTTTAAAAAGACCCAAAAGGGCTTTACCGACCTGCGCCATGCCACCGGTCAGCTGCGGAACGGCGCTCAGGAGCTTGAAAAGGGCGCGGGCCAGGTGCAAACGGGCGCGGGCAAGCTGCGTAGTGGGGTGCAACAAGCCGCAGCGGGCAGCGACAAGCTGAGCAGCGGCGCCAAGCAACTGAGCGGCAGTGTCAAGCAACTCACCACTGGCACGGCTCAACTGTCCACGGGGCTGCGCAAACTGGAAGCGGCTGCTCCTGGACAAACACAACTGGCGCCCTTGCAGCGGGGTGCAGGCCAACTGGTCACCGGTACGCAGCGCTTAGACGACGGCCTGGGCCAACTGGCAGCGGGTGCAGATAAGCTCAGCAACGGTGCAAAGTCGGTTAACAGCGCCGCGCAGCAACTTGCCGCTGGAAATAAACAGCTTGCCCAACAGCTCCCCCAGCTGCAAAACGGCTTACAGCAAGCCAGCAGCGGCAGCAAAAGCCTGACGGCGGGCGCGGCAAAGTTGGCGGCTGGAGCCACACAACTGGCAGAAATGACCCAAAACCAGCCTGCGCTGCCTGCTCCGCTCAGCGCTGCCGCAGCCCAGTTGCAAGGCGGCGCCACTCAGGTACACGCCGCCAGCAGCGAGCTTGCGGGAGGCTTAGCACAACTAACCAGCGGAGCGGGGAAAGCCGCAACTGGGGCGCAGGCACTCAGTCAGGGCGCAGGTCAACTGGCGCAGGGTACCGCGCAACTTCAAACGGGCGCGGCGACCTTGGCCAGCAGCACTCACACAGCCCAGCAGGGCAGTGAGCAACTTCGCAGCGGCGCAAAAAGCTTGCAAAGCGGGGTCAATACGCTGGTCAAGGGTAACCTCAGCATCAAAGCAGCCCTTAAAACTGCCACTCAAGCCCTTCCCAGCACCAGTCAGCTCAACCAGCTATCAAGCGGCGCAAGCACGCTGGCGCAGCGCACAGGAGAGTTAAACGCCGGCTTAAAGACCCTTACCAGCGGCAGCCAGCAACTGGAGACGGGTAGCGCCCAGGTACACAGCGGTGCACAGAAACTGAGGCGCGGGCTTGACACCCTGTATGACCGTATTCCGGCAAACCTGGAAACCCTTGACGGCGACCCGCAGGGCCTGAGCGCCAGCGTGCTTCCTGTTGTTAAAAAGTACGCGCCCGTGAGCAACAATGGCACGGCCTTCGCGCCCTACTTTATAGCCCTGAGCCTGTGGGTGGGCTGCACCCTGACCACGTTTATCTTTCCCTATCAGCAGTTGCCCCAACACGGGCGCAACGCCTCGCAGTTTGCCAAAATACTCCGCAAATACACCGCTCCTGCCTTACTGGTCACGGCTCAGGCGCTGCTGGTGGTGTTGGGCGTGCATCTGCTGGGTGTAGAGTACCTGCACCCCGTTCAGGTGACGCTCAGCGCGGTGGCTTCTAGCCTCACCTTTTTGGCGCTGGTTTTGGGACTGATTATGATGTTTGGCTCGGCGGGCCGCCTCTTTGCACTCATTTTGCTGGTGCTGCAACTGGCCGCTTCGGGTGGTAGCTACCCCATTGAAACCGCGCCGTCCTTTTTTCAAACCATTCACCGCTGGATGCCGGTAACCCAGAGCGTCAAGGCCCTGCGGCACGGCATTTCAGGGGCCTACTTGGGAGAATACCTCACATTCATGCTGGTGCTGGTTGTCATATTTTTATCGGCTACGGTGCTCGCCTGGTTGGGCCGACGCTGGGAATACACCCCCAATGACAGACTGTTGCCGCTGATTGTCTCACCCCTGGCGGTACCGGCCCGTACAGCTGCACCTGAACGTCAGACACCACCGTCATCACCATAAACCTTATCCCAGTCACAATGGCTACAACGGCTGGGCTAATACGCACTTCATTTTAGCGCGGCAAGACAGGTGCAGGCGGCGCCTTCATATCACGAAACGCGTACTGTTTCCTGCGCCTGCTAGCCCGCGTTCATCGCATTTTTAACACGGTGTTTGGTATTACACTACCCTCATGACCGCTGCCTCTTCCTCTGCCAAACCGCCGCTGCCCTTTGGTGAATTTATCGCGCTTATTTCAATGATGTCTGCTCTGGGTGCGCTGTCTACCGACGCAATTATACCCGCCCTGCCGCACCTGGGCGCCGCATTGGGAGTCACTGACGCCAACCAGCGCCAGCTCACCATCAGCACATTTTTCTTGGGTCTGGCTTTCGGGCAACTGTTTTACGGCCCGCTGGCAGACAGCAGGGGCCGTAAGCCCGCCATTTTTTTGGGGCTGGGCATCTTTTTGCTGGGCGGGCTACTGTCGTACTTCGCACAGGATTTTCAGGTGCTGCTGCTGGGGCGAGCGGTGCAGGGGTTGGGCCTCGCCGCTACCCGCACCATTCCTATGGCCCTGGTGCGCGACCAGTTTGTGGGCAACCGCATGGCACAGGTGATGTCATTTACCCAAACGGTATTTATTCTGGTGCCGATGTTGGCCCCCAGCTACGGGCAACTGGTGATGAATATTGGCGGCTGGCGCAGCATTTTCCTGTCGCTGATGGTGGTGGGTATGGCGGTACTGGTGTGGTTTGCCGTGCGCCAACCCGAAACCCTGACCCCAGAGAAACGTACCCCATTTCACTGGAGCACGCTGACTCACACGCTGAAAGTCTTACTAAAGCAGCCCCAAGTGATGCTCTACACCGTGATGGCGGGGCTGATCAGCGGCGCGTTTATGGGCTACCTTAACTCAGCGCAGCAACTGTACCAAGACCTGTACAAACTGGGTACCAACTTTAGCCTGTACTTTGCCCTGGTCGCCTTGTCGCTGGGCGCGGCCTCGCTGCTCAATTCGCAACTGGTGATGCGCCTGGGCATGCAGCGCATCAGCCAGTCGGCGCTGTGGGGTGTGCTGCTGCTGGCGATTGGCGGTCTAGGCGCGTCCTGGCTCACTGGGGGTACGCTGCCGCTGTGGGGCTTTATCGTATATTTGATGTGCAGCTTTTTTGGAGTGGGCCTGCTGTTTGGCAACCTCAACGCACTAGCCATGCAACCGCTCGGCCGCAACGCCGGCGTCGGTGCGTCGGTGGTGGGCGCAGTTTCTAGTTTGCTGAGCGTGCCTATCGGCACTGTCATTGGCCTAAGCTACAACCACACCACTATTCCCCTGATGCTGGGACTGGGCAGCATGGCCGGGCTGTGTTTGCTGCTGTCCTGGCTTAAGCGCACAGTGGACACCCAGGTGCCCAGCAGCGCCAGTTAATGCTGGCTGAGAACAAGACAAACTAAAAAAAAGCCTAAAATGCCTCTTTATGAGGGGCTTTAGGCTTTTTTTAACACTGATACGCGTTCTATTTCATTTCAGCACAGGTAGAAAAGTTTCGCCTGTGCTTCCATACCGCGAAATGCGTACTTTTTGCTACTCTTGCTGGTCAGATTCCATCGTGCCTTTAGCACGACTCAACCGAAATCTGTATTACTTGGGTTTTACGGTGATGACACCAGCAGTAGTGGTCTTAAGGTCGTCGCCAACGTGGCGGATGTACATCTTGCCTTCGGTGCGGTCGCCATTGCTACCAAAGCGGATTTCACCGGTCAGTCCCTTGGTCACGGTCGTGCGCAGTGCGGTTTCTACCTGCTCGCGGGTCGGGGCTTTGTTACCGGCGGTTTTGTAGGCGTCGCGGATGCCCTGGAGTATCACCAGCGCGCTGTCGTACCCCATGATGCCGTAACCCTGAATGCTGGTTTTGTTGGCAGCGGTGTACTGGGTGTTAATCGCCTTGGCAGAGGGCAAAATTTCTAAGGGCGGTGCGATGGTGGTAAAGTAGATATTCTTGGCTCCGTTGCCCGCAATTTTGATAAGCTCGGGACTATCTAGGCCGTCGCCGCCTACCAGGGGAAGGGCGATGCCTTTTTCACGCAGCTGCTTGGCAAATACGCCAATCTGCCCGTACAGGCCGCTGAAGTACACCACATCAGGCTTGGTCAGCTGAATTTTCTGGACGATAGAGCTGAAGTCGCTCTTTTCCTCGGTGCCTTCACTGCCCACAATCTGGGCACCTTTGGCCTTCAGCGCTTTTTCAGCTTCGGTCGCCAGGCCCTGTCCGTAGGCCGTCTTGTCGTTGATCATGTACACTTTTTTGGCCTTGAGTTTGCTGATAATAAAATCGGCACCCGCTGGCCCCTGCGCGTCGTCACGAGCACAGATGCGGTTGACATTTTTCAGGCCACGGTCAGTCACCTTGGGGTTGGTGGTGGTGGGTGACACAAACGCCAAGTGGTTGCCCGAAACAGCTTCACTGGCGGGGATAATCACGCCGCTGTTTTGGGTGCCAGCAATCGCCATAACTGTCTTGTCAGAGGCGATGCGGCGGGCGTTAGACGTACCAGTAGCGGGGTCAGCCTGATCGTCGTACGCCACAAACTGCAAGTTCAAACCCATTTTGGCAAACTCGGCTTTGGCATTGAGGACAGCGAGTTGAGCGCCGTTTCTAATCTGCGTACCTTGGTCTGAGCTGGGGCCAGACAGCGGTGAAAGGCTTGCTACCTTGACAAGGGTAAGGGCGTGGGCCTGGCTGAGCAGCAGGGCAGATGAAACGAACAACAATTTGGTTACTTTATGCATGGTTCTCCTTGGTTGGTTCACAGCAATTTGCGCCTCAAACTGCCTACATTCGCGCCAATACCACTTGGTGTGGCTCTGAATAAATATACACTGGGCGAAAGTAGCGCTATGATACACGACTTGACCTTTGATGTAAATACCAAGCGCGGCGCAGGCGGCGGAGTACCTATACGTCCTGCACGTCTACATCGCGAAGTTCATCACCATATTCAGCATATTCAGCAGCTTAATGATGTGGCTAGGCAGGTAAAGCCTGCATACCGTACGTTTCAGGCGATGTCGCTTCAGCGCGTATTACCGTACTTATACGGCTTCTGCTGAAGTCCAGCACATTCCATATCACTCAGCACCGTATCACTCAGTACCAAGCTCGCTACCGCCCAAATCAGTGACCGCTGTGCCAGCTGTAGCGCCCGCCCAATATCTGCCGCTGCCGGTTCTTGCCCGCCCGCGTTGAGTACATACAGCTTTTTTCCGTCTGGGCCACGCTTGTCTAGCCGCACGCCTAAAGCACCTGCAAAGGCGCTCATAGGGTGGCCCGCGTTGGGGCTGGAAGTGTTGTGCCTGTCCCGCGCCCACACCCGCCAGCCCTGGCCCCCGCTTGCAGCCAGGGTACATAGAGCAGTCAGCCGCGCTGGGGCGAGGTTGAGGAGGTCATCCATCCGCGCCGCGACCTTGCCGGTATATTCCAGTTCGGGCGTGCGGTAGCCCCACATCGCGTCGGCGGTGTTGGTCAGGCGGTAAGCGGCAGCGAGCGGCAGGCCGCCCATGCGGTAGGCCAGCAGGGGAGCCACCACGCTGTCTGAAAGGTTTTCTGCGAGGCTTTCAATGGTTGCGCCGGCTACCTCTGCCGCGCTCAGGCCAGTGGTGTCGCGGCTGACCAGATGCCAACTCAGCAGGCGGCGGGCCCCGGACAAGTCGCCGCGTTCCAGGGCCGCCCCGACCTCTGCCGCCGCGTCAAAAAGGGCCTTACGCGCCAGCAAAGGCTTGAGCAGCGCCGCCTGCACCCACCAGGGCAAACCAGACGCCGCGTGCCCTGTGCCCGCCGCCAGCCCAGCGCCCAGTGCCCAGCTCGCCGCGCCTTCGGACAGCTGCCACCGGGGCGTAAGACCTCGCCAGCTTTTCCGCGCCCAGCCCAGGTAATGGCCCATGTAAATCACCGGATGAAAACGGGCCGGGGGTTCGCCCAGTGCGTCCAGAGCAAGGGCCAGGAGAATGACGGAGCGTTTAGAGTTCAGGCCATCACCGCTTCGGCCTCAATTTCTACTAGGTGCAGTGGATCAATAAGAGCAGCGACCTGCACCAGTGTGGCGGCGGGGCGGATGTGCCCAAAAACTTCGCCATGCGCCCGTCCGACTTGCTCCCAGCGCGAAATATCAGTGACATACATACGGGTACGCACCACATGTTCCAACCCAGCCCCAGCCTGAGCTAGAGCTTCAGCAATGATGCCCAGTGCCACGCGGGTTTGCTCGTAGGCGTTGTCTATCCCAACCACCTCCCCTGCTACCGTGGCTGTTGTTCCAGCGACCTGCACGACATTTCCGACCCGCACCGCTCGGGAATATCCGACAGTAGTTTCCCAGGGTGAAGTTCCAGCGATGTTCTGGCGCATGAGATAAGTATAACGGCGGGGCCTGCTCCGGCGGGTTCAACTCTATGTACTTTTCGGCGCGGTGGTCAGTCTTCGCCTTTTTGACACCTTTCCACCAGCCGCCGCGCCACCGCCGGATACCCCCCGTAGTGCAGGTGCAGATAGCTTGCCAGCACGTTGCCCAGCGCATAGCCTTCTACCACCTGTGTGCCGTCATGAGCCGTCCAGCGGTAAGCGGGGTGCGCGGGCGGGTGCGTCAGCGTGCTGTAATGAAACTCGTGCCCGCGTACTGCCGTGCCTGCAGGCATCAGCGGCGAGTCAACCAGAGCCGCCGCGTCACGGTAACCCAGTTGCACTGCGGCACTCATACGGGTGCGGTACGGAATCACCCCGCACATCTCGTACAGCTGACCGTCTGGGTCTTCCAGCGATTCGCCTAAGTACATCAGGCCGCCGCACTCACCCACCACCGGCCGCCCTGAAGTGGCAAACTCGCGCACGCTGCGCCGCATAGACTTGTTGGCCGCCAGTGCCGCCGCGTGCGCTTCGGGGTAGCCGCCACCCAGCAGCAAGCCACCCACACCTGCGGGCAAGTGGAGGTCATTCAGCGGGCTAAATGGAATAAGTTCTGCGCCCGCCAGCCGCAACTCGTCAAGCGCGTCGGGGTAGTAAAAGTGAAAGGCCTGGTCGTAGGCATAAGCAATACGGGTGGAAGGAAGTGAGATAGGGGTGGTAGAGGCCGCTGCGCTCAGGCGCTGAGGTGCTTTGACGTTCAGGCCCTCTGCCAGCAAGGCTTCTAGGTTTAGATACTGCGCCGCTTCAAGCGCCTTTTGTTCGTCCCAGCTCGCTTGCTCGGCGCTCAAGAGGCCCAGGTGACGCGAGGGCAACGCTAGTTCAGGCTGCTTGAGTACAAAGCCCAGCACCGGTAAGCCCACCTGCTCAAGGGCCGTTTGACACAGCTGAGCGTGGCGCAGGCTGCCCACTTTGTTCAAAATCACGCCCGCAATGCGGCTGCCTTGCCCAAAGTCGCGCAACCCCGCAGCCACTGCGGCCACCGTCCGCGCCATGCCGCCTGCGTCTATCACCAGCACCACCGGCACGTCCAACAGGCGGGCGAGGTCAGCGGTGCTGTGTTCGTCCGTCGTCGGGTCGCGCCCGTCATAAAGGCCCATTACGCCTTCAATCACCGCTACATCTGCGCCCGCAGCGGCCCGCTCAAACAGGAGCCGCAAGCGTTCAGGCAAAAGCAAAAAGCTGTCTAGGTTGCGCGCTGATCGGCCCGCTGCCCGTGTCAGATGGGTGGGATCCAGGTAATCTGGCCCCAGCTTAAAAGGTTGCACGCTCAAACCGCGCTTACGCAGGGCCAGACAAATCAGCGCGGCGACGGTGGTTTTGCCGCTGCCTGAGTGGGGGGCTGCCAGCACAAAACAGGCTGTGTGTTTTGCATCACCCACTAGCGGCCTCCCCTCACGCTGTCAGTGTTCAATGCCCGCCTGCGCCCCAATCCCCTGGTCATAGGCGTGCTTGACAGGCTGCATTTCGGTGACGGTCTGGGCATATTCTACCAGTTCGGGCAAGGCGCGGCGCCCTGTAATCACCACGTGCATGTCGGGGTCACGGCTGTCTAGTGCGGCTTTGACATCGGCCCAGTCTACCCAGCCGTAGCCCAGTGGGTAGGTAAATTCATCCAGCACTATCAGGTCGTACTCACCGCTGAGGATGGCTGCTTTGGCCTGCGCCCAGCCCTCGGCAGCCAGCACGGCAGAGTGTTCTAGGTCTTTGCTGCGCCAGGTAAAGCCGTCGCCTAAGCCCTGATACGGCACGCCCAGCACATCAAGCGCGCGGTGTTCGCCAAATTTAGCATGCTCGTGCTTCAAAAACTGAAACAGTTTGCAGCGCAGCCCCCGCCCCGTTGCGCGCAGTATCAGCCCCAGCGCGGCGGTGGTTTTACCCTTGCCATCGCCCGTATTGACAATCACCAAGCCGCGCCGCCCCTTGCTCACGTCCTCGCGTTTTTGGTGCTGTGCCCTGGCCTCGGCCAGCTCTTGCATGGCCTTTTCGCGGCGCTGTTCTGTCGTCAACTGGGCGCTTGCCTTGTCCGAATCATTCATTTGAGAACCTCAGGGTGCAGCATGGTTATCAACAAGCGTAGTGCTTGTGGCAGTCTGGGTCCAGGACGCACCAATACGTCATTTTCCTCGCTGCTCGGCCGGTATACTCGCCCCGTTTTTACGGCGGGAATGGTGTTCCAGCCTGGGCGCTGGCGGGCTTCTTCTGAGCGCAGGCCTACCATCACCTGCGGGGCTGCACTCACCACCAGCTCGGGACTGATTTTAGGAAATGGCCCGAGTGGAGCAGGGATCACGTTGCGCCCGCCCGCTTTGGTGATCAGCGTGCCGATAAAGCTGTTTGGCCCAGCCGCGTAAGGCGTAGGGTCTACTTCGTAGTACACGCTGAGTTTGGGGGCCGCCACCACACTCGCTTGCAAGCGGCCAAGCTCGGCGCGCATCTGGGTGATCAGTTGCAGCGCCCGGGTGCTGTGACCGGTCATTTTGCCTAGCGTGGCTATCTTTTCAAAGGTTTCGTTGTAGGTTTGCGCTGTGCCACTGTACACCGTAAGGCCTGCCGCGCGCAGCTTTTGAGCCAGGCCTGACTTGCCCTCATCAGTAAGCACCAAGTCGGGCTTGAGGGCCACAATCGCCTCTACATTGGGCTGGTAGCCGCTGCCCACTTTGGGCCATTTGCTGACCAGACTGGGCGGGTAGTTGCTGTAGGTATCTACCCCCACCACCTGTGCGCCTGCACCGATGGCGGCGAGGGTTTCGGTGTGCGAAGGCATCATACTGACGATGCGCTGGGGCTTACGAAGCAACCTCACCGTCTGGCCCGTATCGTCGGTTAAGGTCATGGGGTACGGATACTGGCTTTGGCCAGGTGGTACAGGTACGGCCTGGGAGGTTGTCACGGCCTGGGCGCTGCTGAGCAATACCGCAAAGCCAAGCGCGCTCAATCGGGGGGCAGATAGATTCATCACGGTCTAGCTTACTGGGAAATGCAGTGGGCAAGTGGTCAGCTGGTAGCAATATAGGCGCCGGGGTGTGCGGCCCTCACGGTATAAAGTAAAGTAACCTCTATGACCCCCGCCGAACCCTCAACCATCAGCGCACTAGACCGTTATTTTGGGCTCAGCGAGCAAGGCAGCACTGTCAGCCGCGAGGTGCGAGCGGGCCTTACCACCTTTTTGACCATGAGCTACATTCTGTTTGTTAACCCGCAGGTTCTGGGGGCCGCTATACATATCCCCAACGCACCCACACAACTGCTGATGTCCACGGCCCTTTCAGCGGCGGCTGGCTCGCTGATGATGGGTCTGGTCGCCCGCTACCCTTTTGCACAGGCACCCGGCATGGGCCTCAACGCCTTTTTTGCGTTTACGGTTGTTATCGCCATGCATATCCCCTGGCAAACCGCGCTGGGGGCGGTGTTTATTTCAGGTGGGCTGTTTGTGCTGCTGAGTATACTGGGAGCGCGTCAGGCTATTGTACAGGCTATACCACTCAGCCTTAAGCTGGCGATCACGGCCGGTATCGGGGCCTTTTTGGCTTTTTTGGGACTCAAGGGCGCGGGCCTTGTGGTCAGCAACCCCGCTACCTTGTTGGGCCTGGGCAAGCTGACCAATCCCACTGCTTGGATAGCCTTACTGGGGCTGCTGATCAGTGCAGGGTTGCTCAGCCGCAAAGTCAATGGGGCGATTTTGTGGGGCATTCTGGTAACCACCCTGACCGCTATCGTCACCCACGCTGCTGTCTATGCAGGCGGGCCGCAGGGGGCCTTGCAAGCTTTTCCTGGGCTGAGTGGCACACTGGGCGTTTTCGGCCTTCCGGTGTGGCCCAGCGACCTGATAGGCCAGCTAGATATCAAAGGTGCACTGGGACTGGGCCTGCTGAGCGTGGTCTTTACTTTCTTTTTTGTTGACTTTTTTGATGCCACAGGTACGCTTACCGGTCTAGCGCAGCGAGCAGGCTACTTGCAAGAAGACGGCAATATGCCCCGCTCACGCCGCCTGTTTGCGATGGACGGCCTAGCGGCGATGTTCGGGGCACTGATGGGCAGCAGCACCACCACCGCGTACATCGAATCAGCCGCAGGCATCAGCGAGGGCGGGCGCACGGGCCTGACCGCTGTTACTGTGGGCCTCTTATTTTTGCTCAGCATGTTCTTGTGGCCCCTCGCCGCCGCTATCCCCGAAGCTGCCACCGCCCCTGCTTTAATTTTGGTGGGCTCCATGATGATGGAAGGACTAAAACGTATAGACTGGGAAGACAGTTCTGAAAGTATCCCTGCCTTTTTAACTATTATGGCTATGCCTCTTACTTTTTCTATCGCAAACGGTGTCAGCCTTGGGGTGATTAGCTACTGCGCTATTAAACTTATCAGCGGTGAAGCACGCAAGGTTAGCCCTATCTTGTATGGTGTAGCTGCGTTATTATTAATCCGTTACATCTGGCTTAGCGAATAACTGCTTGTACTATCGCAAAGTCCGTATTACGGATATCTGTATTTTATAAAAGCATAGCCTGCTGTTGGTAGACAGCAGGCTATGCTTAATTCAGATTGTTATGCTCATGATGCACTGGCGTTTGCTAAGCATCTGCCAGGTACAGAGTGAACAGGCAAAACGTAGTTGCTGGCATAAGTAGAGCGCATTCGGGCGCTTTCCTCAGATACGCGCAACTGTAATTGGGAGCCGCTGATCACCCGTCTAAACGACAAAGACCATCTGGCATCAGTAGCGCTCCTGTATCTTTAGCTCTGCTGTGTCTTTAGCTCTGCTGTGTGTTTACTGCAAAGTCTTTAAGAAGGCGTGGATATCATTGGTCTGCGCTTCACTCACTTGCTCAAGAGCAAAGCGCGGCATCATCGTTGCCAGGGTTTTATCAGGAGCTTTTCCGTTATGTATTGCGTCTTGGAACTGGGCATCTGTCCAGGACTTGGGGCCGTCAGCAGTCGTCAGGTCTGGCCCCATGCCGCCTTTGGCTTCTGCGCCGTGACAGGCCGCGCAGTTAGCCGCAAAGACTGCTTTACCCGAATCAGCATTGCCTGCCCCTGCACTACCTGCGGCGGGGGCTGTTGCTGTACCTGACGCTGTTGCTGCGCCTGCAGCGGGCGCCTCACCAGAAGGATTGCTGGCGCTGGTTGGCTCGGCAGTACCATTGGCAGAAGGCTCACCATTACTCTTGCTGGTAGCCACCGCTACCGCGCCCTGAGTGGCTGAAGCGTTGGCTCCACCAGCGGGGGCAGGCTGGCCTGCAGGCGTTTCAGGGCTGGTGGCAGTGGTCTGACCAGCGGCCGTGCCTTCTGTGCCTGTGGCTGTGCCTTCTGCGCTTGCGGCTGTGCCTTCTGCGCTTGCGGCTGTGCCTTCTGCGCCTGCGGCCGTGCCTTCTGTGCTTGCGGTTGTGCCCTCTGCGCCTGCGGCTGTGCCTTCTGTGCTTGCGGCTGTGCCTTCGCCTTCTGCACCTGCTGTGGCTGCGGCTTCATGCTTGGTGGTGCCCAGGGTATAGGCTGCAAACCCGCCGCCAATCGTACCCAAGAGCAGCAGCGCTACAGTAAGAACAAATGTACCTTTGAGGTTATTCATATAGCCTACAAAGTATCACAGCGGCGCAGGGATATTTGCCGCCCGCGCCGCTTTATCAGGTATTTAGTTTGCTAGAAATCTGTACCGTTGTCCGTACGGCCCAGCCTGCTCACTCAAGCGTTCAGGTCACTTGGCAGCGGCGTAGCGCTTGGCCACTTCTTGCCAGTTGACCACGTTCCAAAACGCCTTGAGGTAATCGGGGCGCTTATTCTGGTAGTTGAGGTAATAGGCATGTTCCCACACATCCACACCCAAAATAGGCGTGCCGCTGACGCCAGCAACGGCTTCACCCATCAGTGGATTGTCCTGGTTGGCGGTAGAAACAACTTCTAGCTGGCCACCTTTAACGACGAGCCAAGCCCAACCACTGCCAAAACGGCCCTTAGCGGCGTCTTCAAACTTTTCCTTAAAGGCGTCAAAGCTGCCAAAAGCGCTATTGATGGCTTCAAGCAGTTCGCCAGTGGCCTGCTCACCTTTGGCTGCGCCTAAAACCGTCCAAAACAGGCTGTGGTTGGCATGTCCACCCGCATTGTTACGCAGGGCGGTCTTTTTGTCGTCAGGCACCTGGTCAAGCTTTTGAATCAGTTCTTCGACAGGCAAGCTAGCAAACTCAGTACCTTCCAGCGCTTTGTTGGCGTTGTCCACATAGGTCTGGTGGTGCTTGGTGTGGTGAATCTCCATGGTGCGGGTATCAATATAAGGTTCAAGGGCGTCGTAAGCATAAGGCAAGGGGGGTAAGGTATAAGTCATAAAATTCTCCTATACCTGCAGCGAATACCAGCGCAGGATTTAACCCCAGTGTAATCGCCGCGCGGTTCGTTTGGGCGGCACGACTCTTGACCTTGTCTTAAGGAGCAGTCTTACGAAGCAGTCTTAAGGAGCGGTATCAGCCGCCAGCCGCTGACACATCCTCAACCCTCACTCACACACGGTCAGCCGGCCACTCACCGCCTAAGCCCACCCAGGCTTGGATCAGGTCATCGGGAGCGGGCGCCTGAAGCTGCAAGGGGTCGCCGCTCACAGGGTGAGGAATTTCTAGTTTCCAGGCGTGAAGGGCTTGACGTCCAATGACCTCGCTGGGCCGCCCGTACACCGCGTCACCCAGTATGGCGCTGCCCAAGTGCATCAGATGAACGCGAATTTGGTGGGTTCGGCCTGTGCGCGGCTCACACTGCACCAGAGCCAGGGTGCGCCCGTGTCCGTCTGGGTGCTGAGCTAGCGGTACAAAGCGGGTTTGGGCCTCACGCGAAGCGGCCCCGCCTACCATCATGCGCTGGCGCTGTAGGGGGTCGCGCCCAATAGGAGCATCTACATTCACGCTCTGGGCGGCTTTCCACTGGCCCGCTGCAATCGCTAGGTAGGTCTTTTGGGTGTGGCGCTCTTTAAAGCTGCTTGCCAAAGCCGCGTGTGCCGCCACCGTTTTGGCAACTACTATTACGCCACTGGTGTCTTTGTCAAGCCTGTGGACGATGCCGGGGCGGTAGCCGCCTTCGGTGTCATAGTCCTCTTGCTGCGGCAAACTCATGCGCCCCAGCAAGGCATTGACCAGGGTACCGCTTTGCACGCTGCCTGCGGGGTGGGTGGTCATGCCCGGGGGCTTGTTGATGGCGATAAGGTGATCATCTTCGTATAAAATATCCAGCGGCACGTCTTCGGGGTCTATGCGGGGAATGCTGACCTGCGGCGCTTGCCACTGCAAGGTTTCGCCGCCGCGCAGCTTAAAGCTCGCCTTACTGACCACCACGCCGTCAACCATCACCTGCCTGTCGGCAATCAGGACGGCGGCCTGCGAACGCGACATCTGTGCCAGGTCGCTCAGCACGCTGTCTAGGCGGCCGGGGGTAGGTACGGGGGTATGGTTCATGGGCTTCACTTCTCCTCAGAATATAGGGGCTCAAAATACACGGGCTCAGAATACAGGGGCTCAAAAGTCGGCGGTGGGTCACGGTGATGGACGGGTAAAAAAAGATAACGCCGGGAATAATCTTTGTGCCACAGGCTGACACCTGGGCGCTAGGCTGGTACCTGGGCGCTATTCCAATTCCAGCAGCTTAGGCTGAAACTTCAGCACGTCGGCGGCGACCAGGTGGGTGGGTATCCCCGCCCACTGCTGCAAACTGCGCTCTAGGGCCACGCCATGCAGGTGCCCGTAGACTACTTGGTCAGGCTGATACTGTTCGATCAGGTCGGTAAAGGCGGTAGGGACAAACTGCGGGGAGGTCGGCGGGTAGTGAAGCATCAGCACGGTGTGGGTGTGCGGGTCAGACAGCTTGCGGGCAGCTTGCAGTGACAGGCGCAGGCGCTCAGCTTCGCGGGCGTAAATTTTGCTGTCTTCGGGGCCAAAGCCCTCAGCCTGCGGGGTTATCCAGCCGCGCGTACCGCACACAATCACATTGCCAAAGCGCAGCGCGTCATTTTGCACGGCGTACATATCTGCTGGCAGTGCGGCCCGCAGGCGGCTGATGGTCGGCCACCAGTAGTCATGGTTGCCGCGCAGCAACACCTTTTTGCCGGGCATCGCCGCAACATGGCTGAGGTCGGTCAGCGCGTCTTCTAGCCGCATGGCCCACGACAAGTCACCGGGCAACAACACCAGGTCTTCTGGGCCAACTTGCTGCGCCCAGGCCTCAAAAATGGCCTCAGGATGCCCTGCCCACTGCGGCCCGAACACAGTCATGGGCTTGGGCGCGGTGTAGGCAAGGTGCAGATCAGCAATGGCAAAAACGCGCATACAAAGTTCTCCCAACACAGCATCAATAAAAGCCTTCCAGCAGCACCCCAGGAAGGCCCTTTGTTGTTCTCTCTTTGGTCGGGGCGAGAGGATTTGAACCTCCGACCCCGTCGTCCCGAACGACGTGCGCTACCAGGCTGCGCTACGCCCCGACCCCTGCCCAGCAAACAGTCAGACGTACACAAGGTAGGTCTCACAGGGCAAAGCCAAGTGTAAACCAAGAGCAGGTGGTTTTGCAAATGGTTGCGAAGTCACCGAGGTCGCAGGAGCGCCGCCTTTTGCCCTTGTTTTGTCCTTGGTGTTCATGTGGACTGCGGTTCAATCAGGTCGTTTCTGATTGAATAAGGGCGCATGCGATCGGGAAAAGATACGGGTTCTCTGGTAGGGAAGCGCAGCCGATTTTTTTCTGACTGATCAGGCCACACTTATTTCAAACTTCTTCAACAGCGTCCCAAGAACATAACCTGACAAAACCGTGTATACATGCCACTTATGCGTATGACAGAGAGCGATCAGCTGGGTCTTGGGCTCTGCGCCCCAAGGCGCTCGGCACGCTCTAGCATGCTGTATAGCGCGGTAAAAGCCTGCTCGGATTGCCCGCCGCATATGGCACTGACCAGAAGGCGGTGGTCTTGTAAGCTGATTTCAAGTTGGCCTGTGTTGTACAGGTGGCTGACTGATCGCCTGACCTGTTGCTGAAGGGGCTGCTGGATAATTCGCATCAGGCGGCTGACCACCACGTTGCCTGCTAGGTCAGCAATCAGCAGGTGCAAGGCCATATCTGCCGACACATAGCGTTCGCTGTTTTGGCTGTCTTCCAGTTGCTTGAGGGCAGCGCACAGGCGCTCACGGCCCAGGTCATCCAGCTGTGCAGTGGCCTGACGTATGGTGAATTGTTCGAGCAGTTGACGGGTTTGCAGCAAGTCCCGCATTTCGCGCTGGTCATCGGCCAAACCCAGCCAACCAGTAAAGTCACTGCTGGCGCTGCTGAGACTGCGTACCACCGTTCCCTGCCCAGTTCGCGCTTCTAGTAGCCCCACTGCTGACAGCACGCTGATGGCCTCACGCACTGACGGCACGCTGGCCCCGAATTGCCGCGCCAGTTCGCGCTGGCTGGGAAGTAAGCTGCCTGCTGGATAGACCCCCTGCTGAATCAGTTGCTGTAGTTGCTGGGCAATAGTGGCACCCAGTGAATGGTGACGGGTAATAGGCTGAATCGTAGGCATGGTGGGCTCAGGCAAGGAAGTGGCCATAGCTCGCAGTGTATGCCTGGTGTGCTTGCCTTGTACAGATAGATAGGTCATCAAAGGACTAGGTGATCAGGTGTTCAGAACATTTGATACTTTGGTGTGTTTGTGTTACTGTGTGTTTTACATCACAACTTCATTGCAGTAAGTATGTTTGCCCGTGCTTTTCCGGCTTGTGGCGCTTTCGTCCTGTGGCTTTTGCCTTGATCTTAAGGCTCCACTGGGATCTTAGGGCTGCGCTGGGATCTTATGGCTCCGCTGGTTTTTTCATTTGTGTTCAGGAGATAACGCGTGCAAGAGACTCAGATTGTTATTGTTGGTGCCGGACTGGTAGGGCTGGCGACGGCGTATGCCATCAGTCAGCAGTACCCCGACTGGCGTATGACGGTGCTGGACAAAGAGGCACAGGTCAGTCAGCACCAATCGGGCCATAACAGCGGCGTACTGCATGCGGGGCTGTATTACAAGCCTGGCTCACTCAAGGCCAGGTTGTGTTTGCAGGGGCGCGAGCTGCTCGAGCAGTTTTGTGAAGCTGAGGGTGTGGCGTACGAGCGCTGCGGCAAACTGGTACTGGCTACCCACCTTGAACAGCAGCCTGCGCTGATGCACCTGGCCCACCGCGCCCTGCAAAATGGCCTGCATGTCAAGCTGCTTGCTCCCGCGCAGCTGCCCGAATATGAGGCGCATGTGCGCGGTGTGGGAGGGTTATGGTCGCCTTCAACGGGTATTGTAGACTATGTGGGTGTGGCCCAGGCGCTGCGCCGCACACTAGAGGCTGCGGGCGTGCAGTTTATGCTGGGCGCGGCACTAACAAGTTGTCACCAAGAGGGCGGGCAGCAGGTGCTACAAACCACCCAGGGTGAAGTACGTACCCAGTGGCTGATTGGCTGCGCGGGCTTGCAAGCTGACCAAGTAGCGCGGTTGTGCGGCGCAGCGCCTGAGGTCAAGATTGTGCCGTTTCGCGGTGAATACTTTACCCTGCGCCCCGAACGCCGGTATCTGGTCAAGAATCTGATTTATCCAGTGCCAGATGCCCGTTTTCCTTTTTTGGGTGTGCACCTGACACGCCGTATAGGCGGCGGTATAGAAGCTGGCCCGAATGCGGTGTTGGCCCTGGCCCGTGAAGGGTATAGCCGCTGGACAGTGCGTCCTGCTGAGGTGGCTGACACCTTGCGCTTCGGCGGCTTTTGGAAACTGGCGGCCCGCTACTCCACAGTTGGCTTGTATGAGATGTACCGCTCGGCCTGCAAGCGCGAATTTGCCCGCAGCCTAGCTGATCTGGTGCCTGAAGTAACCATCCAAGACCTGCAAGCAGGCGGCAGTGGCGTGCGTGCCCAGGCGCTTGATGCGTCAGGCAATATCGTGGATGACTTTGTCCTTCAAGAAACCCCCAACGCTTTGCACGTGCTGAATGCACCTTCACCCGCTGCAACGGCTTGTCTGGCGATCGGGCGCTATGTCAGCCAGCGGGCCAGCGCCAACTTTGCCTGGCCTGCGGGGGTGGGGCTGTGAGTGCCTGTGCCGGGGAACGCTCTCCTCCTTTTCCTTCGCCGGTTTGGCGGCGTTACGTGTTTAGTCCGCTTTATCTTCGTCCCTTGTTTTAGCCTTTGGAGGCTTTATGACCATACTGTCATCGCGTATCAACCTGTCACCGCGTATCAACCTGCCATCCCGTATGACCCTCAAAAAAATCACCCTCCTTACCGCTGCATTTTGTACCTGCGGCAGTATCGCCAGCGCCCAAAAGCCCCGCGTGGTTATCGCCACCGGCGGCATTGGGGGGGTGTACTACTACTACGGCACCGTGCTCGCCGAAATTCTTAGCAAACATGCGGGAGTAGACGCTACAGCCATACAGACCGCCGCAGCGGTAGATAATGTGCTGCTAATTACCGAAAAGACTGACCCCACGCGCAACACCTACTACTGCGGCCTGGTGCTACCCGAAACGGGTCTGCTGGCCTACACAGGCCAACTTGACCGCTTTAAGGGCAAGCCTGCGACCAAGCTGCGTACGCTGTGGGCCGCCTATCCTAACTACCTGCACATCGTATCGACCAAAGGCAAGGCCAACGTGCTACAAAACTTGGTCAACAAGCGCATTTCCCTGGGCGCACCCGGCTCTGGCACAGAGGTAGAGGCCAAACTCACCTTGCAAATTGCGGGCCTCAAAGAGTCACAGTTTGCGCGGGTAGAGCGCCTGGGCGCCAACGAATCGGCGCAGGCACTGGGTGACGGCACCATAGACGCCTTTTTCTGGTCGGGTGGCGTGCCCACTGGTTCTATTTCTGAATTGTCGCAGACGCTGGGGCGCAAAGGTCAGCAGATTGATTTTATTTCCGTACCTGCCAACAGCACGGTGGCCAGCGCCTTTAACAAGCAGTTTCCTGGGCTCACCGAGATAAAACCCTTAGATAAAAAGATCTATAACTCGGCCCGTACGGTGGGTACCCTCACCTTCTGGAATACCTTTTCTTGCTCCTCAGATATGCCAGAAGCGCTCGCGACCAACATCACCAAGGCCACTTTTGAGCACCTGAACGAACTGAAAGCTACAGTAAAGCCCGCACAAGACACCACGCTGGCCAACGCCCTGCGGATGATAAACGGTAAAGTGCCGTATCACACGGGCGCCATCAAGTACTTTAAGAAATAAAAGCGCTTCAGGCTACAAAGGGGAGGGGCTTACCTATGCCACCACTGGACAAAAAACGGCGCTACGCCGTTGGGTGGCTGTTGCCGTTGGGCGTACTGCTGCTGGCCTGGAATGTCCGCGTGATAGATATTCAGGAGCACAAAGTGATGGCCTGGGCCTGGCAAGGAGGCGAGGTGCACTTTATCAATTCAGTCACGCGCCGCCCTGTTCGCATCACCTTTGAGCTGCGCCGTCCCTTTAGCCACTTTGTCATGACCACTGACCCCGATACCGAAGGGTATTACACAGGCGGCGCATACCGCATCAATCAGCGCCTGCGCGGACAGCAACTCAACGAACTCAATTATTGCTCGGTGGTGGGGATGACCCTCCGTATGGGAGAGAAAACATGGAGCATCAAACAAGATTGCCTGACGGCGCGGGTGGTGTGGCCCCCGCCCAAAACTCTCCACTAGATGCTGATTCCCTGAACCTGGCCCAGGATAAGCAGGCAACGAGTGCCAAGGGGCCTTTTGAACATTTTACTACATTGCTGCTGATAGTGGCGGCCTTGTACCACCTGTACTTGGTCGTGCATCCCTTTTTGCATAACATCATAGACTTTAAGGGCAGTTCTATTTTTGAGCTGACCCAGTTGCAGCGTGCCACTCACGTCTTTTTTGTGGTGGTCTGTGGCTACTTGCTGACTTCGCGCCATCAGCGCCAGTTTACGCCTGGGGGAGCGGTCTTTGGGCTGCTCACCCTGCCCGTGGTGTGGGAATTTTTTAAACTGGATCTTCCTTTGGTTGCTAAAGCAGCGGGCGCGGTGGTATGGGCGTTGGTAGTGCTGCCGGCTGTGCTGCCTGCCCGCTTGGGCAAGTTTAACTTGAGCAATCTGAGCCGTTATACTGACACGCTGCTGGCGCTGGCAGGCTGCTTGCCGTACCTTTATCTGCTGCGCAACTACGAGCAGATTATCTACCGCGCTGTGACGCCCGAAGCCTGGGATATGGGCATGGCCTTTATGCTTATTGTCAGCGTGCTGGGGCTGGTCTACCGCTTCTTAGGGCCTGTGTTGCCTGCGCTGGTGCTTGTCTTTATAGCCTACAACCTGTACGGCAACCAGTTACCTGGAGCGCTGGGTACGGCGGGTATGCCGCTGGATATGCTGCTGGGTAAGCTGTATAGCGAAACTGAGGCCGGGCTTTTTGGCATTATTACAGCCGTGTCGCTGAAATACCTAGTGTATTTTACCTTGTTGGGCAGCGTGATTACTGCGCTGGGCTTTGGGCCAGTGATCGCCCGCTTGGCCCTTAAGGCCGTGGGGCGCTCACCCGCAGCCCCCGGACGGGCCATGGCACTGATGAGCGTCTTTATGGGTCTCTTTAGTGGATCAGGCGCGGCAGATACCCAGTTTGTCGCTACGGTAACCAAACCCCTGATGCAAGCAGCGGGTTATGACAAACTGGTGGCTGCGGGCCTCACCGCTACTGCTGGTTCTATTGCCCTGGTTACCCCGCCTGTGCTGGGGTCTATCGCCTTTGTGATGGTAGAAGTGCTGAATATTCCTTACCTCAGCATCTGTGTGATGGCGCTAGGGCCGTGCTTGCTATACCTGGCGAGCGTGTGGTGCTACAACGAACTCTACGTGCGCCGTGAACAACTGGTCAGCCCCCAGATGCCCGACGACGGCAAGGGCTTGGTACGCCACCTATACGTCTTTTTGCCCCTCATGCTGATTATGGTGATGCTGTATCTGGGCTACAACGTGAGTCTGGCGGTGACGCTGGCGCTGGTATCTTTTATTATTCTGGGCTACCTCGACAAAGATGTACGCCCGCCCTTTCGCCGCATTTGGGAGGGCCTTGCTGACGGGTTTGCCCACTTGGTGCCTATCGGCGCGGCCGTGGTCAGCGCCAATATGATTCTCACCTTGATGGTTCTTACCGGATTGCCCTCTAAGGTATCGCAGGCCCTTACGCTGGTTTCGGACCATAATCTGCTGCTGGGTACGCTGTTTGGTGCGGGATTTAGCTTGCTGCTGGGCATGGGCATACCACCGGTTGCCACCTACGTGCTGACTTCGGCGCTGGTGGCTCCCTCGCTGGTGTCGCTGGCTGTGGCAAACGGCATTCCTCAGGAAGCGGCGCTGCTCTCTACCCACATGTTCCTCTTTTACTACGCTATTTTGGCAGATGTAACCCCGCCCGTGGCCCTTTCGGCCTTCGCCTCGGCTTCGGTGTGGGGAACTGACCCTATCAAAACGGGGTTTGCCACAGCCCGTGTGGCCTTGCCCAAGTATTTCCTGGGTCTGTTTTTTCTCATGGCCTTTCAGGCCACCGCCATATTGATTGTGCCTGTGGTACAGGTCATGGGTGTCGCGGCGGCCTTACCACTGATCGTTTACCGCTTGGCATCCTCGGTACTGGGCATCTTATTTATATCGGGCGCGACATTGGGTTATACCCGCTCGCCACTGCAACGCTGGGAGTCCTGGCTGCTGGGCCTGGCGGGTGTAGCGGCTCTCAGCCCCTACTGGTGGCTTAACATTCCTGCCTTTTTGGTGGGCGCCTACTTCTTTTGGTTGCGTAAAACCCCCGCTTCTCCTGCGGTGGTCAGTGCATGAGCCCTTTACCGCTGGCGGGTGTGCAGGTCGCCGACTTTACGCGCGTACTTACTGGCCCTTACTGCACCATGCAACTGGCTGACCTGGGGGCCGACGTTATTAAGGTAGAGCCGCCGCAAGGCGACGACACCCGCGCCTGGGGGCCGCCCTATCAGTACGCCGACCAGCCCAATGCCAGCAGTCCGAATGCCAGCAACCTGCGAGAAGCCAGCTATTTTTTGGGGGTCAATCGGGGCAAACGCAGCCTGGTACTTGACCTCAAAACGGCGGCAGGACAGCAGGCCGCTGAAGCGCTGATAGCGCGCAGCGATCTAGTGGTAGAGAACTTTAGGCCGTGTACCTTTGCTAGGCTGGGCTTTGACTGGGAGCGGCTGCACGCCCAGTATCCCCGCCTCATCTACGCCAGTATTACGGGCTTTGGGGCGGGGCCGTACCGCGACCGTCCGGGCTATGACGTGATCGCTCAGGGCATGGGTGGGTTGATGAGTTATAACGGTGAGCCAGGCGGACAGCCGCTGCGCGTGGGGGTGGCGGTTGCTGACGTGTTCGCCGGCGCGCTGATGACTCAAGCACTTCTGGCCGCCCTTTATCAGCGCGAACAAACAGGTAAAGGCCAGCGGTTAGAGGTCAATCTGCTAGAGAGCGTTATTGCGCTGGGGGCCAACCAAATCAGCAGCTACCTAGCGGCGGGTGAGGTGCCAACCGCGCCAGGGCTGCGCCACCGCAGTATTGTGCCCTACGGCACGTTTCCTTGCCAAGACGGTTTTATCAATGTAGCGGTGGGCAATGACAGCCTGTGGTACAAATTTTGCCTGGCACTCGGTGCCCCTGAGTTGGCCAGTAACCCCGCCTACGCCCGCAACGAGCAGCGGGTAGAGCGCCGGGCCGAGGTAGAAGCCCACACCCTGGCGCTGCTCACTTCTGTTGACCGCGCCGAATTGCTGCGCCGTTTGGACGCAGCGGGCGTACCCTCCGGGCCGGTGTACAACGTCGCCGAGGTTTTTGCTGACCCTCACGTGCAGGCCAGGGGCGTAGCGCTCAGCTTGCCACACGCCCTGCTGGGTCACACCACCGTCACCGCGCCTCCCTGGGAATTTGACGGGGAGCGCCCGCCTGTGCGCTTGCCACCCCCTGCGCTGGGCCAGCACACCGCCGAAATTCTAAGCGAGCTGGGGCTGAGTGCTCAGCTGTCAAAAGGGTTGGGCGCTGAGGCGTTAGGATAGGGTCAACGCCTTTCAATGTAACGCCGTGAGCGGTAGCGCTCAGCCCGTCACCTCGGATATGGACTGCGCTTCCCTACCGCGAAAGGCGTACCTGTTTCCTGCGCCGGCTGGCCTTCTGTTACCGCATTTTTAATACAATTCAAGTCACAATCCGTGTTGTATGTATCTACCCCATAAGGAGAATCCCGATATGCTGGACTATCTACAAGCTCGCGCCCTGCTGGGGCAAGATGAACAACTGGTGATGCAAAGCGTGCGCTCATTTGTAGAAGCCCGCCTGATGCCGCACATTGCCGACTGGTGGGATGCTGAAGCCCTGCCCGTGCGCGACCTGATGAAAGAGATGGGCACGCAGGGGCTGCTCGGCCCGACCGTGGCAGAGGCGTACGGCGGTGCGGGGGTCAGCTACAGTGCGTACGGCGGTATGATGTATGAGCTAGAGCGCTGTGACAGCGGCTTGCGGAGTGCCGCCAGCGTGCAGGGCAGCCTGGTGATGTATCCGATCAACGCCTATGGCAGCGAAGAACAAAAGCGCGAGTACCTGCCAGCACTGGCCAGTGGCGACCTGATAGGCTGCTTTGGCCTCACCGAGCCTGACGGCGGCTCTGACCCAGGGGGTATGCGTACCCGCGCCCGCAAAGACGGCGGCGATTATGTCCTCAACGGCAATAAAATGTGGATTACCAATAGCCCTGTAGCTGACCTGGCGGTGGTGTGGGCCAAAGACGACGACGGGGTGGTGGGCGGTTTTCTTGTGCCGCGCGGCACCAAGGGATGTTCTACGCCGCAGATAAAGCGCAAGTTTTCGCTACGGGCTTCGGTGACGGGTGAACTAGTGCTTGAAGACTGCCGCATTCCAGCCCAAAACAGGCTGCCTGGGGCCGTAGGTCTGGGCGGGCCGCTGGGCTGCCTGGCCAGCGCACGCTTTGGTATTGCCTGGGGTGCAATAGGCGCACTAGAAGCTGTCTATGAAACCGCACTAGAGTACACCGTAACCCGAAAAACCTTTGGCAAACCCATCGCCCAGCGCCAACTGGTGCAGGACAAACTGGTTCAACTGCTCACCAATCACTCGGCGGGCTTGCTGCTGGCGATTCGTCTGGGCCAGCTTAAGGACGCGGGGCAACTGACCAGCGGTAAGGCGGGTTACGGCCCCATCAGCCTGGCCAAGCGCCACAATGTCCGTGTGGCCTTGCAAGGCGCTCGGCTGGCCCGTGAAATGCTGGGCGGCAACGGTATTACCACAGAGTACCCTGTCATTCGCCACATGCTCAACCTAGAAACTGTAGATACCTATGAAGGCACCCATGACATCCACACCCTTATTGTGGGGCGCGACATCACGGGTCTGGGCGCACTTGAGTAATACGCATCGCGATTTGAACCTTATTCAAAAGGCGATGTAATAAGCATTCCGTAAAATTAGTTATAAGTATGTCTTCTTAGTTTGCCATATGTAAGGCAACTAGGGCAAACAGAGTACAACGAATTAAACGGAATCCGTATAAGAAGGCCAGAGCGCGTAGGAAAAGTATGCCTTTGCGCTGCGGGCGCTATACTGCCCCCCATGCATGTGATGGTTGTTGGTGGCGCTGGGTATATCGGCTCGCATACAGTGCGGCAGCTTCTGGAGGCGGGGCATCAGGTAACGGTGCTGGACAATTTGTCAAGTGGACACCGCGAGGCCTTGGCGTCTCAGGCCAAGCTGGTGGTAGCGGATTTGCTTGACTACGCGGCTCTCAAATCGGCCCTGCACATTGCCCAGCCCGACGCGGTGATTCACTTTGCAGCCCTTATTGAGGTAGGCGAAAGTATGCGCGACCCAGGCCGCTACTACCTGAATAACGTGGCGGGCAGTGTCAACCTCTTTCAGGCAGTGGTGGAAACCCGCAAAGTTCCTGTGGTGTTCAGCTCCACCGCCGCCGTATATGGTGACGCGGCCAACACCCCTATCCCCGAAGACGCGCCCAAGCAGCCTAGCAGCGCCTATGGTCACAGCAAGCTGATGGTTGAACAGATTCTGCGCGACTTTGGCACGGCGCATGGCCTGCCCTACACCGTGCTGCGCTACTTTAATGTCTGCGGCGCACACCCAGACCACACGATTGGCGAAGACCACCCCAACAAAACCCACCTGATAGAGCTGGCCCTGCTCACCGCCCTGGGTCAGCGCGAAAAGATGTTTATTAACGGCACCGACTACCCCACGCCTGATGGCACCTGTGTACGCGACTACGTGCATGTGGTAGACCTGGCAGACGCGCACTTGCTGGCGGTGCAGGCGCTGATAGGTGGCGCTGAAAGCGGCAAAGCCTATAACGTGGGACTGGGTTACGGCTTTTCGGTGCGCCAGGTGCTTGACGCCACTGACGCGGTGGTGGGTACGCCCCTTCACCGCGAAGAAGGCCCCCGCCGCCCCGGTGATCCTGCCTCACTGGTGGCTGACTCTAGCCGTATCAAGGCCGAGCTGGGTTTTTTGCCCCAGTTTACTGACCTCAGGGCCATTGTGCAGACGGCCTGGGACTGGCACCGCACTCACCCGCACGGCTTTGAAGGCCAGTGAGGTTGTAGAGAGTAAAGTTTCATGGTGTTCCAAACCAAATGAGACTCTGGGTGACACCGGACTCACGGGGCCAGTTTAGCGACTGAGTTTTTACCGGTGGGTTCCTGCTGGTGATTTCTTTGTGGTTACCACAGCCAGAACGATGTGCTCTTTAAGTTCCGGGGCCCAGTTTTTGCGCTGCACTCCCATAGATTTCCTTCATTTTGCCTGATCTTCCTCACAGGGAGGCTATTTGTGCAAGGAAATCTCTGGAGCGTCGCCGACAGTCAGCCATCTACCCTGAATCTATCTGCCTTTACCGAAGCTTCTTCTTGATATGCTAAAGCGCATGAAGTTAGCCATTGTGGGTGTGGGCAAGTTAGGCCTGGCGCTGTTGGAAGGGGTGATTCGCCAAGAGGTGCTTGCCCCGCAAGAAATTGGCATTATGGGCCGCACCCAGAGCAAAGTGCAGGCAATTGCCGAGCGAACAGGCACGCAGGCGTTGCCGCCTGGAGACTTGCAGGGCGCTGAGCGGGTGCTGATTTGCCTCAAGCCGCAGATGTTTCAAGACGCCGCAGCGTGGCTTGCGCAGCCGGATACGGGCTATATCAGCACGATGGCAGGGGTCAAACTCAGCACACTCAGCCGCCACCTGCACACCGAGCGGGTGGTGCGGGCTATGCCCAATTTGGCGGCGACACTCGGCTTGTCGCAAACGGCTATCGCGTCCCCCCAGCAAGCCGAGAGTGGCGGCGACGTGTCTATGGCGCGGCAACTGTTCGCGGCGGTGGGCCAAACCTACGACCTGCCCGAAAGCCTCTTTGATGTGTTTACGGGTATGAGTGCTTCGGGGCCAGGCTACGCCGCCATTATCGCCGAGTCGCTGGCTGACGGCGCGGTGCGAATGGGTATGCCCCGCGCCCTGGCCCAAGAACTCGCCGCCCGCGTGCTGCTCTCAAGCGGGCAACTGCTGTTACAGCGCGAGCACCCTGGCTTGCTCAAAGATGAGGTTTCTAGTCCAGGCGGCACCACCATAGCGGGGCTAGAAGTGCTGGAAACTTCAGGCATACGCGGCATCATGATGAGCACGGTGGTCGCTGCCACACAGCGCAGCCAGGAACTAGGACGCCTTCAAGAATGAGACCAACACGGTTTATCATGGCGGCCACGGCCACTGTTGCCTTACTGGGTCTTGCCTTATTGGGCAGTGCGCGTGCGCAGTATTACCCCTCGCAGGGCCACTGGGTCTGGGTGTATGCCAGCGGCGAAACGCAGCGCCTGGGGTCGGCTGCTACCGTGCGCGGTGTCAGCGTCTTGCCCATGCAGCACCTCATTGCGGGGCAACTTATCTCCGAAGATTTGCTGGAATACCGTGACAACCAGGTGTTGCTGCGCGGCATTCGTACCGCTGGCCGCACAGGCAGCAAGCTGACTTGGTACCTGCCGCCCATCACCCTTTACCCCGCCTCGCCGCTGGCGCCTGGGCAAAGCTGGCAAAGCCTCAGCAGCACGCCACTGGGGGCTATCAAGTTGAGCAGCCGGGTGCTCAGCGGCGAACCCGTAACCACGCCCGCCGGTAAGTTTAACGCCCTGCTGATACGCACCGACGTACAGCAAAACAAAACCACTTCTACTCAGTACAGTTACTTTGTGCCTGGGCTCGGCGTGGTGCGCTACCAGTCAGAAGGCGGCGCGGCGGTGGATTTGGTGAAGTATGACACGGATTCCGATTGAACCTTACATGGAGCTTTTTGCACTCGTGTCCGCCCTCGTTAAATCGGGTCGGTTCTGAATAAGAAGAAGAGGCTAAGGAATATATACAATTAGGTCAATAGTCTTGACCTTCAAGCACTGAACTTTATCAGCTTAAGATGTGCTTAAATCTCCACGCTGCTCGGATCGGAGCCGCTACAATGCCCTATGCCCGAGCTCTCCCGCCTGCTGGTTGTCACCCCGCATCACTCCGGAGCTGTTCCTGCCGACGTGCTACGGCAGATGCTGGGACAAGACTTTTTTAGTGCCGAACGCCGCGCTGCACACCTCAAGCACCTTTTTCTAGAGGGTGATCCGTACACTGACCTTATCTACGCCTTGCCTGGGGCGCGGTTTTTGCCCGCTCCCTACAGCCGCTTTGTGGTTGACCTCAACCGCCTGAGAGGTGACAGCGACGACAACGGGGTCATCAAACTGATGGATTTTGACCGCCGGCCCGTGTATCCTGCGGGCTTTGGGCTTAGCCCGCAGCAGCGTGAACACAGGTTGCGCCGCTTCTGGGACAGCTTTGAGGCTCAGCTTGACCATGAACTGCACGGCGCACAACTGCTTATCGTCGGTCACAGCATGGCCCCCTACGGCCCGTCACTTGGCCCAGACAGTGGTCAGCCACGCCCCGCCATCTGTCTGATGCCCGGTGAGACAGACGCGCCCACCTTTCCCAAAGTGCACTGGCCCGCGCTGCAAGCCGCCTGTGAGCGGGCTTTTGTGCCTGTGTTGCCTGCTCACCTCAACCAAGTGCGTACTGGCGTGCCGTGGCACAGCGACACCATCAGCTACACGCAGCACAGCCGCACAGGTGTGCCCGCCTTTGGCATGGAGCTGAATTCGGCGCTGTTTATGCAGCCAGAAAGTGAGGGCGGCGCACCCAAAGATGACATGCTGCGCGCCCTAGCTCAGGCTTTTGCCGAGTTTGCGCTTGAGGCCTTGAGACTTGTAGCCAAAAGGTAGCAAGCGCCCACACGCTTGTAGGGTTAGGATTTTTTTCACTCTCTTGCCTCTCAAAACTGTCTGATACGGACTGCGCTCAATTCCACCACAGTCGGAAAAGCGCCGCCTGCGGCTCCATACCGCGCAGTCCGTATGCTGTTCCCACTCGCATCCGCTCGGATTGATTTGGAAGTACGCCAAATCAATCGGAATCCGTATGAAGTATGGATTCGG
>JAGLBF010000144.1 GCA_018260375.1 Deinococcus sp.
CCTGTGACCTCACGAACTTGTTCACATAATCCATAGACATGTTCACGGTCTTGTTCATTGGTGGGGGTAACGAGTAGGGCAATATCATTGCCCAATGTATCTACAGCTGCATGAATTTTGCTTCCTTTGCGCTTTTTACCTCCATAGGCAACGCGTTGCGTTGCGCTTCCTGTCGAGACAAATTCTGCAAATCATGAGCTAAGTAACGCCATTGGGAGCCTGTACGTCCCATCCAAAGTGTTGCATTCAGCATTTCACGAATAGGATAAATGCGTTGTGGTGCGTCTGCAGGCAATAAAGTGAAGTAAGGCAGCATGAAAATATGGGTTTCATCATCTAGGTCGCTTGGATAGGGTTTGCGGCTCATACCCTAAGCCTACCTGTTATGTCGCACACATAAAATACTACCTAAATTTCAAATGCCTTGCTGACACCCTCTAGGGCATTGTACGGATTCCGCCTTCATTCCAGTACAGTCAGGAAAGCGCCGCCTGCACTGCTCAGTACCTGCCGCTTACGGTTCCGCGTATCCGAGGAAAGCGCCCGAATCCGCTGTACTTCCACCAGCAGGTACTTATGAAGAATGATCAGCCTTGCTGCATTCTAAATATCAACTTAGTTACTTCGGACTTTAAGGTATCGATCATTTCATTAAACATGTTGGTGGCTTCAAATTTGTACTCGGTAAAAGGGTCACGCTGTCCGTAGCCGCGCAGCCCGATGCCCTGGCGCAGTACATCCATGCCGTGCAGGTGCTCTTTCCAGTGCTGGTCAACCACCTGCAGCAGCACATAACGGCTGAGGGCGTTCATGTTATCGGGGCCCAGTTCTAGCTTGCGGGCATCAAAGGCGTCAGCAACGGCGCCCAGCACGCTTTGGTGAGACTGGTCGGCGGGCATGGTTTTCAGGGCGGCAAAGTCAAAGCCCTCTAGCTGCGGCACCGCGTCTAGCAGGGTTGCTTGCAGGCCTTCCACATCCCAGTTGTCGTGGTCGGCGTCAAGTGGAGTGTACTGGTCAAGTAGGGCCTCTACATGGTCGGCAATCATGCCTTCTACCGTTTCCTCAATGTCCTCATCGGGGCCAAGCAGCACTTCGCGGCGCTGGGCATATACCGTTTCACGCTGCTTGCTCATCACGTTGTCAAATTCAAGCAGTTGCTTACGGGTAGAAAAATTGCGGTCTTCTACGCGGGCCTGAGCCTTTTCTATAGCGCCGGTGACCATTTTAGCCTCAATAGGCTGGGTGTCGTCCATACCCAGCCTGTCCATCATGCCCACCACGCGGTCATTGGCAAAAAGGCGCATCAGTTCGTCATCAAAAGAGGCAAAAAAGCGGCTGGAGCCTGGGTCACCCTGGCGGCCCGCACGCCCGCGCAACTGGTTGTCAATGCGGCGCGACTCGTGGCGCTCGGTGCCGATGATGTGTAGCCCGCCCAATTGGCGTACCAGGTCGCGGTCAGCCATCACATCTGCGTGAACTTGCTGGGCTTGCTGTACAAATTCGGGGCTCACGCCTGCAATCTTCAGGCCTATCTCCAGGGCGTTCGGGTCTTCGCGGCTAATTGCCTTGATAAAAGCTTCGGCTTCGGGGGCGTAGCGGCTGATGCCAAAGTGCTGCTCTAATGCTTCGCCCAGAATAAACTCGGCATTTCCGCCCAGCATGATGTCCGTGCCGCGCCCCGCCATGTTGGTGGCGATAGTCACCTGGTTGCTACGCCCCGCCTGCGCCACGATGCTGGCTTCCTGGGCTTCGTATTTGGCATTCAGCACGTTGTGGGGTATCTGGGCTTCGTGCAGCATTTGTGACAAAAGCTCAGAGGTTTCAATACTCACCGTACCGATAAGAATAGGTCGGCCTGTTTTATGCAGTTCAATAACTTCATTCACCACATTGACAAACTTGCCATTGCGGGTGCGGAAAATCAGGTCGTCGGCATCTTTACGAATGACGGGCTTATTGGTAGGAATGACCAACACATCACTGCCGTAAATGTCCATAAACTCTTTTTCTTCGGTTTTGGCCGTACCCGTCATCCCTGCAAACTTGTCATAGAGTCTAAAAAAGTTCTGATAGGTAATGGTGGCTAAAGTCTGGTTTTCATTTTCAATTTTAACATTTTCTTTGGCTTCAATAGCCTGGTGTAATCCTTCACCGTAGCGCCGCCCTGCCATAGAGCGCCCGGTAAACTCGTCAATAATCACCACTTCGCCCTCGGCATTGACAATATAATCGGTGTCTTTGTGGTACAAATCCTTAGCCCGCAGCGCCTGGGTAATCATGTGGGCCTTTTCCATGTGTTCGGGGCTGTACAGGTCATCAATAGACAGCAGCCGCTCCAGCTTGCCGATGCCGCCTTCGGTGAGGTGTACGCCTTTGCTCTTTTCGTCAATGGTGTAATCGCCCGTCGGCTCAGTGCGCTTGCCAGGCTCGGCGGGTTCGCCGCGTGTCAGGCGTTTGACCAGTTTGGACATCACATAATATTGGTCGGTGGCTTTCTCAGCGGCGCCCGAAATAATCAGCGGGGTGCGGGCCTCATCAACCAAAATACTGTCTACCTCGTCTACAATGGCAAAGTGCAGCGGATGGTCCGCACGCAGCACCAACTGATCGCGGCTTTGCGCCATGTTGTCGCGCAGGTAGTCAAAACCTAATTCTGAATTGGTGACATAGGTGATGTCGCAGCCGTAGGCCGCTTGACGCTCCTGCGGGGTCATATCGCGCTGAATGAGCCCGA
Organism: Deinococcus sp.; assembly: GCA_018260375.1. Lineage (GTDB taxonomy): Bacteria > Deinococcota > Deinococci > Deinococcales > Deinococcaceae > Deinococcus. The sequence continues at coordinate 2,735 of JAGLBF010000144.1, forward strand.
TGCTAAGGCCCAGCGTGCGGTAGAGCAAGCTCATTTCCTCGGCCCCTACTTTGGCGAGGTAGTCGTTGACGGTCACCAGGTGCGTACCCTGCCCCGACAGCGCATTAAAGGCCAGTGCCAAAGTGGCAACCAGCGTCTTTCCTTCGCCCGTACGCATTTCGGCAATGCGGCCCTGGTGCAGCGCTGCTCCGCCAATAAGCTGAGTGTCGTAGTGACGCTTGCCGATCGAGCGCTTACCCGCCTCGCGGATGATGGCAAAAGACGGCACAATCAGGTCGTCGAGCGGCTCGCCCTGCTCTATGACGCGGCGGCGCAAATCCATAAACGCGGCACTTAGGTCGCTGATCTGCTCCGTTTCTTTTTCCAGGGCGTTGACAGGCTCCACCACCGATTTGATGATGCGCTGCACGTCGCGTTGGTTGGTATCAAACATTTTATTCAGGACACGAAACATATTTCTCCAGTATAGCGCGCTGAGCTGACGGGGAGGATTGGGGATAGATGATAGCTGTTGGGTAATGAACGTCAGAGAGAATAAAAGACAAGGCTGGATTATGCAGTACGGCCTGATTGTTACTAACATCTGTAGCTATAAATAGTATGAAGCCTTAATATAAAAAACTGCCACCTTTAAGAAGATGGTTCACGCTACAGCAGCACGTCAGGAGAAGGCTAGTTTCTAGATTGTTAGTACAGGCACATTGATTGGTACAGACACATTGATTTGTGGCCTGGTGATATCGCTGGTTTTTGTTGCTTGTGTCTGACGTACTCAGCGCCCATAGTACGTCAGGGCTGGCGGCTTTTTGTGGGATAATCAGGCAGATGCAAACTTGGAGAATACAATGACGGCGCCTGCTCCACGACGTAAGTCACCTGGGAGTTGGACACTGGCCTTGTGGCTGATCGGCGCAGCCCTGGCGTTTTACCTGCTCTTTTTTCTGATTACCCTGGTACTTGGACGCATGCCAGAACCGATTGGCTCACGGGCAGGTATGTTTGTACAGGGCGCTAAAACCACGCTGTACCTCACGGTGGTTTCTGGAATCATTGGCCTGGTTGTGGGCATCATCGCGGGCCTGATGAAAACCAGCCGCAGCGCCTTGGTCCGTGCCCCTGCCAACCTCTTTATCTGGTTGGTGCGTGGCACGCCGCTGCTGGTACAGATTTTATTTGTGTATAACGCCTTGCCTCCCCTGATAGTGGGCTTGGGCGCTTGGCTGGGCAACCAATTTTTCGGGCATCCTATCTGGGCCGGCGTACAACTCAATGAGTTCTGGTCGGCCGTGGTGGCCTTGTCGCTCAACGTGGGCGCTTACAACGCCGAAGTCATTCGCGCAGGCATAGAGGCTATACCGCGCGGGCAAAGCGAAGCAGCGCGCAGCCTGGGCCTGAGCAGCGGGCAAACCATGCAACAAGTTATCTTGCCCCAGGCCATGCGCGTGGTGGTGCCGCCGCTGGTCAACAATATGGTGGCCTTGCTCAAAGACTCTTCTTTGGCCTCTACTATTTCGCTGGTTGAGCTGACGCTGGCGGGCCAACGGGTATCATCGGAAACGTTTATGCCTATTCCAGTGCTAACCACAATCGCTGCTGTGTACCTAGCGCTTACTACCGTACTTACCTTATTTACTGACCAACTGGAAAAGCGTATTAAGATTGCCAGCAGGTGATACGGACTGCGGCTTCATTTCAGCACAGGGCCAGTATTCCAGCACAGGGGCAGTATCCCAGTACAGTTGAAGTCGCAAAGGCGCCGCCTGCGCTTTTGTACCGCGAAGTTCATATGAGGCAGTGCGATGTTATTCCAGGTCGTTCTATTCAAGCTTTAGAGAGTTAGACCTTCTTTGCCTCTACTAGACCGCTCCTCTGATTCCGCGCCTATACTGGCCTGTATGCCGCTTGCTCCTCATGACCTGCCCCTGACCATCAGCCCCAGTGTGCTGCTTTACGGCGTGCCGCTGGCGTTTTTGGCGGGGTTTATTGATGCAGTGGCAGGGGGCGGAGGCACCATTACCCTTCCCACGCTGCTTTTTATGGGGTTGCCCGCTGCCAATGCGGTGGCGACCAATAAGTTGCTGGCTATCTTTGGATCGGCGAGTGCCACCTGGCAATACAGCAAAGCGGGTCATATTGACTGGGCGCTGATGGCCCGCCTGATACCGCTGGCGCTGGTCGGCTCGGCGCTGGGGGCCTACGCGGTGCACTTTGTCGACCCCAATATTTTTAAGTGGCTGGTGGCGGTGGTGGTACTGGTGGTCGGCGCACTGGTGCTTGTCAACAAAAACTTTGGACTGGCAGACCGCTACCCAGGTCTCACGCCCAGGGTGCTGGCCCTTACGCTGCCCGGTACGTTTATCATTGGGCTTTATGACGGCTTTATTGGCCCAGGCACAGGCACGTTCCTGATGTTTATGTTTGCACTGACAGGCCTAAACTTGGTACGCGCTTCGGGCAACGCCAAGGCCATCAACTTTGCGACCAATAGTGGGGCCTTTCTCCTGTTTTTGTTGGGCAGTAAAATGGTCTTTTGGATAGGTTTACCTATGGGTATTGCGAATGCGCTGGGTGCCTACGTAGGTTCTCGCATGGCGATGCTGCGCGGCAGTGCGTTTGTAAAGGTAATATACGCCGTTATTGTGGTGCTGGTTGCAGGTAAGCTGTTTTTAGATGCCAGATAAATGCTAAAACGCCTGCAGTAATACAAAAACTTTTGCTTTAAAAGAACCATCACTTTACCGGGTGATTGCAGACTGCGCTTCATGCCAGCACCACCCCAGATGTGTTCTCTGTGCTTCTATACCGCGAAAGGCGTACCTTTTTCTATGCCTGCCTCCCAGATTTCACCGTTTTTTTAAGTGCTGATACGGATTCCGATTGATTTGGCGTACTTCCGAATCAATCAGGGCGGATGCG
>JAGLBF010000145.1 GCA_018260375.1 Deinococcus sp.
GATTGATTCGGAAGTACGCCAAATCAACCGGAATCCGTATAACACGGTTCAAGTCAGAAACCATATCAGGCTCTACTGGATTTAGATAAACCTGGCTTTAGATAAACTTGGTAATGCGCTCTACGCTGTGGCGGTGGTGGGGAAAGCCCTCTTCGGCGGCGATACCTACAGGCAGAATGCCAGCAAACTGCACATGTTCAGGCAAGCCCAACAACTCGCGGACTTTGTCAGGCTGAAAGCCCAGCATAGGCGAGCTGCTGTAGCCCAGGCCAGTAGCGGCGAGCATCAGGAAACCAAAGGTGATGTTGGCTTGGGCCAGAGCCCACTGTCCGCGCTGGGCCACGTCTTGATTTTGAAAGTTAGCGCGCAGTCCAGCAGCACGCGTAGCCACTTGGTCTGCGCCCATGCCCGGGTGTATGGTTTCTTCGGCGTTGGTCATCACGTCCTCCATGTCGCTGTAGACCACGAACACGGCGGGGGCGCTGGTCACCTGGGCCTGGTTATAGGACACTTCTTGCAGCTTGGCCTTCATCTGGGGGTCGGTGATGACTATAAAGCGGGTAGGCTGCACGTTAAACGCTGTGGGGGCTAGGCCCGCTAGGCGCACCAGTTCGCGCAAATCGGCTTCGGGGATGGGCTGCTGCACAAACTTGCGGATGCTGCGGCGAATTTCAATGGCTTCGGTTACGCTGGCGGGGATGCGGCGGGTATCAGTACTGGTCATGCGTTCACCTTAAATCACTTGCTTTAAAATGTCAAGCAAAGTAGAATACTTGGCACTTTACACGCTGAAGGCCTATACTGCGCTGGTAGCCTGTCTCACTGCGCTGCTAGCCTGCACGCGCAGTCACCGGCTAAGGAGTAACACCAATGATTGAACAAGAAACCTTTTGCCCCACATACCGCGCTATCGGCGTGCTGCAAGAAAAGTGGGTGCTGCATATTGTGCGCTCGCTGCTAAGCGGCCCCAAAGGGTTTAACGAACTTTCCCGGGCAGTTGGCGGCTGCAACAGCGCTACGCTGACCCAGCGCCTTGAAAGCCTAGAGTTGTTGGGGGTCATCAGCAAAAGCTGCGAGACTCAAGCTCCTGGCAAACTGCCCCGCAGCATCTACGGCCTGACCCCCGCAGGCCAAGACCTGCAGACGGTGGTGGACGCGATAGGCCAGTGGGCCCAGCAGCATCTAGGAGAACATCGAGGGCAACAGCTGGAACATGAGCACTGAGCATATAGAATAAGCAGGGGCGTACAGCAAAAGACGGCACATGCCCAGTACACACCACTGCGCGGTACAGGGAGCACGGCCCCAGACCAGACGCTGGGTGGTAGCTACAGGCTGCTAAGCACCCTCAAGGCACTTGTCTAGCTTTAGCGTGCCCCTTGCGGCATACTCTGGGCTATGAGCCTACTTGATATGATTGGCCCAGTGATGATTGGGCCAAGCAGCAGCCATACCGCTGGCGCGTGCCGCATTGGGCTGGTGGGGCAGCAGCTGTTGGGCGCACCTGTAAGCAAGGCTACTATTGGTCTGCACGCTTCCTTTGCCAAGACAGGGCGCGGGCACGGCACACACCTGGCTCTGGTAGCGGGCTTGCTGGGCTACGCGCCTGATGACGCACGCTTGCCCCGCGCCTTTGAGGAAGCGCAGGCAGCGGGGCTAAGCTACACTTTTGAGGACATTGACCTGGGCGACGTACACCCCAACAGCGCCTTGCTACGGCTAGAAGGCGGCGGGCAACAAGTCAGCGTGCTGGCCTCTAGCACAGGCGGCGGGGTGATTGAGGTGAGCAAAGTAGACGGCTTTAAGGTCAGTTTTAGCGGATCATCACCGACCTTGCTCACCCGCTATGCCGACGCGCAGGGCATCATTGCGCGGGTCGCTACCCTAATTGCTGCCGATCACATCAACATTGCCACCCTCACCTGCGCCCGTGAAAAGCGCGGCGGCGACGCGATGCTGTGCATTGAGCTGGATAACGCCCTAAGCGGCGCGGCCCTCAATTTTCTTTCGGTTTGGTCCGAAATGAAGTGGGTGCGCGTGGTACAGCCGATTATGGATACAGGCACTATAATAGATACAGGCACTATAAACGCGTCTTTTGAATAAAACACCCTCCAGTGATGTTCATAATAAACAGCAAATGATAGAAAAAGCATAATGGTCTAAACATTCTTGCAGTATTTTAGGCCATAAACAGATTTTAAAGGAGCAACGCTTATGAGCAGCGGCATTACTTTAGACAGCATTATGCAAGCTCCCTCGCCCGCGTCGGCGTGGGTACTGGCGACCGACAGCGCCGAAAGTGGCCTAGACAGCGAAGTGGTGCTGATAGCGATGCGTCGCCGCATTGCCGAGATGCGCGACAGTATCCGCCGCGGGCTGGCCTCGTCTGCGCCCAGCATTACTGGCATGGTGGGCTGGAATGCCCAGGGTCTGTGGGACGCGCCTGACGTGCTCAATGCGCCTCTTCTCAAGCGGGTACAAGCCTACGCCATGGCGGTCAACGAAGAAAATGCCCGCATGGGCCGCATTGTCGCTGCACCGACAGCGGGCAGCGCGGGGACGATTCCAGGAGCGCTGCTGGGCGTTGCTGACCACCTAGGATTAGATGACGAGCAACTGGTGATGCCCATGGTGCTAGCGGCGGGCGTGGGCAAGGCCATTTCGCGCCAGATGTTTATTTCGGGCGCGGCAGGCGGCTGTCAGGCTGAAATTGGTTCTAGCGCAGCGATGGCGGCAGCAGCCGTTACCGAGCTGCTGGGCGGCAGTTCGCGGGCCTGTGCGCACGCTGCGGCGATGGCGCTGATGAACACCATTGGTCTGGTATGCGACCCCGTAGGCGGCTATGTAGAGGTGCCCTGCGTATCACGCAACGCCTTTTTTGCGGTGCATGCGGTGAGCAGCGCCCAACTGGCTCTCAGCCACCTGGAGAGCTTTATTCCGCCTGATGAAGTGATCACGGCCATGGCCCAGGTCGGCCGCATGATGCCGCTAGAGCTGCGCGAAACCGCTGAAGGTGGCCTGGCCCAGACGCCCACAGGCCTCGCCGTAACCGCCCGCATGGAAGGCGCAGGAGTCAATGGCTAGTAGCATCACCACACTGTTTACCCTTTAGCAAAACGGAACGTAAAGACTACAACACCTAGCTGTGGATGGAACACGCTTTTATACGGGCTGTATCTTATGTCCGTTGGTATCCTTTCACCGCGTTTGGAATCCGTATTAGTCGGATACGCGGAACGGTAACCGGGAGCTACTTAACCCGCAACAACGCCCTTTGCCGCCACCCGCCGCAGCGCATCATTCAAAATGGTGGCGGCTTTTTCATATTCTTCCAGGCTCAGGCGCTCTTCGGGGGTGTGATCCAGGCTGCTGTCGCCTGGGCCGTAGGCGAGCGTAGGCACCGGCCAGTAAGGGGCTACCACGTTCATATCAGAAGTGCCGGTTTTGAGTTTGAATACTGGCGTGCCGCCCGCCTGCCGTATCGCCACCCGCAGGGCACGGGCCAGCACGCTGTCGCGGTCATGCTTGACGGCGGTTTCGTCACCCCTAAATTCTATGCTCAGCCCCACAAAAGGCTGGAGCAACTCACTGATTTCGGCTCTGGCCTGCTCAGGGCTCAGGTGCAGCGGCAGCCGAAAGCCGATGTTGGCCCGCGCTATTTGCTCCATGCCGTTGTTGATAAAATCCATGTTTTGGATGGTGGTCTGTACCCGCCCGAAGATGCCCTCACCCGAACGCTGCTGCGCCCAGGTACGCAGCTGCAGCCACGCTTCGGCCAGGTCGTCGCCTGCGCTCGTGCCGTCACCCGCTGTGTGAAAGTTGCCTTTACGGAGTTCAAGCTTGGCAATCATACGGCCTTTGTAGCCTAGCGTAATGCCCTCCCAGCCGCTCGGCTCACCGATGACCACGATGTCAGGCGCAAATTCCTTGACGGCGTGCATGGCTCCTACGCTCACGGGGGCTTCTTCCTGGGTAGCACCGATGCAGATAAAAGTAGCGCGGCTCAGTGCCTCATCATCCAGCGCCGCGACTGCCGCGACAAAGGTGCAAAAGCTGCCCTTGGCATCTACACTGCCGCGCCCGTGCAGCACGTCATGCTCATCTACCCGCACAGGAATGAGGCCCGCTACGGTATCCATGTGGCCCAGCAGCACCACGGTTAGCGGGCCAGTGCCGCGTTTGCCGATGGCGTTACCCACTTGGTCAACATACGCTTTAAAGCCGTGCTGGTTCATCCAGGTGCGAAAAAACTCGGCCACAACAGCCTCTTCGCCTGACAGTGAGGGCCGCGACACCGCGCCTATCACCAGGTCGCGAATAGCGTCAGAAAACTGGGCGGCGTCTAGCGTTGCTGAGCGCAGCGGCAACAGCGTATGTTGTGGCAATGTAGGAGGGGTGTTCGGGGGTAAGGGGGCATTCACACCCCATGTTTTAGCGCGTCTGGCCCCGCTCGGCTAGATGCTGGCCCCTCCCCACTCATTTCCTGTACGTGGTTATGCAGCGCAGCAGCCCAGTTGTGAAGTGACCCAGTTATGATTAGCGGCCCGCCTCAGCGACCGACTGCCCCAGCGCGGCGAGCATCCGCAGCACTTGGCCCAGCACCAACAGCGCGACCGCCGTGACCAGGCCAATGGTAACTGTCCACAGTGCAGGAACGTGCTGCGACTGCTTTTGCCACATCACATAACCCATGCCCAGCGAACCCAGCGCCAGCACCAGTGCCAGTACTTGCACGGTGCCCGATAGCCCGCCCACCGATTTGGCACGCCGCAACAGTTCCAGCTGGGTAGCAGAGGCTGCTGGCTGAGGCCGTGGCGTGGCAGGCGGCTCAGCAGGCGCGTTATGGGCGCTGCCTGAACCGGCTACCAGGTCGGCTGCCACTGGGCGGGCTACAGGTGCGTCTGTGCTGGGCGGCTCGGCAGCGATGCGGATGGTGCTTGCTGCCTCATCTATCGGCGTCATGTAGGAGGGCTTGGGCGCAGCAGCAAGCTGGTCAGCCAGCACGGGCGTAGGTACAGGGCTGCTCACCTTGCCAAAAAAACTCTGGGTCGGTGCCACAGCAGGCGCACTGGGAAGCTGCTTGGCACGGGCGGTGGCGTCACGCACCAACTGAAAAAAGCGCTGCACGCGGTCTGGGTCGTAGCCCAGCAGCGAAGCGGTAATCGCCGTGCGCGGCCCCGCTTCTATGCGCAGCGTGCCCGTCTGGTCAGAATGAATGCGGGTTACGTCCCGCAGGGCTACTTGTTGCAGCGGCCCGTCAGTCTCTACCTGAAAGATAAGGCTCTGCGAGGTCAACACAAACAGTTGCTGTTCGTAGTCCAGGCTTGCCAGCGGCTCCTGGCTGATACCAGCTTGCGCCAGCGCCGTGTAGATGCGGTCATTCATACTGGCTAGGATACCTGTTTTGCATTATGGGGAGGCTCAACTACTGTGGGCTGCGACGTAAACCGTGCTCAACATGCAGTGCCAGAAGGCCAGTGGGCATAAGAACCCGTACGCGTTTCGTGGTGGCCCAGGCGGCACTTTTCTGGCTGTGTAGAAATACCGTACTGGAATACCCCATGCTAGAACGCAGCACCATCTGTATGATACGGATTCCGATTGATTTGGCGTACTTCCGAATCAATCCGAGCGGATG
>JAGLBF010000146.1:0-2638 GCA_018260375.1 Deinococcus sp.
TATGATACAGGCTGCGCTCCGTATGAAGCCCGTGAGTTTGCACTCAAGCGCCCGCATCCAACCTGCTGTGTTGCTCAAGGCGGCGCCTGTCGGGGGCCTGATCGCATAGCTACTTTTGCTTTAGCGTTACCGCTAGTCAGTGAGTGGCCTCAGTTTTTCCCCCGCTTCTATAGCCTCGCTCAGCCAGTTTTCGGCGGGCGGTAGGGGGCAAGTCCACGCCCCGTTGTAGGCACAAAAGGGGTGGTAGGCGCGGTTAAAGTCCAGCGTCACCTCTTCGCCTTCAAGCGGCGCGTCAAGGTAGCGGCCCGCGCCGTAGGTGGCCTTGCCATTGGTCGCGTCCCGAAAGGGAACAAACAGGCGTTCGGGCGCCGCCTCTTCGCCTTGGCGGGCCAGCAACAGCAGCCGCGCCCCGCTGGGCAAGGTGGCGTGTCCGTAAGGCCAGTAGTGCTGCGAGGTGCCGCTGCTGGTCGCTAGCTCTACTGGGGCGCCGCCTTGTATGCGTTCTACAGACAAACGCATATACCAAGCGGGGTCAGGTGCGTAGTAGCTTAGCCCCGAAAAGCCTGGCGCTACAGGGCCGCGCCCGCTGGCAAAGTAGTCATCTTTGCGGCGGCGCCAGGTCAGCAGTTCGTTTTTCCACTGCGGCGGGGTGGGGGAGATCATGGCTACAGTGTAGAGCTATAGGGCGGGGTGTTTGTTATACGGGCTGTGCCGGTATGGTAGCGCAGGCGGCGCCTTTGGGACGGTGTTGGAATAAGCGGAATGCCTATCAGCGTCCGGATCTCACCTTGCTGTTTTACCCTTTAGTTTACCTTTGCGCTGCTGCGTTCTCCCCGCCCGTTACTTCCTGCCTATTACTTCCCGTTACCAGGTGACCGTGTGCTCTAGCCCGTGCAGGCTTACCACGTCGCCGCGCCTGAGCTTGCGGCGACGGCGGGTTTCGGTTTCGCCATTGAGCGTCACCTCGCCGTTTTGTATGCGGAATTTGGCCTCGCCGCCTGTGTCTACGAGGCCCGCCATCTTCAAAAAGTCTTGCAGGTCTAGGGTGTCGCGTTCGCTAGAGGGTTCAGTATTGGGCAGGGTCATGGAATTTGGTACTCCTGGGTAAAGATTTGCAGGTCGCTTTCATCTATGCGGCCGTCGTGGTTAAAGTCGCCCTGGCCTGATTTGCCGTAGTTGCCCATCAGCAGCGCCAGGTCATTCAGGTCTATCACACCGTCACCGCTGACATCTATACCGCTCAGCTTGAGGCGCGCGGCTTGAGGGCTAAAGGTCTTGAGGCCCAGTTGCTTGCCGATTTCGCGCCGCACCGCCTCAGGAATACCCAGCGGGCCATTGGGATTAATTTCTATCCGTTTGACGCTGTTGATGGTGCGGCTGCGCGACACCTCATCTGGGTTAAAAGGCACATCGCCGCCCAGCGCCAGTACCGGCCCACTGCTGTTGTCCAGAGTAACAGGAAAGTCAGGTGAGCTGAGTTGGGCAAGGGCGGCTTGCACAGCGGGCATCAGTGCCGCTTCGGGCCGCAGGGGAATGCTGGCAAAGCGCGCAGCAGCGCTCGTTTGTTGGGCCTGGGCCGCTGGCAGCAGCAAAAGGACAAAAAAGGCGCTTAGTGTGCAGCGTTTTAGGGTCATGGATTGCCTCCACTGCGGGCACTCAGCACCAGCTTGCGGAAATCATCAAGCAAAAGTTGCCCGGCGCTAAGCGGTACGTTGCCAGGGGTCTGAGTGTTGATGGACGCAGGCGCAGGAGTAGGCGGTACGGGGGGTTTTGTCTCGCCGTTTACGCTGTTGGGGGCGGCAGTGGGCGAGGCAGGCGGGGGCGAGGGCGGTAAGCTGGCGCTGCTGTTACTGGCAGAGTTGGCGCTGCTACTGGCCGAGTTGGCACTGGCGGCGGGCTGTGCGGGATTGTCGGCTTTGGGCGGCGCAGGTGGGGCGCTGCTGTTAATGGCGGCGGTGTTCACGGGGTTGCCCTGCGCGGTCAGCGGCGGCTTTTCGGCACTCGGCGTAGAGCTGACAGGGTCAGACGGAGCAGGACTGGGCTGAACTGCGGTTGCGGGCAGTGTAGCGGCCTGAGCAGAGCCAGGTGCGCTCGGCGCGGGTGCAGGGGCAACAGGAGTGCTGGCCAGGTTATTGCTGGCAAGGCTTGCCGGGCTGCTGTTGGGATCGCTGCCTGGGGTACCGCTGGGCAAGCCCTGCACGCGGCTGTTGTTGACGCTAAAGGCCCCCTGGTTGTAGCCCACCAGAGGGCTGTCTAGCTGGCCCGCGTACAGGAACAGCACTGTTTCGCCGCTGGGCACGTTGGGAGCTTCTTGCACGTCGGCGTCAATCCATACGGCGGGTTTCTCTAGCGCGGCACCCTTATCTTGGTACTTGATTTTGGGCAGGGCCTGCGCGTCTCCCACCAGCGTTTCCAGGATGTCTAGGGGGTAGACCCGCCAGTTGTGCTCACCCTGTTTGACACTCAGCGGCGCGCCTACCGTGGCCCGCACAATGATCTGGGCCTTGCGCGACAGCTCGGCGACGCTCAGCACTTTGAGCGCATAAGGGTCAGCAGGCGCTACGGGCGCGGTAGAGGGAGCCACAGGTGTCTGAGGTGCGGGTGTCTGAGGTGCGGGTGTCTGAGGTGCGGGTGTCTG
>JAGLBF010000146.1:2738-5581 GCA_018260375.1 Deinococcus sp.
TGTCTGAGGTGCGGGTGTCTGGGGTGCGGGTGTCTGGGGTGCGGGTGTCTGGGGTAGCGTGGTGGGTGGGGTTGCCGTTTGCGCCAGAGCTGCGCCGTGCAATAGACCAACATTCAGCAGGCTAAGCAGCACAAAGGTCTTGAGTGGTGTAGGTGTCATCATTGTTTACCTGTGATGTTTATTTGCCATTGGGGACGGAGGGCGTGGGCGTGGCAGGCGCGGGGGTCGTTGGGGGTTTTTGGGGTTGAGTTGGTTGAGTTGTTTGCGGTTGAGTTTGGGTGGGCTGTCCTGGTGCGGCGGGCGTGGCAGGCGCGGGGGTCGTTGGTGTAGTCGTTGCTGGTGTGCCGGTTGCTGGCGTTGCCGTGTTGGGCGCGGTTACGCTGGGTGTCGCCGCACCGGATGTGGGTGTGGTTGTACTTGGTGTGGCTGTACTCGGAGTGCCTGTGCCTTGAGTGCCTGTACTCGGGGTGCCTGTGCCTTGATTGGTGGCCTGCTTTTGGTCGTTTAGGGCTTTTTCGGCGGCGAGCGCTTCGGGGGTTTTTACCTCACGGATGCTTTTGCCGCTGCCGTCTAGCGCAGTCACAAAACTGCTGGTGCCTGACACGGGTTTGGTGAGGGTAAAGGGCAGGTCGCCAGCAGGCTTAAGGCGCAGCATGGCAATCTGTGCGCCGTTTTTGGGGGTAATGCGAAAGCCTACATCCAGCGTAAAGGTCTGGCCCAGCTGCTTCCAAAACAGTACGGGACGGCCCGCTTGGGTGCTGCTGTCACCCTCTACCCCCACCACCTGCACGTTGTCGGGTAGTTTCCAGATGTAGCGAGCAGCGCGGACATTGCGGGCGCCCAGTATCCGTACCGGCACGCGGGTTTCGCCACGCACTTCGCCTGTGGGCAGGGCCATATCAAAGTCAAGGGGGGGCAATTCCGCCACCGTGATATTAAAATCCTGACTGCGTACGCTCAGGTTGGCGTCGATGACCTCTAGCCTAAAGCTGCTGCTGCCCGCTACCGTCGGGGTGCCGGCAATGCTGGCGCTGCTGCCGCCTGTAAACTTGAGGCCGTCAGGCAATTTGCCGCCCACCAGCCGTACACTATACGGCGCAGTGCCGCCAATCGCCGCAATGGTGCCGCTGTAGCTGTCACCCACATAGGCGCTGCCCAGCTGCGAGCTGGTAAACCCCAACAGGTCACGGGCCGAGGTAGTTGACATACCGGAGTTGCTGGTACTGTTGCTGCCGCACGACACCAGCAGCAGGCTCAGACATAAAGCGGAGAGTGCGCGTTGCATAAGCGTATTTTAGTCCCTCGCACGTGTTGAATGATGGATAAGAGATGATGACCAAAGGCCAGTAGCTCAGGGCGCTTGCCCCAGTGCTGGGTACGGCGCCCCAGCCTACTGGCATAAGATTTTTCAGTGCGCTGATATCTATTCGCTGATATATATGCGCCGATATATAGTTGCCTTTCCAGACAACAAATTATATATTGAGGCCATGTCCCGACTTTCCTCTACCGAAACGGCTGCCTGGCGCGGATTTTTACATGCGCATAGCCGTATCTGGTCCCAGCTAGATAGGGAGATGCAAGCCGAGTATGACCTGGGGCTCGCCGTGTACGAGTTGCTGCTTACCCTAGAAGAACAGGGTGCGCTGCGCATGTCTGACCTAGCGGCGCGGCTGCGCTACAGTTCAGGCGGACTGACGCGCTTGGCCGACAAACTGGAGGCCCTGGGCCTGATCAAGCGGGTGCGCTGCGAAACCGATGGGCGCGGATTTATGGTGTCGCTGACCGGAGCAGGCCAGACCAAGCTGCGACGGCTGCACGTCTTTCACTTGGCGGGCGTGCGCCAGCAATTTCTGGGCCACCTGAGTGACGAAGAGCAGCGAATACTGGCAAGCATCTGGGCCAAGCTAGAGGGGGGGGATGGGGGATAGAACAAGAACCTGAACGCCGTTTATGATGCTCATACAGACTGCGGTTTGGGTATAAAGGCCAGCAGTGAAAGAGGGTGTACCGGGTGACAAGGTCACTGTGCTCATTGGCGTTCTACGGCACAAGTGCTGCGCCGATAAAGGCCCCAAACGTCTTGGGGAGTATGGGTGAATTGAATAGTCACATAGAGCTTTTTGACGAGTCTATGACACCACTGTTAAGCGCAATTCGTATCAGACATCCCTGCCTATTGGCGTTCACCAAGCCGCTATACTAACTGCTATGACCACACCGAGTGCAGATAGACAACTGACCCGCAATGATGAAAAAGGCCGCTACGAAATCAGTAAAGGTGATGAACTGATGGGCTATGCCCAGTTTAAGGCCATTGGTGACAACGCCGTGCTGATGCCCCACACCGTAGTCTTTGAAGAACACGAGGGCGAGGGTGTTGGCTCTGCGCTAGCGCACTACGCCCTAGATGACATCCGTAACCAGGGTAAGCTGGTGATTCCTATGTGTCCGTTTATCGCAGCGTACATCCGCGATCATCCTGAATACACCGAACTGGTACACCCCGAGCAGCGCGGAGTCTTTGGGCTGTAATACGGACTCCACAATAGGGAAGCACAGCCCGTATAGGGTCTGGGCTATCCGACTTTGGCGGTCACCCGGCTTTCATCAAACGCACCGCTAAACCAATACAACAGATGTAACCAGAGGCAACATAAAAGTTAAGGTCTTGCTTGGCCTTACTTTTCGCTGCCTCTTTTTACTGCGGGTGTCGTGCTGAGCTGTCACCTCAATCGTTTTCATCTACTTACCGCTTCATCAACCATAAAGCACGGTCAGTAGGTTACAATGGTTCGTGCAGTTTTAGGCGGCCTTAAGGCCGAAATTTAGCGGATTGGACG
>JAGLBF010000147.1 GCA_018260375.1 Deinococcus sp.
TGCAGGCAGTGTCTTAGCGACGGTGCGGCAATGAAGCGGAGTCCGTAGTACTTGTACTTGAGGGTCGTACCCGTACTTAAGGTTGGTCTACTGTTCTACAGGAGTTCAGGCGTTAGCCTTCGTTGGGTTGCCCTTCACTGGGTTGTCCTTCGCTAGGTTGCTCGGCAGGTTGCTCACTGTCGGCGTTCTCCTGGGCGGGCTGTGCTTCAGCGGCTTGCTCCCCTTCTTGGTTCTCATCCGTGGCGGGGCTGTTGCCTAGCTTGTTGGTGTCGCTTGCGGCAGCTTCAACCGTTTCGCTGTTGAGCTGGGCAATGGCCTGGGCCAGTGCCCTGTCGCGCAGCAGGCTGATGTAGTAGTTGTTAAAGCCGTTTTCACCCAGTTGGTTGCGCATTTGCTGTATGGTCAGGCCATTTTGCTGGGCCAGCACCATCATCATCTGGTTAAATTCTGCCTGGCTGATCGACACCTTCAGGTCTTCGGCAAGCTGCTCTAGGGCCAGGTCACGGCGCACGCGGATTTCAGCGTTCTTGGCCAGGTCTTTTTGAAACTCTTCCAGTTTGCCCTGCTCGCGCATAAAGGCTTCGTATTCGCCCCAGCGCACGCCCTGGCGACTCAGGTCGGCCTTAATTTCTTCCATCATCGCCTCGCGGCGGTTGCTGATCAAGATCTGGGGTACGTCCACTTGCATGCCGCTGACCAGGTGCTCGATCAGCTCTTCGCGGCGTCCCATCTCGCCTTCTTGCTCGGCGCGGCGCAGCAGTTCTTCACGCAGGTCAGCACGCAGGCGCTCTAGGCTGTCAAAGTTCAGGCTCTTGGCAAATTCATCACCAAGTTCTTGGCGCTGTTTGTGGCGCACGTCCAGCACTTTCACAGTGACAGTATGTTCAGGATGCTCGTGCTCGCCGTGGCTGTGGGCAGGTACAGTAATCGTTACCTCGTCGCCTTTTTGCTTGCCTATCAGCGCTTGTTGCACGTGCTCTTCAGCAACGTCCAGGTAAATAGGGTAGCTGCCGCCGTCTTCGCCCGGCTCTTCGATCATCACCATGTCGCTGACTTCGGAGGGGCGGTCTACGCTTTCAAAGGTGGCGTTGCGCTCTTGCAAGTCGCTCAGGGTGCGCTCCAGCACGTCGTCACTGATGTCAGGGGTCTGGCTGGTGAACTTCAGGCTCTGCCAGTCGCCGAGTGTTACTTCGGGATAGGTTTCGCCCTTTACGTTAAATTCAAAGCTCTGACCGTCTTTCAGTGTTCCAAAGTCAAAGTTGGCGTCAATGAGGTTGAGTTGCAGTTCTTGCAGTGCCTGCGAAAGTTGGGCGTTGACCAGTCGGTCACGAACTTCTTGTTCGATGTAGTCGCTGCCCACGCGCTTAGCCACCACGCTCTTGGGGGCCTTACCAGGACGAAAGCCGGGCACGCGCACGTCGCGCATCAACCCAGTCCACACCTGCTCGTAGGCGCGTGAAACTTCGGTGGCGGGCGCCGTAACCTTAATGTTTACCTTGTTGCCGTCTTTGCTCAGTAGCTCTGCCATATCTCTCCTGTAAAACTTCAGTCCGTGATGGTGCAATTTGTGTGGTACATAGAACTTTGGAGCATAAAAACCAAATCAATCAGGCTTATCCAAACTGCAGGCATACCGAATACAGCTGGTATGAATGAAAAAACGGCCCCCGCAAGGGCCGCCTTTTTCTGGTGCGAGGAAAGGGACTTGAACCCTCACATCTTGCGATACCAGATCCTAAGTCTGGCGCGTCTACCAGTTCCGCCATCCCCGCGTTTTGCCAGTATACGGAATGCTTGACCGCACGCAGCTTTGGAACCTTTATGAATTTGGGGTGGATTATGGGATTTGAACCCACGGCCTCCGCTTCCACAGAGCGGCGCTCTAACCTGCTGAGCTAAACCCACCATATACTCGCAGCCGTTATTGGCGTACTGTGAGCCTGACTATGCTAAAGAATTGCCCGCCCGCTGTCAAGGGCTAGGGCAGTACAGGCTACGTTGGGTGGAGGGGCGGTACTGACACCTGATGTTGGTCAAAGGGCGTGTGGGTGCTTGCCGGGCAGGCCTACCGTCACTGTTTTCCTATGCACATCATTCAGTATGGGGTGTGGCTATATCACCAGTTTGAGTTACCGCGATATTGAAGCATTGCTTCTGGAACGCAATATTCAGGTGACCTACTCAGCTTATTGAGAACGGCGCAGTTTGGCATGAGGAGAAAGAGTTGCGGAGTGTGTCCGGTGGTAGCTACTCTTCCCAAATGGATATGAACTGCTGCCGTTACCAATAGACGGTGTGGACACTAATTTACGGCTGAATGCCTGCGGTGGCTTGGCTGTCCAGCCGCACTATGAGCCCGGCTACCCGCTCTATCAGTCGCCGCTCATGGGTCGCCAGTAGCACCGTCCCCGTGTAGCCGCGCAGTACCTCCTCCAGTACGTCCACCATCTGCGGGTCAAGGTGGTTAGTCGGTTCGTCCAACAGCAGCACCTGCGCCCGCGTGACGCTGAGACGGGCGAGACTCAGCCGAGTACGTTGTCCACCGGAGAGGTGCGAGATAGACGTACTTGGTGCCGGTAGAAACAGTTGCGCAGTGATTTCGTAGAGCTGGTGCGGGGTCAGTAGCTCGTTGGCGTCCAGCAAGGCCCCCGCTAGAGTACCGAAGCCTGAAAGTTCTTCACCCTGTTGCTCAGACGCGTAAAGCGTAACTGGCCCCCAGATAACCTCACCCCCATAGGGTAACTGACCCCGCAGCGCCGCCAGCAGCGTACTTTTACCTGCGCCATTTTCACCTACCAGGGCAACTTTCTCGCCGCGCCGCACGTGAAGGTTTAGGCCGCCCAACACCAGCTTTTCCCCACGCTGCACGGTCAAATTCTGAACTCGTAGCACATCAGATGGGCCAGCGGGAATGGGCGGCAAATCCAGTGTGAGGTGACGGTGGTCGGCAAATGGTTTAGCCACGACTTCAGTATCCATGCGTTCTAGACGGCGTTCTAGTGCACGAGCACGACCTGCCAGTTTGTTTGAAACATTCTGCGCCTTGTTCTTAGCCTGTAACAGCGGCACATTTCCGGCCCTTCTATGGCTGAATTTATCAGCACTTCGACCCATCGATTTTAGCGCGCCCCTCTCCTCGTCCAAAGCAGCTCGCTTACGTCGGTATGCCTGGTAATCCCGCTCCTGCGCCGCCCGCTGCACCTCACGCAACTGCATCGCTTCTGAATAAGACGCGGAGTAAATGGTCAGGGTACCGCGCTCTAGCTCGGCGGTGTGGGTGGTGACCGTATTCAGAAAAGTACGGTCATGGCTAACCAGCACAAACGCCGCTGGGCTGGCCCAGATCCAGCCTTCCAGCCAGGCGAGACCCCCCGCATCAAGGTGGTTGGTAGGTTCATCCAGCAAGTAGATGTCAGCAGGTGCAAGCAATAGCGAGGCTAGAAGTAGCCGCCGCGTTTGTCCGCCTGAAAGCGCATCAGCCTGCGCCTCAGGCTCCAAACCCAAAGCGGTCAGGATAGTTTCAGCCTGCACGACAAAGTCGTAGCCGCCTGCCAAACGGTAGGCTTCTTCGACTTCAGCAAACTCGCTGAGGGCTTCAGGCGTACCAGCCT
Organism: Deinococcus sp.; assembly: GCA_018260375.1. Classification (GTDB taxonomy): domain Bacteria; phylum Deinococcota; class Deinococci; order Deinococcales; family Deinococcaceae; genus Deinococcus. Next base: position 3,612 of record JAGLBF010000147.1, read on the forward strand.
CTAATCCCGCTGTTGCCAGTGCGTAACGCTGCGCCGCCTGCCGTAGGGGACTCGGCTGCACAGCGTCCAGCACACTCCCCGTTAGTTCGCCCGCTTGCTGGGTCAGGTAAGCGATGCGGCCCGTGTGTCGCACTTCGCCGGCTGTAGGTGCCAGTTCGCCCGCCAGAATTCGCAGCAAAGAAGTCTTGCCGCTGCCGTTTTCCCCAATCAGGCCCAGGCGTTCGCCAGGATTGAGGGTGAGTGAGATGTTATCAAAGATAAGATGGTCGCCATAAGTCAGGGCGACAGTATGAGCTTGTAACAAAAGATTTCCTCCACAGGGTTCAGTTGTCGGTAGCAAAAGCTGCTCCAGACGACGAAAACGAATTGCAGAAAAATCAGTTGCTCAAGTTCATTGAGTCCTTTGAATGAAGAAAGGCCGAACCACCCGTAGATGCCTTAAAGCGTGGGCGCGTTGGGGAGAGTGTAATTGATACTGAGGCAAAGAGCAAATAGGTTCATTGAACGTGACTGCTTAGCGCGTAAGTGCGGGCATCAGAAGCGAATTCTGGAAAATAGCAAGTAATACGGATTCCGATTGATTTGGCGTACTTCCGAATCAATTCGAGCGGATGCGAGTGGGAACAGCATACGGATTCCGCGGTATGGAGCCGTAGGCGGCGCTTTTCCGACTGTGGTGGAATTTAGCGGAATCCGTATCAAACGGCGAAGACACTCTCTGGCGAGGCGTCCCTACTTTCTAGCCCGAACCCCGGTTGTACGACCGTTGCACGCGGCGGTCAGAGCTGACAGCGTATGAAACGGCCCAAATAGAAGAAAGACACTGTGCAGGACAGTGTCTTTGTTGGTGGAGCCAAGCGGGATCGAACCGCTGACCTTCTGCATGCCATGCAGACGCGCTCCCAGCTGCGCCATGGCCCCACATGCGTTTACTGCTTACCTCTTGCAAGGCTTAGATAGAGTAACAGTGACGCACTCCTTTGTCAATACGGGCTAGTATTCGCCTTGTGTACCTACCCAAAGGAGGGTGACCAGCACTCTGCCAGCAGCCCTCCCCAGTTACAGCAGTGACTTTATGTATACCGAGGCAGTTATTTACAGCGGACGTCTTGCCCAAACCACTGACTGCTCAGCTTGGCGTACTCGCCGTTCTTTTGTACGGTGGCAATACCCGTATTGACTGCATCAAGCAGGGTTTTGTTCCCCTTTTTGACGGCCATACCGATACGCTCTTCGTAAACGCTGTCGCCCACCACGAACATGCCAGGGTTAGCTTTAGCGGCGGCAAGGCTGTAAAACTTCTCGTTAACCATCGCGGTGACGCGGCCCGATTGCAGGGCTTGTAGGGCCTTGGCGTTATCAGGAAAGGTTTTCACCGAGTTTTTGCCAAAGAGTTTTTCAATGACTGGCACATAGGTGGTGCCTAGCTGGGTGCTGATCTGCTTGCCTTTGAGGCCTGCGGCGGTGGTAGGGCCGCCCTTTTTGGCCAGGATAATAGCTCCTGAGCAGTAGTGGGGGTTAGTAAAGTCTACGGCCTTTTGGCGCTCGGGGGTAATGCCGTGCGACGAAATCACAAGGTCATAGCGGTCGCTTCCCAGACCGATCAGCAGGTTGTCAAAGGGCTGATTTACCCACACGGCCTTGACACCCATCTGCTTGGCAATCAGGTTGCCTAGCTCATACTCAAAGCCCTTCATGGTGTTGCCTTCCATAAAGGTAAAGGGCCTAAATTCGGCGTTGGTGGCGATGCGGATGGTGCCGCTTGATTTGATGGTGGCGAGGTCACGGGCCTGGGCCTGGGGTATAGACAGGGCCAGCAGGCCGCTGGCGAGCAAGATGAGCTTTTTCATGATTTATATTTTAACACGCTTTAGCTGATGATGATCTTAGGAAGCCGACAGCGAAAGAGGAGCTACTTTTTGCCTACTCATACGGACTG
>JAGLBF010000148.1 GCA_018260375.1 Deinococcus sp.
CTCTAGACGGAATCTGTCTATCCAGTACCCATCCTCTATACTGCCCTTTATGCACATTCGTCTTGACCCCTGGCCTGTAGATACCCTAGACGGTCAACTGACCCTAAAAGCATTTGCGGGCCTGGTGTATGACGCTGAAACCTCGCGCTGGGAGGCTATTGCCCCGCGCCCTATCCCTGAGCGCCTTAAAACGGTGATGACCATAGACGGCAAGCCCCGTATGGAAGCCCGGCTGCTTGTAGAAGACGACCAGCACACGCTGAGCGTAGCGGGCTTTGGGGCTTATGCGGTCGGCGCGGTGAGCCTATGTCCGCACGGGTCGCGCCAAGCCGAGCTACACGGGGTACGTACTGAGCGCCTGCTGGCCTACAGCAGGGAACTGGGTCAGGCGGTGGAGCCGGCCCGCTTTTCGCCGCGCAACCCGCAAACGGGTGAGCTGCTGTACACACCGCACTCCTTTGCAGGTCAGGCTCTGGAAGGCCCCAAAGCCGCCATACAGCACCAGATGCTGCAAGCGGAAACCGCACTAGCACGCCAGGTCGCCTCGCCCCTGCCGCAAGAGGAGACTGATTATGACGGCCTGCCCGATACTTTGGTGCTCAAGGACGGACGGGTAGACCCCGGGCGCGGCGACGGGGCGATTGTGGGCTGTATCAAGACACTGCATACCGACTACCTGGGCGCTGACCGCATTGGCCTGCTGTCGCAGCTTAAAGTGGGCGAGCGCACGCCTATTTTGCGCTTTTATCTCAGCGAGCAAAGTCAGCAGCAGCGCTTTACCTGGTACGCCCGTCTAAGCGCCGCGCCCTTTTACCAGCATCCACTGGCAGGCATCATGCGCCTAGAGATGCACGCGCCCGACGACAGTGACTTTGTGCCGCGTGGTGTGCTAGACATCGCCGCGCTGTCAGGCACGCTGCTCACCCGCTTGGCAGGCCATCCCCACAAAGACCCCCGCGCCCCCCAAAACCTGATACCCACTGCCGCTCTAGAACAGGCGATGGGCCGCGCAATGGGCAGCCTAGACGTGGTGACGCGCCGCATCCGCGCCCACCTGGCCCGTGAGATAGGGCCTGTTAGGTAGGGCCCGTGAGGTAGGAGATAAGGCTGAGTACAGGCAGATACACACCGTCCAACTTTCACTCAGCGCCTAACTATTACTCAGCGCCCAACTGCTTTTTCGGAAGTCTGTAATCTGTTTGCCTGCTGGCTGACCGCTAGCGGCATGCTTCCATAGTCGATAATTAATAGTACATACTCAAAGGATAATCATGCCCAATACGCCCGAGAAAAACCAGCAACTTGCCGCGCCTACTATTGGCCTGGTGCTCGGCACCGAAGACGCTACGCCCACTTATTTCTGGTTTCTGGTTCAGGCTGGGGCCAGCGTGCAGCTGGATGACCTGGTGGTGCTGACCACACACAAACCGGACGGCAAACCCGTACAGTTTTACGGGCTGGTGGATAATGTCCGCAAGCGCCATGAGGGTGTTACCTTTGAATCAGATGTAGAAGATGTGGTGGCCGGCATGTTGCCCGCTTCGGTGAGCTACGCGGCTAGAGTGCTGGTCACCCGCGTTGACCCCGAAGACTTTATTCCCCCGCAGCCTGGTGACAAAGTGGCCCACGCACGCGGCAAGGCGCTTGACATGGCCCTGAGCGCCGACAAGATGGGCGAGGAGGCTATTTTCCCGGGCGGACTGATGGCCGATGGGCAGATATTGCCGCTCAACTTCCGCTTTGTCAACGGCGAATCGGGCGGGCATATCAACATTTCTGGCATTTCAGGCGTAGCCACCAAGACCACCTACGCGCTGTTTTTGCTGCACTCTATCTTTCGCAGCGGCGTTATGGACAGGGTGGCCAAAGCCAGCCAGGGGCGTGTGGCGGGCAGCAGCAGCGGACGGGCCATCATCTTTAATGTCAAGGGCGAAGACTTGCTGTTTTTGGACAAACCCAACCGCCGTTACCACGAAAAAGAATCCGTCATCCGGGCGGCCAAAGGCTTTACCACTGACCGCTTTGAGATGCTGGGCCTGCCCGCTAGTCCCTTTGACAGCGTGCAATTTCTGGCCCCGCCGCGTGGCAGTGGCAGCAAGGGTGAACTCATCGCCAACACCGACCAGCGCCACGAGGGGGTGACGCCGTTTGTGTTTAGCCTGCGCGAGTTTTGTGCCCGCCGCATGCTGCCCTATGTCTTTTCAGACGCGTCGGGGAGCCTCAACCTAGGCTTTGTCATTGGCACAGTTGAAGAAAAACTGGCGCGGCAGGCCCACGAAAACCAGCAAGAGGGCAATGGTACGGCGCTTTTGGTCAGCGACTGGGCGCCCGAAGAGGGCAGTGAATCGCCCGGAACGTTAGCGCCCGAAACGTCAGACTTTAATGCGCTAGACAAAAAGAAAATACAGACCTTTGAAGACCTGATTTCTTATATTGAGTACAAACTCCTAGAACAACGCAACGGCGACGGCGATCCCAAGTGGGTGCTTAATCAGTCGCCAGGCACGCTGCGGGCCTTTGTGCGGCGCTTGCGCGGCGTGCAAAAACACCTCTCACCCCTTATACGCGGCGACCTGACTCCCCAGCAGGCTGAGCGGTACCGCCCCCAGTTGGTCAGCAGCGGCAAGCAGGTGAGCGTGGTGGATATTCACAACCTGTCGTCTAACGCGCAGATGTTTGTGGTGGGTGTGCTGCTGCGTGAGGTGTTTGAGGACAAAGAAAAAAACGGGCGACAAGATACCGTATTCGTGGTGCTCGACGAGCTCAACAAGTACGCGCCGCGTGACGATTCCAGCCCCATCAAAGACATTTTGCTTGAGATTGCCGAGCGGGGGCGCAGCCTGGGCATCATCCTGATTGGCGCGCAGCAAACCGCCAGCGAAGTTGAGCGCCGCATCGTCAGCAACGCCGCCATACGCGTCGTAGGCCGCCTAGACCTCGCCGAAGCCGAGCGTCCTGAGTACCGCTTTTTGCCGCAGAGCTTTCGTGCCCGCGCTGGCATTTTGCAACCTGGCACTATGCTGGTCTCGCAGCCTGACATTCCTAACCCTGTGCTGGTCAACTACCCCTTTCCCGCCTGGGCCACCCGCAAAGACGAAGTAGACGATATGCCCACCCCAGAAACCCTCAGTGACTTGCTGCTTTAGGGCGCGTGTGCTGTGCCTGATCAGGTGACATTCCCACAAGTGTCACGCTAAGGTCAGCTCAGATAGGCTATGCTTACGGGGTGCATGGCGTGGAACTGTTGTGGCCTCTACTGGTAGACCGCCCCCCTGAAGAACAGCAAAAAATAGAACGGGCCTACGTCTTTGCGCGTGAGGCCCATGAAGGCGTACTGCGTAAAAGTGGCGAGCCGTACATTACCCATCCTGTCGCCGTGGCTGTTATCTTGGCAGAGCTTAATATGGACAGCGACGCTATCGCCGCTGGTCTGCTGCACGACACTGTAGAAGACGTAGAAGCTGTGACCTTTGAGATCATTGAGCGCGAGTTTGGGCCAGATGTGCGCCGCATCGTCGAGGGCGAAACCAAGGTCAGCAAATTGACCAAGCTCAGCAGCAATTTTCAAGACGAACAGTCTGAAAACCTGCGCCAGATGCTTATCGCTATGACGGGCGATATACGCATTATTATTGTCAAGCTGGCAGACAGGCTGCACAATATGCGCACCCTCGGCTCGATGAAGCCCGAAAAGCAGCAGCGCATCGCCCGCGAGACCATAGAGATCTTTGCGCCGCTCGCTCACCGTTTGGGAATTGGACAAATAAAGTGGGAGCTGGAAGACTTAAGTTTTAAATACCTTGACCCTCAAGCCTACCACTACCTCAAAGACCGCCTGCGTACCCGCCAAGAAGAGCGAGAAGAGCAGATCACCGCTGCTATTGAGCAACTGCGCACTGAACTCCTTGACGACCTTGAATTGCCCGAATGGATTGCTGATATCGCCATCACGGGGCGCAGCAAACACCTGTGGAGCATCCACACCAAAATGAAAAAGGAAGGCAAGGCCCTAGAGCAGATTTTTGACCTGCTGGCGCTGCGCCTTATTCTCACCCCCAAGCCCGTAAACGCCCCCGAAGGCCGCCAAAAAGAGCGTGCCGAAGAAGCCCGTGAAAAACGGGTGTGCTATCACTCGCTGGGCATTGTGCACAGCATGTGGTCGCCTATTCCTGGGCGCTTTAAAGACTACATCGCCGTGCCCAAACCCAACGGCTACCAAAGCCTGCACACCACCGTGATCAGCCAGGGCGGGCAGCCGATAGAGGTGCAGATCCGCAGCCGCCGCATGCACGAAATCGCCGAATACGGTGTGGCGGCCCACTGGATGTACAAGCAGGGCAATAAGCTCAGCGAAAAGAGCCGCGAAGATTGGCTGACCCAGCTGCGCGAATTGCAGGGTGATATCACCGATGCGGCGGACTTTGTTGACGCGGTTAAAAATGACATTCTGGGCGGGCGGGTGTTTGTGTTTACCCCCAAGGGCGACACTATCAACTTGCCGCGCGGAGCTACCCCCATAGACTTTGCCTATCACATCCACAGCCGCATCGGTGATACCACGATCGGGGCGCGTGTCAACGGGTCTATCGTGCCGCTGAGTTACCAGCTACAAAACGGCGACCGCGTAGAGATTGTAACCAACAAAAATAGCAAACCCAGCCGTGACTGGCTTAACTTTGCCACCACTCGCAGCGCCCGCAGCAAAATACGCCACCACTTTAGGTTGCGTGAGCGCAGTGAGGCCCTGCAACATGGTCACGACCTGCTTGAGCGTTATTTGCGAAAGAGGCAACTGGCTGTGCGGCAACTGATGCGCACCAAGCTGCTTGAAGACGCCACCGAAAAACTGGTGGGCAGTCGCAACCCTGATGACCTGTATCTGGCGCTGCACGCGGGCAAACTCAACACCAGCACAGTCGCCAAGATGCTCGCTCCCCAACTTGAGCAAGAGCAGCGGCCCGCCGTCACCACGCACAAGCCCGCCGCAGAGCCTGGCGGCGTGTACGTAGAGGGCTTTTCTACCGTGACCAAGCTGCCGCACTGCTGTTCCCCCATACGCGGCGACCAAATCATGGGCTACTTGACACGCGGGCGCGGCGTGACTGTACACCGTATAGACTGCCCCAACATGGTGCGGCTACTCAAAGATGAGCCTGAGCGCTGTGTGGCAGCTTCATGGTCACCTCAGCAGCAGGGCGAAACCATGGTTGACCTAGATGTTGTGGCCCAAGACCGTGCGGGCCTGCTTGCTGACGTGCTCAGCTTGCTGGTGGCCCAGAAACACAGCCCCCTGAAGGTCAGTGCGGGCGTGGGAAGCGACCAAATTGCCCACATCACCTTGCGCCTCGCCGTGCAGAGCCACAACGACCTGGTTTCCCTGGCCCAGGAACTCAAGAAAATAGACAGCGTGCAAGACGTACTGCGTATGGGCCGCACGCATACCAGTGTGCTGAGGGCGCAGGGATAGGTCAAGCTGCAACTGTACATATCTATCATACGGATTCCGATTGATTTGGCGTACTTCCGAATCAATCCGAGCGGATGC
>JAGLBF010000149.1 GCA_018260375.1 Deinococcus sp.
AGCCGTATGTGCCACCCAAAATCATCCACGCCAACGAGAAAATTAGTGATGCCGAACTCATCGCCCTTGCCATCCTGCGATACGTTCGTAAAGTGCCCTATTTCAATCGCTGGTGGCAGGAGTGCATCTCTAAATTTCGGGGTAAGGGAGAATAGGGCATGAGCGACCAAGATGCGTCACAGATTGCCTTTACAAAACTCATGACTGAAGTGAGAGCGGAACTCGGCCCACACGCCATCCGGCAGGTCAATGATGGTACGTAACCAGATAGCTGGGCCGGTTTGAGTAGCGGGGTCGTACTGGCCCAGCGTAAGGACCTGGCGCCGCTCTCCCAGTGCTTGCGCCGCTGCGCGCCATTCTCCAGTTGCATCTGGCCACAGAATGCAGGCTGGACGCTCTACATCGCTCTGGTAGTACGTTCCGGCTTTCAGGAGGGCTGCTGCGAGTGCATCAAGAACGGTAGCGGTACTAGCGGTGGTCATGGACTCGTTGCCTCCCAGGGGTTAAGGATATTGAGTTTAAAAGCGGCGAAATCAGCAGTATTGCGTGTAACCAGCGTCAGCCCATGGTGTAGCGCTGTCGCTGCGAGCAGCGCGTCCATACAGGGCAACTGCCCCGGTTTCTTGCCACTGGTCAGTACCATGCGTGACCAGGTCACCATCACTCCTTCATCTATAGGGAGAATGCGTCCGGCATAGTCGGTTAGCAGGTGATGGCTGAGCCAGTGACGCAGTGCTGCGCGCCGCGCAGGGTCAGTAACATTTTCTACGCCTAACTCCAGCTCACCCATCGTGATGGCACTCAGGTAGAGATTCTCCAGGAGCTGAGCACGCAAGAAGGCCACAACACTAGGAGCAGGGCGTGGCTTACTCGCTTCACTGATGATGTTGGTGTCGAGCAAGTATCTGGTCGCTGTACTCATAGCTCGGGAATATCGCGCCCCAGGCCACTGGCACGGACTGGCTCAAAATCAGGCACTTTGGGCATATTGGCAAAGGTATCCCAGCCGGTGCGCTGCTGTAATGTCACTTCGCTAGCAGGTAGGATGATTGCCGCAGGGTGACCGCGCCTGGTAATCAGTTGCGGCTGCCCACTCTCAGCAGCGCGTACGACTTCTGAGAATTGCGCTTTGGCAGTTTCCAGATTCCAGCGTTTATAAGTCGTCATAGCAGCCTCCGTACCTAGTCAGGTGACCAGATTGTAGCAGCTTTTCTGCCTGCTAGAGTTTGAATTCTGCTCCTATGCTAAATACGGTTAGCTGCGCTCCAGGGAAACCCGTGCCTGAATTAAAAAAGGGACTGCTGCTTACTTTTGTTCTGTTGCGGCTGAATGGCTTCAAGGTAATCCTGCTGGCTGGCTAGCGGCCATACTCCAGCTGCCTGCATACCAAGGGCCATAGCTGCACATCGTGCCTGACAAGCAGCCGACTTCTGCGGATTGAAAGCGATATCTGTAAAGCCTGCGTAAGCACTTATGCCCTCTAGCAGTTCAGGATGTTGAGCAAGCGCCTGAAGGAACAGCCAATCATAAAAGGCCGTCATAGGCTGGTCGGGCCAGGGAGTACCGAAGAAATCAAAGCTGGCGATATCGCTACGGCCTTTGACGCGTTCATCAAGTTTGGCATCGCGGCTAGCGGCACTATAAAGGTCGGGGAAATGATCGCCATTTTTGAAGACCTTACTGCCCTGATAGGCTGACTCCACAGACAGCACACGCCCATCAGGTGCTTTGAACTTGAGGTTAAAAGCGCTCAGGTCTATACCGAGCTTTTCGCTTCCTTTAGACGAAATCTCAAGCAGAGGTTCATGTCCTGTAGCAGCAGCTGAGGCATGTAGCTCTGCAATGGAACGCTGAGCTTGTGCACGCGACAAGCCAGCGTGCCATTTAAAGGTAACGGTCTTTTCTTCAACGAAAGGGAGGGTAGACAGGGGAAGAAAAATAGGTCGTTCAGCCATGTCTAAGAACCTGACGGGTTGCGCCAGTGATCATAGTCATCCCGTGCCCGAAAGTAAGTGTTATCAGTCTTGACAGGAATGATATGCCCTTCGCAGTTATACTGGAGTGGTTCATCAAGTTCAATATCGACATGGATCTCCTCAATATAAGTCTGGGGGATTGGCTCGAAGACTAGAACTTCAGCCTGCGGATTCGTTGTGTAGTGTGGAGGCAGCAGGAGGCGCTTTCGCAATTCGTTATTTTCGAACATTTTTTCCAGAGCAGTTACTGTTTTTAGGCTGGCTTCTGAACGCATACAGATATCCCCAGCGGCTGCGTTGACCTCAACAAAACCACAATCTCGTTCCCACAGTAGGCAGGGGTCTAATAGAAGCACTGCCCAATGCCCACCCTTGCGTTGACGGTAGTGAAAAAACATCTTGTAGTTGGGGTAACTGATGGACAAGCAAATGGCATGAGTGCGATTATCTCTGCGCCAGTTGTCAGTCCAAATGTAGCCGTCGTTGCCCAGGGCTGCACGGCTCTGAAGACCATACTCAGCTATTTGGGGGAGATTCTCGATGCGCGTGAAGTGCATAAGCTGCTGAATACCTCTTGCCTCAATTAAGTGCTTAATTCTCTCCTCGCGAGTTGATGCAGAGTTGTACGATTGCTGAACTGGAATGACGGCGGTGACAGCCGCACCTGTAATTGGCCGTGGAAGAGAATGTTCTGCATCCTCCCGAATAGCCTTCGCCCGCAACAGACGCGCGTGTTCTTCATCCCTTCTACGTTGAGACAGCTCTTCTAAAATCCTGAGTCGCTCATCCGCCGCCGCCTGAGCCTCTCGTTCGCGTTGCTCACAACGTTCTCGTTCGAGTGCCTGTTCGGCTTGCAGGCGTTTTTGCCGTTCCTGTTCCTGCTTATGTTGTTCCTCACGCCATGCCTTCAATTCCACTTCGGGTAACGGGCCACGAAACCCTAGCCGTTCTCGGAAGAGTCGCAAATTAATGTTGGGTCTCTGGGCAACCCAATCACTCATGGTTTCACGGTTATCTGGAAGAGAATCGCCGGTGACAGCTTCAAATCGTACGGGTAATTGCGATGCGTCCTGAAGAGCCCTTACAACTGTACGACAGCGACCCATACCCTTTAAATCCAGTGGAGAATCGCATAGAAGCTCATCCCCAACCCAGATCTTGAAAATGGTCGTGGCCATTCCTTCTGTAAGCTGCGCTGGGGTGTGCTGAACTGACATCGGGGGGAGGGAAGGGGCTTGCGGCCCCTTCTCTTCCTGGCGATGCAGTATGTCAGCTTCCTTCGCTCGTGGTAAACGTGCAGAAAAATGATGCTCAAAAGTGGCTAGGGCCCTATCAATACCCAGCATATCCTGATGCAGAGCAAGCCAGTCTCGAAAATAAACTGGATTGAATGGCACACCGCTACCATTTGACACTTTTACGGGAATAAGTCCATTTATACAAGGAGAGATCAAGGTGAAGACTTCAATAAAGTCAACTTTATTTGCGAATATCCAAGTAACGTTCTTGAACACTCCATATAACACAGCGAAGCGCACTAACCATTCCTCTGCTTCGCCACTGCTAACAGTACTACCTGTAAGATCAGTCTTCTCCACGTTACGATGGGACAACTTATGGAAGCCTTTGATTTCTGCAGGGCCAATGCCCATTTCTGTTAACAGGCAGGCTACATCCTCAGCATCAAAGGATTGAGAGGACCCAAAGCTCCTAAGGGCCCTAACCCTTTCGCCAAGTACCCTTTGTAAGGCCCGCAGGATTTGGCCCTTCTCTTGCTCGGTTGCAAAATCAAATGCCGTGTCGAACAGGCGTTCGGGGCCATTCCAAAAGCTATACTTGACACTCACTCGGTGTCCTGTTTCTGTGCCAGAGTGAAGTGCAGATCATTGTGTCGCTCGTTACTCAAATGCTTCTCCAAATCCGTTTGCGGCCCCGCCTCGCCAAAGTCTTTTTTGCCAGGGTCGCTACCTCTGTCTTTACCCCACTTCACATTCACCTTGCTGCGCAGCACCCCAGCCTCTACAAAGGGCCTAATGTTCAGGCGTATGCCATCATTCAGGTCGGGGTTCCAGCCGCGTGGCTGCTCAGATAATTCCTTCCAGCGGACATAAATGTCGTACGGCGGTTCGCCCGTTAGAATGGCTTCTAGCTTCTTTTGCAACTCCAGCGCCGCTGCCAGTCGTGTCTCGGCTCCCTTTTCGCCTGCCGCGATTTCGGCGCGCTGCCTGTCAAGCCACTCGCCCAGGTACGTGTAGGTCAGCTTTTCCAGTTTGGCGCGGTCAAGAGAATGGTAATTCACAATGGCGCTGAAGCCATCCTTGCGCCCGTCCCAGATATACCACAGGAACGGACGGTGATGGAAGAGTTTACTGTGTTGGTCAAAGAATTTGTCACGGAGCCATACTTCCAGCGAGTCGGCCCCCACCTGGGCCAGCAGCTCCTGCAACTTCGCCGTGTTCCAGTCCGGGCCGTACACCTGAGCCAGCAGGTGAAGCAAACGCACATGCGCGGGCTGCTCCCCCGAAAGCGCCTGCAAAGGCACAATGCCGTCGGCATCTGGCGTCAGGCCGTCTAGGAGTTGTTCGGGCCAGTTGTACCCCAGCAGCCGCGCCATCGCCACCTGCAAAGGCTCGGTGGTATCGGTCACCGTGCCCTTGAACCACTGGGTTGGGTCATTGCTGTAAGGCTCGGGCAGGCCATCAGGGTATTTCTCGGCGGCGACTTGTTGCCAGTGAGCGAGGTCAAAGGGAACTTTCAATAAAGCGCCACGTACTTTTAGAGCGCGGTCAATGACGCGAACCGCGACGTTATATAGGGACGACGAGCAGTAACACCAAATGGCCGCAAGATGGCTTTGATTGTTTGGGATGAGAACGACAGTGTTGTCGTCGAACAAACTTCCCGTAAAAAGGGGAACAGGTAAATTTCCCATTGCACTAACAACAATCCCATCTTTGCCCCAGGATTCTTCACCTCTGAACCAAGCCCTACTACCTCCCTCTCCTAATCTTGACTCTACGAAATTTAGTAGCTGTCCCTGGCCTTGCTCCCATAGTAAAGCCTGTGTCATTCCACCAAATTTTTGAGTATTCGAAACAGTAGTTAATTGGCATTGCCACTTTGAATCTAATCGAGACAACTCCCAAAATACCCTACCGAATCTGGCATAATCTCCTGTCTGTATTCGATTGTAAAGCTGTGAAAAATCAGACAATCTCGGCAAATTATTAGGTTCGGAGCCAATTCTTGAATCAGGGTTATCCTTTTGACCCTGTTGAATAAGTCCTACGCATGACCCCGTAGCCAATTCTAACCGTTTGTCAGGGACCGTTTTTTGATTAGTAGCATCAATGCTGATGAACGACCAGTTTTTTGAAGGCTTTCTATTAGTTAAAGCAAATAGTACAACGTTAAAGACCTCACCACTAATCCCCTCAAATGCTCCTGAGCCGAGACGAGCAAGCCAATCCCATTGCTGTCGACTCAATAAATCCTCTCGTAATTCTTGATATCCACCCAAAAATAACCAGTTCTGTGGCGTGACTAGGCTGTAG
>JAGLBF010000150.1 GCA_018260375.1 Deinococcus sp.
CGGAAAAGCGCCGCCTGTGGCTCCATACCGCGCAGTCCGTATGCTGTTCCCACTCGCATCCGCTCGGATTGATTTGGCGTACTTCCGAATCAATCGGAATCCGTATGAGGTATCCCCTATGCCCTATTCACTCCACACATATGCTTGATGTTCTTATTGTTGGCGGCGGGCCGGTCGGGACTTTTCTGGGGGCCTTGCTTGCTCAGTACGGCCTCAAGGTGCAGGTGTGTGAGCAGCGGACGGCTCCGAGAAACCATTCGCGGGCAATTGGGCTGCATCCGCCGGCGCTGCGGGCCTTTGAGACGCTTGGCCTCACGCCGCACATCCTGGCGGCGGGGGTCTCTATTCGGCGCGGGCTGGTGATAGGTGAGCGCGGCGTGGTGGGTGAGCTGAGCCTACAGGGTGGAGGGGCCGATTATCCTTTTATCGTGTCGCTTCCGCAGGTGCAAACCGAGCGGCTGTTGCAAGCGCGGCTGTGCGACCTTCAGCCTGACAGCCTGGTGCGCGGCTGCGAGGTGCTGCACGTGCGTGACCTGGGTACGCACTGCCAGGTCACCACACGCCAGGTCACTACAGATCAGGTGAATACAGATCAAGTCGCCACACATCAAGGCGGGCCAGTGTCTACGCTCTCGGCCCGCTTTGTGGTCGCTGCTGACGGACTGCGCTCGGTGACGCGCCAACAAGCGGGTATTTCCTTTGTGGGCGCACCCTATCCTGACCACTACCTGATGGGCGATTTTCCCGACACCACGCCTTTTGGAGACGAAGCGGTGATTTTTATTCACTCTGGCGGCGTGGTGGAATGTTTTCCGCTGCCAGGTCACAAGCGGCGCTGGGTGGCCTACTGGCCTTTTGCACTCCCTGCTTCGCCCAGCGCTCAGCACCTCACCCAAATTATCCGCGCCCGCACAGGCTTGCCCGTGCCTGCCGACGAGTGCCAGATGCTCAGCGCCTTTGGCGTGCAGCACTTTAGGGCCGCGCAGATGGTCGCAGGCCGCTTATTGCTTATAGGCGACGCAGCGCACGTGGTCAGCCCCATCGGAGGTCAAGGCATGACGCTGGGCTGGCTGGATGCCCAGGCCCTTGCGCCGCTGCTGCTGCGGGCTTGCCACCACCAGGCAGGCCTAAGCGCCCGGGGGGTCAGCCAGCAGGAATGGCGCACGTTTGAACGCCGCCGCCTGCGGGCCAGTACCGTAGCCACCCGCCAGGCCGAACTCAATATGCAAGCAGGCCGCCCCACCAGCAAGGCCAGCACCCAGCGAGGCCGTGAGGCGCTGCTGGCAGGCTTATTACACCCCGCCGCCCAGCCGCTGCTCGCCGCCGCATTTACCATGAAGTGGTTGTGATGCGGATTCTGGTTAGATTTGGTCGTTTCTGATTTCATCCCAGCAGATGCGAGTGACAAAAGATACGGGTTCCCTGGTATAGAAGCACGGCCCGCGCCTTCCTAACTGTTACTTTTCCACTGTGCTGGAATGAAGCGCAGCGCGTATTACAAACCTGTCACTTGAATGACGGGTAGTGAATCAAGGCGGCGAAAAGTGGCGAGTGCCTGAGCAACAACCTGATCCATATTGTAATAACGGTAAGTTGCCAGACGTCCTACAAAGGTAACATTCGGCTCAGCCTGGGCAAGTGCCTGATACTGCTTATACAGTTCAGCATTTTCAGGACGGGGTACAGGGTAATAAGGGTCTCCTTCGGCTTGCGGGTACTCATACACCACACTGGTCTGATGGTGTTTTTGGCCAGTAATGTGCTTGAATTCACTCACCCGCGTGTAGGCGTAGTCGTTTGGATGATTCACAGTTCCTACAGGAAAAAGTTGCTCTGTGTCATGTGTCTCGTGCCGAAATTCCAGGCTACGGTAGGGCAGTTTGCCAAAACGGTAATCAAAAAAAGCGTCAACTGGGCCAGTATAAATAAGGTGCTGGTAGGGAATAAGACCACTGATCTCGCGGTAATCCGTACCCAGCATCACTTTGATATTCGGATGGCTGAGCATGTTCTGAAACATGCGGGTATAGCCATGCGCCGGCATCACCTGATAGGTGTCTGTGAAATAGCGGTTATCGCGGTTTGTGCGTGTGGGAACGCGGGCCGTAACGCTGGCGTCCAACTCGCTCGGGTCAAGGCCCCACTGCTTGCGGGTGTAGCCTCTAAAAAATTTGTTGTAGAGGTCACGTCCGACCTTGCTGACCACCACATCTTCACTGGTGGTGATGTGTTCAACTTGTTCAGCCACCGACGCAAAAAACGCTTCAACCTCAAAAGAGGTGAGATTGAGCCCGTAGAGTTGATTCACCGTGTCAAGGTTGATGGGTATAGGCAGCAGTTGACCGTCGACACTGGCAAGTACGCGGTGCTGATACGGCCGCCACGCTGTAAATTGCGACAGGTACTCAAAAACTTCTTTAGAGTTGGTATGAAAAATGTGCGGGCCATAGGGGTGAATAAGCACGCCTGCGTCGTTATAACAGTCGTAGGCATTACCGCCAATATGGGGGCGCTTATCAACAATAACAACGCGTTTGCCTGCGGCAGCAAGTCGCTCAGCCAGCACTGAACCCGCAAATCCGGCGCCCACAATGAGATAGTCAAAGGGGCCTGGGGATGTCAGCTCAGTCATCGGCACTCTCCTGCATTCTAGGTTGCTGCGCGGCGCTTTCAATCTGCTGCTCCATGGCTTGCCAGGTTTTTTCCCAGGACAGTTGTGACAGCCAGTCGTCGGCACGCTTTTGCCGGGCAGTGGCGGCAGGCGTACCCGCCTCTTTAAGCAGGGCAGCGCAGGCCGCCTCAAACGCGTCTACACCGTCGGCGATACGAACCATTTCGCCTTCTCCGTACGGCCGAATCACGTCGTGTATACCTGTTGAAACCACGGGCACGCCCGCCGCCAGGTATTCGGGTGTCTTGGTGGGGCTGATAAACTCGGTAGAAGCGTTGCGGGCAAAGGGCAAAAGGGCGGCGTCCCAGTGGCTCAGGTACTCAGGCAGGTCAGCATACTGTTTTTGTCCCAGGTAGTGCAGGTTGTGGCCCTGCGGAAGAACGGCCGGGTCAATCTTAACAACAGGCCCAATCAGTACAAATTGCCATTCAGGTCGTCGGTAGGCCAGTTGTTGAACGAGCTGGGTATCAAAGCGCTCGTCAATCACGCCATAAAAACCCAGGCGCGGATGAGGGAGTTCACGCTGATCGGCGGGGTCATGTAAGGGCTGACGGGCCCGTGCAAAGTGGCTGACTTCAACGCTTGAGGCAAAGGCGTGGACATTGGTGTGCCATTGCCGCTTGGCCTCATAAAGGCGGTAGCCTCCGGTAAAGACGACGTCAGCCTGCTTAAACAGCTGCTGTTCACGCTCACGAAGTTCAATCGGCGCATCCTTGAAATTGGCGAGTTCATCCATGCAGTCATAAATAGTAATGCGCGGCTTAAGCTCAGCCGCTACCGGCAACTCCATAGGCGTATAGACCCACAGATCATAGGTGTCTAAGCCTTCTTGCTGTACCAGCATGCCCAGCAAACGAGCGGTACGCGCCTGTGAGTCAGCAGGACTGGGGCCTATTTCTATATGGGGTGTGCAGACAATCACCCCACTGCGGTCTTGATAACGCCCGAGATAATCAGCCCACTCACCAAAAACCGGTTCTTCTATGTAATACACTGGCCGGCTACGGATAGCACGCGTCATCAGGTGCTGGGGTCGCTGAAAAACAAAATTCCAGCGCAGATGCGCAAGAACCAGGAGGGCAGGCTGATCAAGTACAGACATAGGTGATCCTTTCCGGATAGGGGCTCATCCGGCTGTAGAAAGTAGCGTATCTCCAGCCAGGCTTACACCGTGTCTGGTACGTAACGTAGAATGTGCTAAAAACGTATGATGGCTGTAGGCAGTGCTGTCTTTTAAATGGTTAACCCTGTCATCATTATTTAAATCTTTTTACGCTCCTAAACATATAACCTAGCACACTTATGTCAAAAGGAATCTGAATATTTTTACTTATACTCACGGCGTATGGGGAATTTTTCACTGTCCAGCACGGCGAATAACCGATTGCTGCGCCATCATATATACTATCATTTGTAGCGCTGGGCCTACGGCCAGACACACTTTCTAAAATTCAGGAGTATGAAGGGTTCCTTAGTTATCACTTATGAGCATCGTCGTCGTCATTCCAGCCCGCAATGAAGCTGAAACCATAGGCCGCACGCTGGCCGCACTGGCTGCACAAGACCATGACCAATCTTTTGAAGTCCTGGTGGTCGCCAACAACTGCACTGATGATACTGCGGCGCAGGCCAGGGCCGCCGCCGTTACCTATCCGACCTTGAGACTCAACGTGATGGAAGTCACTCTCCCACCAGACCAAGCTCATGTGGTCGGGGCACGGCGCCTTGCCTTTGAGGCTGGAATGCAGCTGGCTGGCTCTGGAGGCATTTTGGTAAGTACAGATGCCGACAGTGAAGCGGTTCCTGGCTGGCTCAGCGCTTTGGTAGCTCCCCTCCGGCAAGGCTGGGAGGCGTCTGCAGGCCGTATTCAGCTTAGGCGAGCTGAACGCCTTGCTCTGCCTTCACCTGTACGAACGGTCTATCTCCTTGATACTGGTTACCGTCAGATTGCCGCGCAGTTGCACCGGCGCATCATCAGCCCAACTGCAACGCGGCCTACCCACTGGCAGCATTTCGGGGCTAATCTGGCCCTGACCGTGCGGGCCTACCAAGCTGTGGGCGGCCTTCCAGACGTTCCATGCTTAGAAGACATAGCGCTGGTGGCTGCGCTAGAACGTGCTGATCTTCCTCTGTACCACACGCATACGGCCAGAGTCTATACCAGTGCGCGTTTGAGTGGCCGCGTTCCTGTGGGGCTATCTACGCAGTTGGAAGAGTGGCACAGCGGGCCTGAACGCTGGTTTGTGCCAGGGGGCTATGAACTTGTGGCTGCGGCCCAGGCTGAGCAACTGTTGAAGCAGTGCTGGCAGGAGCGCAGGTGCATCCCTGAGCAGGTAGATGCGCTTCGGCAGGCTTGGCGCCTGACCAAGGCGTGTGCCGTGGACATCTCAGCCCTCCCAACCCTAGGAAGCGCCCTTGAAGCGCTGCGTCTGGCCCGCGATCAGGCAGGTGATTGGTCGGCTGAATTCCCGCCTATACCCGTTCGGCAGGCTCTTTTGGAAGTCCGTACGATCCTAGCAGGCTATGGTGGTGGCGGCTTTCAGACCCGCTAATACGGATTCCCATTAAATCAGCTCGTTTCTGATTTAATGAGGGCGGATGATACGGATTCCGATTGATTTGGCGTACTTCCGAATCAATCCGAGCGAATCCGTATGATAAGCATTACGGAAAATTAGTTATAAGTATATCTTCTTAGTTTGCCATAGGTCGGGCAACTAGGGCAATCAGAGTACAACGAATTAAACGGAATCCGTATGAAGCACCCAGCTCAGACTTTTTCAAAAAGGTCAAGGCGGTAGCCCTGCTGTTCATCGCCAT
>JAGLBF010000013.1:0-13189 GCA_018260375.1 Deinococcus sp.
TGGAGCCGCAGGCGGCGCTTTTCCGACTGTAGTGGAATTTAGCGGCAGTCCGTATCACTTTATTGCCGCACAGTCAGAAAGCCGCCGCCTGCACCAACGCACGTTACACTATCCACCATGACACAAGCCCGCTTTCAACTGACTGATGCTCAAAAGACCCAGGCCAATGAAGAACTGTTTGCGCTGCTGCGTATTCCCTCGGTGAGCGCCGACCCCCAGCATGCAGGTGACATGAGCCGCGCCGCCGAGTTTTTGCGCGCTAAGCTGGCGGGTCTGGGCTTTGATGCCCGTGTAGACAGCACTGAAGGCCACCCTATCGTCTACGCCGAGCGCCTCAAGGCTCCCGGCAAGCCTACCGTGCTGATCTACGGCCACTACGACGTGCAGCCTGAGGCGCCGCTGGAAGAATGGGTGTCGCCCCCCTTTGAACCCACTGTGCGGGAGGGCCGCATCTACGCACGCGGCGCCACCGATGACAAAGGGCAAGCTTACGCGCATGTGCTGGGGGCCGAGTTGCTGCTAGAGTCAGGAGAGTTGCCGGTCAACGTCAAATTTTTGCTGGAAGGTGAAGAAGAAGTAGGCAGCCAGCACCTTGAGCCGTACCTTCGCCAAAAAGCTCAGGCACTGAAATGTGACGCAATAGTAATTTCTGACGGCTCCCGCTTTGCACCTGACGTGCCCACCGTCACCTATGGCCTGCGTGGCCTGAGCTACATAGAGGTACATGTGCAGGGAGCCAACCGCGACCTTCACAGCGGCAGCTACGGCGGGGCGGCGCCTAACCCCATCAACGCGCTGTGTGAAATCATCGCCCAGCTGAAAGATGACAAAGGCCGCGTCACCATTCCAGGGTTTTATGACGGCATTGAAGCCCTGACCCAAGACGAGCGCGATATGTGGGCACAGTTGCCGCATAGCGACGCCGAATTTGCCAGCAGCATCGGCGCTACGGGCCTAAAAGGCGAAGAGGGCTACACCACTTTGGAGCAACTGTGGGCGCGTCCCACGCTGGATGTCAACGGCATCTGGGGCGGGTATCAGGGCGAGGGCAGCAAAACGGTGATTCCGGCCAAGGCGGGGGCCAAAATCAGCATGCGGCTGGTGCCTGGGCAAGACCCTGAACGCATCACCAAGCTGGCTATGGATCACCTGCCTACGCTGGCTCCTGTGGGCGCACAGGTTACAGTGGTAGCCATGCACGGCGGTCAGCCCGTCAAAATTGACCTGGATAACCCCTATGTCAGGGCAGCAGGCGCGGCCCTTAAGACTGTGTACGGCAAAGAGGCGGCCTTTACACGCGGCGGCGGGTCTATTCCTATCGTGGCGGCCTTTCGGGAGATTTTGCAGGCCCCCGTGGTGCTGGTTGACTTTGGCCTGAATGAAGATGCGCCCCACAGCCCCAACGAGAGCTTTGCTCTGGCAGACTTTCACAGTGGCATCCTGACCAGCGCTGAGCTGCTGCGCGAAATGGCCCAGATTGATGTCCAGTAATGCACCCTCAAGTAATGCACCTTCCAGTAATGCACTACTACAGGTGACACCCAGCACCTTGCCGCGCCTGGGCTTTCTGGCCTCGCACGGCGGCAGCGCGGCGCGTCACTTGGTTGAGGCTTGCCGGCTTGGCACTTTGCCCGCGCTTCCTGTAGCGCTTGCCAGCAACAACAGCCGCTCGCCTGCTCTGGCCTGGGCGCGTGCGGCGGGCCTAAAGACCGCACACCTCAGCAGCGCGGTTTACCCAGACCCCGCCGAGTTAGACCGCGCTCTTACGCAGTTTATGCAGTTGGCGGGGGTTGACCTGTTGGTGCTCAGTGGCTACATGAAACCGCTGGGGCCGCAGGTGCTCAGCCACTACGCAGGGCGAGTGGTCAACATTCACCCCAGTTTGCTTCCCCGTCACGGCGGGCCTGGAATGTACGGTGACCGCGTTCACGCCAGCGTCCTGCAAGCGGGTGATGCGTACAGTGGCGCCACGGTGCATCTGGTCACGGCGGGCATTGATGAAGGCCCTGTGTTGGCCCAGCAAAGCGTGGCCGTGCAGCCTGATGACACCCCAGATACCCTTAAAGCCCGCGTGCAAGCCATAGAAGGCGACCTGATGCTGCGGGCCGTGCAGGGGTTGGTTGGTCAGTGGCAGGGAGAGGTTGGCTCTTAAGCATTGCCACACCTTAACCCCAGATACTTAGCCCCACATACGCATATACGCAGATACCTCTCAAGGAACTCCATGAAACGTAAAACCTTTGACAAACGCCACTGGCAGCGCGCGCCGCTGGTTGAGCAGCGAGTGGTACAGCTGCCCGCTGGCACACTGGTAGACGTGGTGGCCCGCAGAGTGACGCAGCCCAAATGGGTCACGCTGGGCGGCGCAGAGCTGTGCATTTTGGATGTGAACTACCGCTGGGTGTATTTTGCACCCACTGGGGCCAAGCATGCCCTTACGGTGCAACTGAATGCTGCTGGCGTGCCTGTGCAGCTTTATATAGATGTGGGCGCAGCGTCGGGCGTAGACCCAGAGGGGTTGCCCTACATGGACGACCTTTACCTAGACGTGGTGGCCCGCACAACCCCCGACTGGCAAGTGCAGCGCAGCGAAATCATTGACCAAGACGAACTGGAAGTTGCCCTTGTCAGCGGTGATGTCACCCCCGCGCAGTACCGCCTGGCCTGGGCCGAAGCCAATGCTATACAAGCCGCCTTGCACGCGGGTACTTTCGCCCCGCTAGACGTGGTGCGCGGGTACCTGGCAAAAGAGGTGGGGGCGCTTTCACCTTGACCAGGCACCTGAACGCCTGACGCAATCAGGGCGGATGCGAGTGGGAAAAGAGACGGGTTCCCTGGCATGGAAGCAACGACTGTGCTCTCCCAACAGTGCTGGCATGGAGCGTAAGTCTGTATCAGACTGTTTCGCTGCTCCTTCTGTGCGTTGTGACCTTGCTACGTTTTCCCATTCCCTCTCTCGCCGTACACTGTAGCCATGACCGAAGTACACACCCCTTTCTATGTTCAAGCGCCCTGGGTGGTGGCTGCTCTGTACCAGTTTAAGACCCTTAGTGACCCCGCTGCCCTGCGAGAGCAACTGCTGACGCTGGGCCAAAGCGCGGGGCTGTGCGGTACTCTGATTGTGGCGCCTGAAGGTGTGAACGGCACGGTAGCGGGCAGCCGCGAGGCCATTGATCGCCTACATGCCGCACTTGTGGCAGCAGGGTTTGACCACCTGGAATACAAAGAATCGGCTGCAGACACCCAGCCTTTTAAAAAGTACAAAGTGCGGCTTAAGCGCGAAATAGTCACGCTGGGTGTGCCTGTAGAGCCGCTGGCCCGCGTGGGTCACTACGTCGCCCCGCAAGAGTGGAATGCCCTGATGGCTGATCCAGAGGTGATTTTGGTTGATACCCGCAATGATTACGAGTACAAAGCGGGAACATTTGAGGGCGCGGTTGACCCCCACACGGCTTCCTTCCGCGAGTTTCCCGCCTGGGTAGAGAAGAACCTCAGCGGCAAAGAGGATCAAAAAATTGCCATGTTTTGCACGGGCGGTATACGTTGTGAAAAGGCCACCAGCTACCTGCTAGAGCGCGGTTTTACCAACGTGTATCACCTCAAGGGCGGCGTGCTGGCCTACCTAGAGCATATCCCCGAGGACCAGAGTCACTGGCAAGGCGATTGCTTTGTCTTTGACGAGCGGGTGACGGTGGGCCACGGCCTGCAACCCACAGGCGCAGAGATGTGCTATAGCTGCGGCTGGCCCCTGACCGCACAAGAAACCCAGCGCCCCCTTTTTGAGCGCGGTGTAAGCTGCCAGCACTGCCACGCCCAAACCAGCGAGCAACAAAAAAAGCAGATGCGCGACAGGCAACAGATGATGTACGAATAGAAAAGATGGAGCAGGGTAAAAGCCGGTGAAGGTGCACCTGCTCGGCACGATAAGCACAGCCAAAAAAGCAGAGTAAAAAAAGTACAGCAAAAAAGCACCGCCCACGCTTCCATACCGTGAAATGCACGGGTGTTCCTCCTTCCGTTGCCCCTTTTTGATCGCATCTTGAACTAAGTTCAATGACAATCCGTACAACATAAAAGCTGTACAGCATAAAAAAAGGCGGCGCTTTTTCTGGCGCCTAACCCCTGATGTCTATACCCTAACCGCTCAGTAGCTCCCGGTTACAGTTCCATGTATCCGAGTATGTACTCAGGGCATCCGCGTGCGGTAGCGTACCAAAAGTTCATTCTTCAGGTCGTCAAACTTCACGCCTTTGCGCTCTTTGGTGCCTTCCTCGGTACGTTCGCGCAAGCTCACCTCGTGGCTTTCTTGCTCTTTGTCGCCCACAATCAGCATCACCGGGATTTTGTGCAGCTCGGCGTCGCGGATTTTGGCCTGCATGCGGTTAGAGCTGTCGTCTACCTCGGCACGCAGGCCCAGCGCATGCAGCTCGCCGCGCAGGGTTTCAGCGTAGTCGTTGTGGCGATCAGCAATGGGAATAATCATGATTTGTCGCGGGGCGAGCCACAGGGGAAAGTCGCCCGCATAATGCTCGATCAAAATGCCAGTAAAGCGCTCAATACTGCCAAAGGGTGCGCGGTGAATAACAATAGGGCGGTGGTCTTGACCATCCTCGCCGGTGTAGGTCAGGTCAAAGCGTTCAGGCAGGTTCGGGTCAACCTGAATGGTGCCAAGCTGCCACTCACGGCCCAGCACATCCTTGACCACAAAGTCCAGTTTGGGGCCATAAAAGGCCGCGTCGCCAGGTTCTACTGAGTAAGGCAGGCCCACTTCGGTCACCGCTTCAATAATCTGACCTTCTGCCATTTCCCAGTAAGCGTCTTCGCCTACATATTTAGCGTTATTGGGGTCGCGTGTGCCCACACGAAAACGCACTTCATTCATGCCAAAGGTCTTTAACACCAGTACAGTCAGGTCGAGCACATCTAGAAATTCGCTCTTCAGCTGGTCGGGCCGGCAAAAAATGTGAGCATCATCTTGTGTAAAGCCGCGTACACGGGTCAGACCATTGAGCTCGCCAGACTGTTCATAGCGGTAGACTGTACCAAACTCGGCCAGACGCAGCGGCAGGTCGCGGTAGCTGCGCGGTTTGCTGGCGTAGATACGCATGTGGTGTGGGCAGTTCATGGGCTTGAGCATGTACTCTTCATCATCTACAGTGATGGGCGAAAAGTTAGAATCTGCATAGTTCTGATAGTGTCCGCTGGTGCGGTACAGGTCAAGGTGACCGATATTTGGTGTAACAACAGGTGAATAGTTGCGCCTAAACTGCTGTTCTTTCATAAAATTGGTCAGTTCTTCGCGCAACACGGTGCCGTTAGGCAGCCACATGGGTAAGCCTTTGCCCACGAGCGGGTCAATGGTAAAGAGTTCCAGCTCTTTGCCCAGTTTGCGGTGGTCTCGCCGTTTGGCTTCTTCCAGGGTGTGAAGGTATTCATCCAGCTCTTTTTGGGTAGCAAACGCCACACCGTATACGCGCTGCAAAATAGGGTTGTTGTCGCTGCCGCGCCAGTAAGCGCCGCTGGTAGACATCAGTTTAAAGGCACCTGGAAGCCTGCCCGTGGTGGGAAAGTGAGGCCCACGGCACAGGTCAATGTAGTCGCCTTGCTGGTAAAATGTGATGATTTCGTCTTCGGGAAATTCGCTGATCAGTTCTACCTTGTAGGGGTCAGCGGCAAATTGCTCAAGGGCCTGCGCCTTGCTGACCTGGCGGCGTTGCATCTCCAGGTTGCGGCTGATGATGTCGCGCATAATCTGCTCAATTTCGGGGAAATCCTCTTCGCGCAGCGGCTCTGGCAGGTCAAAATCCTGGTACCAGCCGTTATCTATAGCTGGCCCCACACCGCGCTTGACGCTGCCCTTGGGGTAACCTTTGCGCTCGTATAGTTCACCTACCGCCTGACTCATCACGTGCGCGAGCGTGTGCCGGAATACGGGGGCCGCGTCGCCTGGGTTCTTCTTGGTGATCAGCGCCACGGTTGCCCCGTCACTCAGCGGGGTCATCAGGTCGGTCAGTTGGCCATCTACGCTGGCTGCGAGTGTGTCCTGTGCCAGGCGCGGGCCGATGGCCTGAGCCACTTCCAGGGCAGTGGGGGCGTGGTCAAATTCCAGTTGTTTTCCGTCGGGTAAAAGAACGTGCATATTCACTCCTTAAACATAAAACCTTACACACAAAAAAAACTCCCGCCTGCGCCGCCGATAACCAGCAGCAAAAACGCCTGAGAGCCGTAAAAAAGAAAGCTCTCAGGCGCGGCGAGTTCGGGTCATCAGGCCGTAGCAGGCGCTCAGCAAGCGGGAACTCAGCAAGCGGGAACATTGAGCGCAGGACATGGGGGTAGTTTAGCAGAAGAATACCTCAACGGCTGCTCAATAGCCGCTGGATATGCCGTAACGGTGCGCCCACTGATCAGGTACTTGAAGTTCAACAGGGGCACCCGTTCAGACCCATTCTTCCGCCAGGTACTCCATAGCAAAGCGGTAGCCAGCAAAGCCCAGCCCGCTGATTTTGCCTTTGCACACGGCAGCGGTGACTGACTGGTGGCGAAATGGCTCGCGGGCATCTACGTTGCTGAGGTGTACTTCTACCACAGGCAAGTTTTGGCCGGCCACTGCGTCGCGCAGGGCGTAGCTGTAGTGGGTCAGCGCCCCAGGGTTGAGAACAATGCCGATAAAGCCCTGTTCTTCTGCGTCTTGTACCCACTCTAGCAACTGGCCTTCGTAGTTGCTCTGACGGCAAGTAGCACTGAGATTCAGCTCGCCCGCCCACAGTTCACACTGGCGCTCTAGCTCGTCAAGCGTTAGAGCGCCGTAAATACCTGGCTCGCGCTTGCCTAGGCGGTTGAGGTTAGGGCCGTTGAGAATCAGCAGCGTAGGGATGTCAGACATACATACTCCGTAAACACTCAGCCTTAGGCTGTTAAGGTGGCAGTGAGTGTAGTGTAGAGGGCGGCGCGATGTTTTGCCTGCTCTGTGAAGGGTAGGTGGCTTAGTGCTTAGCAGCCTTTAACCGAATGCACATCATTTTGCCACACTGCTAATTCGCTCCTGAGCACGTCCTCACTCACCCGCGCTAGGTAGGGCTGCGCTAGCCCGCGCAGCAGCACAAAGCGCACGCCCTGGCTGTCAGCTTTTTTGTCACGGTTCATATACGGCCACAGCGCTTCAAAGGCGCCAGGTTGCAGCAGGGCAGGGGGCAGCGGCTGGGGGTTTTGATAGCGCAAAAAGGCGGCGGTGTGTGGCGTGAGATCGCTGCCCTCTGCCTGGTCTTTGCCCTTGTTCATAGCCCGTGACAGCAGTGCGGCGTAGTGCATGCCGTAGCCCACCGCGTCGCCGTGTGGTAGGGCTTGGTGGGTGTAGCCTTCTAGCGCGTGGGCCAGCGTATGTCCAAAGTTGAGGTACGCCCGTTCACCCTGCTCAGTCAGGTCACGGCTGACTATATCTGCCTTCACCTGTATCGCCTGGGCGATGGTGGCGGCGAGCGAGGGGCTCAGCGCCCCAAAGTTAGGATCTAAAATCTGCGGCAGCAGTGTAGGGTCGGCAATCAGCCCGTGTTTGTAGGCTTCGGCGGCTCCTTCGCGAAAGGTAGCGGGGGGCAGAGTTGCCAGAGTGCTGGTGTCAGCCCACACCGCGCTGGGCGGGTAAAATGCACCCACCAAGTTCTTGCCTTCGGGCAAATTGAGGCCAGTTTTGCCCCCTACTGCCGCATCAACCATGCCCAGCAGCGTAGTGGGCAGGCTGTAATACGCCACACCGCGCAGATAGCTCGCCGCCACAAAGCCCGCTAAGTCTGTCACGGCCCCGCCACCTAAACCCACCACAGCACTGTCACGCGGTAAGGCGGCACTGGCAAGCTGCGAAAGCACCCGCCCAAAGACCTCCAGGGTTTTGCACTCATCGCGCGGCGGCACCATGATGCTCAGCTCAGGCTGTAAGCAGCTCTGGGCGGCATGCAGCCATTCGCCTGGCAAGTCAGCGGGGTAGATCAGGGCGCGGCGCGTTTGTGGTATACCCGCCCTGGCCACGTCTGATACAGACAGCAGCCCCGCCCCGACGTGTACGGTATAGGGGCGCGGGCCGCCAACCTGTACCTGATGTGGTTCGGGACGTGGGCGGTCAGTCACGGGCACGCTCTAGGTCCAGCGCGATCAGGTTCGAGCTTGTGGGCGGCGCGTGCAGGGCTTCGCGCTGGGTATCTTCCCAGATGTACAACCGGTCAATAATCTCTTCTACAATTTCCTCGCTGGGCCGCCCGTCGCTGTGAACGTGAATATTCCCCAGGCTGTAAGCGCTTTGGCGCTCGTTCATCAGCTCTGAAATACGGCTGAGTGGGTCGTCAACGTGCAGCAGCGGACGGTCGCTGTTTTTGGTGCGGGCGTACACGGTCTCGGGCGTAGCGTGCAGTACCACCACGGGGCCGCGTGCCAGCAGCGCCTGGCGATTGGCTTCTTGTATAAAGGTACCGCCGCCCAGACTGATGACAGCGTGCTCTAGGCGGGTGACGCGGCGCACAATCTCCTGTTCACACGCGCGAAAATACTCCTCGCCTTCTTTGGCAAACACTTCGGGAATGCTTTTACCCATTACCCGTGTAAAGAGCTTGTCGGTGTCAACAAAGTGCAGCGCCAACTCACGCGAGAGTTCCCAGCCGATGCGGCTTTTGCCTGTACCCATAAAGCCAGCCAGCGCCACCCAGTTAACGGGGCGTTCTATAAGGCCAGCACTATTCATGTTGTGTAGTGTAGACGATAAGCCGCCCCATGCATCAGAAGGACACTCACCTTCTGGCAGGTCGTTGCTGAGGTCGCTGAACAACGCGTACTCTAAACGTTGCAAGAATCCTATAGAAGTGTTCATAACAGAGGGGGGTAAAGCGCTTTTATTCGGCGTTTCTTTGTTCACTTGGTTGCTGCTTAGCTTGTCTGTCACCAGCCTAGTAGTCCCGGGCATACAGGCGGTACGTCTCCAGGCGCTCTTGTAGTTCGGGCAGGGTATCACCGCCAAACTTCTCCATCACTGCCTCGGCCAGTACCCAGCCGATCATGGCGTGCAGCACGATGCCGGCCGCCGTCACTGCCGAGGTGTCTGAGCGTTCCTTAGCGGCGTCGGCGGGCTGGTGGGTCACGACGTCTACGGTGGGTAGGGACTTCATCAGGGTGGCGATGGGTTTCATGGCGGCGCGGACTATCAGGTCTTCGCCGTTGGTCATGCCTGCTTCTAAGCCGCCTGCGCCGTTGGTTTCACGGCGGTAGCCTTTGCCGCCCTCGCCCAGATACACCGCGTCGTGTACCTTTGAGCCTGGTACGCGGGCGTTGGCAAAGCCTGAGCCGATTTCTACGCCCTTAATGGCCTGGGTACCCATCACAGCCTGGGCGATGCGCCCGTCTAGCTTGCGGTCCCAGTGCGTATAACTGCCCAGTCCTGGCGGCAAGCCACGAAAGCGTATCTCTACAACGCCGCCCAGCGTGTCGCCGCTTTGCTTGGCCTGGTCAATGGCGATGCGCATCTGGGCTTCGGCGGCGGCGTCAAGCGTGCGCAGATCTGAGGCGTCTAGGTCTGCCACCCGCGCCCAGTCAAAGGGCTGCTCCGCATCTATGCCGCCTAGGTGTACCACATGGCTTACTCCCTCAATCCCCAGCTCACTCAGCAGCTTGAGGGCCACCGCGCCTACCGCAACCCTGGCGGTGGTTTCGCGGGCGCTGGCACGCTCTAACACGTCGCGCAGGTCTTTGTGGCGGTACTTTATGCCCCCAGTCAGGTCAGCGTGGCCTGGGCGGGCTTCAGTAAGGGCCTTTTTGCGCGGCTCACCGCCTGCTTCGGGCGACATGATTTCAGTCCAGTTGCGGTGGTCTTTGTTTTCTATCACCAGCGTCACAGGCGCGCCCGTCGTGCGCCCAGCGCGTACGCCGCTGACTATTTGGGCCTCGTCAGTTTCTATCACCATGCGCCGCCCGCGCCCGTACCCGCCCTGGCGTGCGCGCAGCATAGGGTCAATGTCGCCTTTGCCGATGGGCAGTTGGGAGGGCAAACCCTCGATGATAGCCGTGAGTTGGGGGCCGTGCGATTCGCCAGCAGTCAGAAACCTCATGGATGCACTGTAGCAAGTCAGCGGGCAGCGGGCGGCTTAGTTGCACATACGTTTACACAGACATTTGCACATACGTTTATACAGCCGTTTAGGATTCCGGTTAAATCAGGTCATTACTGATTTAATGAGAGCGGATGCAAGCGGCAAAAGATACGGATTCCCTGGTATGGAAGCGCAGGCGGTGCTTTCCTGACGGTGCTGCAATTTGACGCAAACCGTATAAGTAGTCAGAGGCCGGTCGCCACAAAAAAGCGGCCCCATCAAGGAGGCCACTGTTTGGTAAAGAATAGGTATCGCTACAGCAGATAAAAGCAATTTTTTGACTACATATCACATTATCTAGTTGTTTCTTATAACGTACTACGAACTCCCAATTAAATTTATTACGATTTTAATAAGAGGAGTCTACCGTAATGGCATGGGCTATTATTTTACGACGGTAGCGGTAATAACGATAAGCAACTGGCTTTCTGCACTAGAGTTTTTGGTATTACTAAAGGCTTTCCCAATCACAGGAATGGAAGAGAAATAGGGTACTCCGTAACTATTATTGGTTTTAGTGTTTCCAAGAAGTCCTGAGAGTAATAGAGTCTGCCCAGACTTGATGGTGATGATACTCTGGGCTTCACTGTTAGAGAAGTCCAGGATATTAGGTATACTGTTCGCAGTAATTTCAGTTTTCAGGTTGTTGACTTGCCCACGAACACGCAAGGTAATAGAGCCGTCAGGTGAAACCTGAGGATCAAAGAAATCAAGGTTGACACCGTAGTCAATCTGCTTGACAATGTTCCCGCTTGCAGAAGGAATATTTATGTCTAGGCGTCCACCAGATTTAACGCTGGCGGCAGCATTACCAGAAGCATTGGATGTTGTGCTGTTTAGATTAAGCGAGCGCTGTCCACTTTGCATGGTAATAGAGCCGTCATAGACTTTCTTGGTGAGGGTCTGGGTTTCCAGGGCATTGAGGGTGGGTAAAATGTTCCAGCCGCCTACCAAGGCACGGGTAGGGTCAAAGCTAGCGGAGAGGCCACTTTGTCCATTGTTACCGCCTATATTGATGTTAAAGCCGCCTATATTTGCATTCCACTGCAAGCCCAGCGAACGGCCAGCATTCTCAGTAATTTCTTGAATGCGTACCTGTACATTGATCTGGGGGACAACCTGGTCAAGTTGCGGTATTAGCTCAGCAATTTGAGCCACCTGCAATGCTGTGCCGCGCACAATAAGGGTATTGGTGCGCTTATCAGCGATAATGGTGGCTGACTGATTAGCACCTGTGGCCGCAGCAGTCGTCTGGTTGGTTGTTTGGTTGGTCGTATTGTTGTTGGTTGCTGTTGTTGAGGGTGTGGTCGTTGTGTTAGGTGTCATAACTACAACGGGGTTTCCCTGAGCATCTACCGTATTGATAGGGGTTGCCACAGGCTTGGGGGTAGTGCTGACTTCGCGCTCCAGGGTATTTTCAAGCACCGCCTTGACTTCGGTGGCACTGGCATTGACCAACTGGAAGATTTTTTGCTGAATCTGGGGGCCGCTGCCTATGGGCTTGTCGACCTGTGCGAGCAGCGCCGTCGCCGCGTCAATCGTCTTATTATCGCCCGTCAGGATAAGCTGCTGGGTTTGGCCTACGGGAGACACCTGCAGCAGGGGATACTGGGCATTAAGGACTTTCTGAATGTCAGTGGGGTTGCCCTGAACGGTGTAGACCTTGCGGTTGTTCTGGTTGTTGGTATTGGCCACATTGGAATCTACCTGGGCAACGGCTCGCTCGACCTCATCCACTTCGCGGTTGGTGCCGCGCACAATCAGACTGTTGCTGCGGGGGTCAGCAATAATGCGCAGGGTCGGTGAGTCTAGTTTTACGTCGCTCAGGGTGCGGTTGACACCAATGGTGGTTTGACTATCAGTGCTCTTGATGGGGGTTTCGGTGTAGACAGGCGTGCCAAAAGACAGCTTTACCTGGTTCACTACGTCCTGGGCGCTGGTGTTGTTGAGCTTAAGCACACGCTGAATAGGCGTGGTACCAACGCGGAGCACCTGCTTATCGCCCACTTTCAGCACTTCGTAGCTGAGGTTATGGGTATCCATCAACAGAGGCCAAACTTGGTTAAAGGGCGTGTTGCTAAAGCTGTATACCGCAGAGGTCTGACTGGTTGCCGCACTAGCAAGGTCAGCAGGCGTGGTTGCGCCAGAAGGAGCCGCCGGTGTGCCGCCGGCTGCGGCGGGCAGCGCGTCTATATTGGTGTCAAAAATCACTTCATAGCCGGCGGTGCGGGCAACAGCAGCCAGCAGGCTGGACAGTGGGCCACCGTAAGTACCGACATTGATGCTGACATTGGCCCCAGAAAGGCGGGTATCGGGGGTAATACTGATGGGAGTGGGCTGCGCAACGGCATGACCCAGGGCAAATGAAAGCAGGAGTGAAAGAGTCAGTTTCTTCATGGCTCACCTTTTATTTATGAAGTTCAAGAGTTTGAGTGTCGGAATTCAGGCTGAGGGAGGCCTGATTAGCGGTAATGTTGCCCACAGTAATGTCAGTATCAGGAATCTTTTGACCGCTGGAAACGACCACAAAGCCCTGCGCTGTCTTGAATACGGCCGTATTGATAGGGCCCAGCACCACAGCGGTAAACTGCACGTTCTTCTGAGTCAGGTAGCGCTCCAGCGGCGTGGCGGTGGCGGCTGTACTGCCAGCAGTGCCAGAGGTATCAGAGGTACCAGAGGCTGTTTGTGCCGCGCCAGGATCAATTTGGGTGATGACCCCAGGTTGCGTTTGGGGCCACTGCGACTTGGCTACGGTACTGGTGCTCTGCCCAACTGCACTCGTGGCGCCGCCTGCTGTACCGCCTGTGGCGCTTCCAGCTACGGCGGGGCGGTTAGGACTCAGGGCCAGGGTAGGCTCAGCAGTGCTGGCCTTGGTGCGGGCCGCTTGCTCAGCCGCCCGCTGGGCCGCTTGTTGGGCTGCTTGCTTCGCAGCTCTGGCTGCGGCAATTCGAGCAGCCTCGGCACGGGCTTTTTTGGCCTGGGCCTGAGCCTTTGCTTTGGCAGCCTCGGCTTTAGCTTGGGCCTGGGCGGCCTCGGTTTTGGCCTTGGCCTGCGCCTGGGCAGCC
>JAGLBF010000013.1:13289-14984 GCA_018260375.1 Deinococcus sp.
GCCTCGGTTTTGGCCTTGGCCTGCGCCTGGGCAGCCGCAGCTTTGGCCTGGGCCTCAGCTTTGGACGTTTCGGCACTCTGGGCTCTGGACTGAGCCGCTTGCTGACCTGCTTGCTGGCCCGCTTGTGCACGGCTTTGCTCGGCGGCTTGTTGCGCACGGCGTTGCTCGGCCTGAGCGCGCACAGCGGCGGTGACGTCGGTGGTGTTGCTGGTACTGTCACTAACCGCAATACGGGTGGGGGGGAGGATACCGTTGGTACGCACTGGGGTTGAGCTGCCTACGCCTACAGGCTGAGTGATGGTCACTTCAGGCCTGGGAAGCACGCCACCGGGTGGTGTGGTCTGGTTGTTGGGCAGTCTGGGCGGTGTTCTGCCTGAAGCGCCCATGCTGCCTGAGGCCATTGCGGGAGGCAGTGCTGACCCTGAGGCGCTCAGATTGCTTGCACCCCTGGAGTTGGTATCAGGGACAACTTTTGTGGGAGCAAAGGGGTTTTTGCTGGGCGTAGGGGCCAGCGGCGCAGCTGGGTTGATCCCTTTGGGGCTCGCTGCGAGCATGACAGGCGCCGTAGCGGGCGCTACATCCTGGGCCTGGGCACTGTCGACCGCCGTAGCGGGGTTATCACTGTTTAGCGCAGCATTATTGGCACGTTCTACCCCAGTGGCGCCTGCAATCTTAGGACTGGCTTTTTGAGCGGCGTCAGTGATCGCCCGCCCTGCAGTGGTGTTTGGCGTGGTGGATGCAGAAGTACCATCAGGGGCAGAAGCATCAGCAGGCATAGAGGTACCATCAGGCGCAGAACTACCATTAGGCATAGGGGTGACAGGTGCTGACGCGGTGGGCGGGGTGACAGAGGCTGTGTCCGTTTGTGCCGCGCTACGACCGCGCAAAAAGAACCAGGCTGTTGCCGCGAGCGCCAGCAAAATGAGGGTCGCCAGTAAGAGGCGCATCTCTGGTGAAATGGATTTAGATTCGTTCACGATCTGCCTCCCGGTGCAGCGGCTGCGGGGGGCGCCGCAGGAGTAGCGGGCGTACCGGTAGCGGCCGCAGGCTGAGCAGCAGAGGGGTCAAAAGTGTAGGTGGTCATATTGATGACACCCGTAAGATCAGGGTCAGCATCATTCGGTGCAGGCAGAGTAATTGTCACATCCTTAATTTTAGTAAAGCGGCCCATGGTCTCTGTAGACTGTAAGGTCTGAAATACCGAGTTAAACCGCCCGCTCATGTTAAGCGACAGATCAATAGCTTTAACGCCGCTGGGCAATGCAGACTGAAGGCTGCCGTCAGTAGACGTAATAGAAGTGATTGTACCGCCGCTGGCTGCTACATTGTTGCGCAGTGCACTGAGCATCTGGCCTATTTGAGCGGTGTTTGGTAGAGCAGTTTCAAAGACTTTCTGTTTGGTTTGCAGGTCAAAAATGTCTTTGCGCAGGGCAGGCAATTGGCTGCTTTTACTCTGCAAGTCGTTGAGTTGGGTGGTGGACGTCTCGATCTGTGTACCTAGTTCTTGTAGTTGCTGTTGGCGGGCTTGAAAACGCAGCATAAACCAAATAACCAGCAGCAAAAAGCAGATAGCGCCGACAATCATGGCTATGGTACGTGGGTCAAGTGCAGAACTTTTGCCGGTACTGTTTATAGTAGTAGCGGTCATGATTTACCTCCGGGTGCGGCGGGGGCAGGGGCTGCTGGGGGCGCTGC
>JAGLBF010000013.1:15084-28392 GCA_018260375.1 Deinococcus sp.
TTGGAGCAGACTGGCGTATTGTGGCCGCAAAGGTGTAGTTCTCCTCAGACGAGTTGATGTTGTGCTGGGTAGATTTCAGCCTTACGCCGTAGTTGTTTTGCTCATAGGCATTCAGAACAGTGACCACCGAGCCGGTAGATCCGGCAACACCGTCTATATCAAAGCTGCGGGTAGCAGGCGTATCAGCCGAGCCAGCGGGGATAGGGAGCGCAGAGGGGTCAGTCACAAACAGTTTGTTTAGGTAGGCGCCGCTTTCAGCCGGCATCGTATTCACAAAACGGGCGATATCGGTTGACCAGTAGCTTGTTTTGGTGGCAGTCAGCGCCTGAACGGTAGTATCTACCAGGCTAAGCTGCGATTTTTCGAGGGTCAGCTTATTATATTCGGCGAGTTGTGGCTGCAAGATGCCAATCTGGGTATTGAGGTCGTCCAGCTGCCTTTGTTTGCCGCTGATAACGCCGCCTACCATCAATTCGGGAATGCCGATGAGCAGCAAGGTTAAGAGGGGCACGCCTATGGTGACGTACTGCCACACACTGGTTTCGCCCGTTTTGCGGTATTGCTTGGGAAGAAGGTTAATTTCAACCATTGGTCACTCCACGCAGCGCCAGCCCCAGCGGCACGGTAAATTCAGGGCCGTAGGCTTGCAGGTAGCCTGCATCTACGCTGGCTTGGTCGGTTTGCACGGTCAGCCAGGGGCTCGCCACTTCCACTTTGTAGCCCAGCGCCTCGCTGATCGCAGAAGCCAGGCCGCGCATTTTGGCCCCGCCGCCCGCCAGGAAGATGCGGTCTACATTCACGTCGCCTGCTTGTACACGGTAAAACTCAAGCGAGCGGCGAATTTCGGTGACCAGTTCGCCGAGCGTAGGCCGAATCACCTCAAAGACGCGCGCGGGGCTGTACTGCTCGCGGTTTTTATCAAAGTTGAGCAGTTGCTCTTCGTCTTCGGTGGGCGTCGTCGCCATGGCGTAGCCCAGCTTGACTTCTTCAGCAGCGGCAAAGTCTAGGTCAAAGGCTTGCTGCAAGGTGGTGGTAAAATCATCGGCAGACACGTTGATGTTACGCGTCATCA
Source organism: Deinococcus sp. (assembly GCA_018260375.1). Classification (GTDB taxonomy): domain Bacteria; phylum Deinococcota; class Deinococci; order Deinococcales; family Deinococcaceae; genus Deinococcus. Next base: position 16,157 of record JAGLBF010000013.1, read on the forward strand.
GGATACGGTCGCCGCGCACCAGGGTAATCAGGGTGTTGCTTGCTCCAATTTCAACGACCAATGCCACCTCGTTACTCTCGGTGTAGTTGCTGCCTGTCAGCGTGTTGCGTGTTAGGTGTTCACCAAGCAGGTTGCCGCGCAGCGCCCGCAAGGTGGCAAAGGTTTTGAGGTCAATAACCACGGGAGTCAGACCAGCGAGCCGCAGCACTTCCATCTGGCGGTTAACCGCTTCGTTGGGCGCAGCGGCAATCACCACCTCCATCTGCTCTACGTCTTCGGGCAGCGTAGCAGGGTCGTCAAGCAGGTCAAAGTCCAGGCTGACGTCATCGATGGGGTAGGGAATATAGCGCTCGGCTTCAAAAGGAATGGCGGTGGCCAGTTCTTTTTTGGGAAGCTTCGGCACCATGATGTTGCGGGTGACGGCTTGTTGATTGGGGATGGCGGTGACGGCGTGCTTGGCGGTGATGCCGTGCTGTTGCAACAAAGCACGCAGCGCCTCCGCCACCTTCTGCGGTTCGGTGACAACACCGTCACGAATACTGCCAGCGGGCATAGGCGTCATCACCGCATGCTCCAAAATAGGCGGTGCGCCCGGTTTAAGCGCGACCACCTTAATGGCACTGGTACCGAATTCGACGCCGATGGCCTGCGGTTTTGGGTTAAGCAAGCGTTGTATAAATGACATTCTTCCTCCAGGAGCTAAGCCAGTTTATCAGTTTCTCATCTTATAAAGTACGAATAGCCGCTCTTGCATATGGCTACGCCTGACAAAAACGCATGGCCTATACGACAACTGATGAGAGCATTTTCACACTATCAATTCTCTGACGAAATACTGAGGAACACAAGGGGGCCAGATAAAGGAGCCAGCAAGCAACAAAAAGGCGCTTGAGTACGTCAGCGCCTTAAGGTGAAATAGTCTACTTTTCAGGTGAGTGTCAGCCTTTAGCTGCCTTTAGGCTGAGCGGGTCTGACCTCAATTTTGCTGGGTAAAGTGCGTGCTGGCATTTTTAACAAATCCTTAATCATCTGGGCAATGTCCTCAGGTTGTATCTTCCAGCGGTCTTCTTCGTTAGGAATATGACCGTTAAAGTGGGTCGCTACTGAGCCGGGCATAATCTGCGTCACCTTGATGCCCAGAGGCCGCAGGTCAAGCATCATGACTTCGCTTAGTCCGTGCAGGCCAAACTTGGAGGCGTTGTAGGCTGCGCCGCCGGCGAAGGGGTTTTTACCCGCCAAGCTTGACAGGGTAATGACGTAGCCTTTGCTCTGGCTCAGCGCAGGAATCGCTGCCTTCACGGTGTAAAAGGCCCCCGTGAGGTTAGTGTCTATCACGGCTTGCCAGTCTTCTGGGCTGAGATCCTGTATAGGAGCAAAGCGGCCCACACCCGCATTGACAAACAGCACGTCCAGCCCACCAAAGGCGGCCACGTGGTCTTGCACGGCCTGCTCAAGCTCGGCATACTGACGCACGTCACAAACCACGCCGCGCACATGCTGCTGCGGCGTGCTGAGCTTCTGGGCGGCTTCTTCTACTTCGGATTGATTGCGGCTCGTGATGGTCACCTGATAGCCTTCAGCGACGAGGGTTTGGGCGGTGGCGTACCCGATGCCTTTGCTACCGCCAGTGATAAAGACGGATTTGGCCGGGGCGTTCAGGGTTGTTGAGGTGGTGGGCATGCTGGCTCCTTTAGAGGCGGCTGTGGGTGTGGTGGACAGGGACGTGGAGCGTTGGGTGTGGGGGTTCGGCGTGTTTGTGACCCTACCGTGACCTTGTTGTAGCCCTACTGTGACCCTACCGTGACCCTGCGGCCTGTGCGCTCGGTCAGTTCGCGCAGGGACACGGCGGCGCTGAGGGTCAGGTCGCGCTGTTCAAAGCGCCAGCTCCAATTGGCACTTGTGGTCGTACCAGGCAAGTTCATGCGGTGGTCACTGCTAAGGTTGAGGATGTCCTGCAAGGGGACGATAGCCAGCTTAGCGCGGCTTTCAAAGGCCATGATCATCAGGCTCAGGGTAAAGGTCTGGTCGTCTGGTTGCAGCCCTGTGTAGGCGCTGAAGTTGGCGCGCTCTTCTGCCCCTGCATTGTTCCACCAGCCACGTGAAGTATCGTTGTCGTGTGTTCCGGTATACACCACCTGGTTTTCTTTGAGGTTGTGGGGCAAAAAGGCGTTGACCGCGTAGTCGCCGCCGCCAAAGGCAAACTGTAATACCGCCATACCAGGCAGGCCGTAGTCGTCACGCAGGGTTTCTACATCAGGGGTAATAACACCCAGGTCTTCAGCGATGATGGGCAAGTCGCCCAGCGCCTCACGCACAGCGGCAAACATTTCGTGGCCCAGAGCAGGCACCCAGCGCCCCTCCATGGCAGTTTCGGCAGGATACGGCACCTCCCAGTAGCCTGCAAAGCCTCTAAAGTGGTCTACCCGAATCACGTCATAGAGTTTGAGGCTGGCCTTAAAGCGCTTAATCCACCAGTCAAAGCCGCGCCGCTGCATCTCTTCCCAGTTGTACAGCGGGTTACCCCACAGTTGCCCCGTTTCGCTAAAGTAATCAGGCGGCACACCTGCGACCACAGTGGGTTGGCCCTGGTCATCAAAATAAAACAGTTCAGGATTGGCCCACGCGTCAGCAGAGTCAAGCGCCACAAAGATAGGAATGTCACCGATCACCTTGATACCGCGCTGATCGGCGTACTGGCGCACCGCCCGCCACTGGCGCTCAAAGATAAACTGCAAAAAAGAAATGTAGTCGGTTTCGCGGCGCAGACGGTCGCGGGCTTCGTCGAGTGCTGCTTCTTCGCGCCTGCGCAGTGGCATGGGCCAGGCATTCCAGGGCAGCCCACCTTGCTCAAGTTTGAGGGCCATAAACAGGGCGTAGTCGCGTAGCCACTCGGCTTCACGGTCTTTGTAGGCAGCAAATTCTTGGGCCAGTTGGGTGTGCACCGATTCGGTGTCTTGGCCTGGTTGCAGTTGTTGCTCAAAGTGGCTAAAGGCGCGCCTGAGCATTTGATTGCGCCAGACGTACTGCAAGCCGTAATCTACCCGCAGATGGTCAAAGGTCGGTGCGCCTTCAAAGTCACTGTCCAGTAGGAAGCCCTCGTCTTGTAAGATGTCCAGGCTGATGAGGTAGGGGTTACCCGCAAAGGCGCTGAATGACTGATAGGGGCTGTCACCGTACCCCGTAGGGCCAAGCGGCATCACTTGCCAAAAGTGCTGACCCGCTGCTGAAAGCCAGTCTAAAAAGGCGTGTGCGTGCGTTCCCAGTTCACCAATGCCATAAGGCCCAGGTAAACTGGTCGGGTGAAGCAAGATGCCGCTAGAGCGTGGAATAGTCATGCAAAACTCCTTTGGTTAGGTGGAGGCAAGTGGGCAAGAGGGGCGGGGGTAGAGTCGCTGGAGGGGCTTTACCAGAACGTTCAGACCTCTTTAAGCGGGTCAGATTTAAGCGGATCAGACACTGGGCTTATGACAGAGTGGGACTATGACAAACTGGGCTTATGACACAGTGGACTGATGAACCACTGGGTCTATAAGACAATCTACCTCATACGGATTCTCCGGGCTGAATCATGTTGAATACACGATCAACACACGGTAAAAGCAGGCCAGCGGGCGTAGGAAATAGCTTGCGGACGTCCCGGTATGAAAGTGCAGCCCGTATCAGACCTTCAACGCCTTCAACACAGTGCCTTGAACACGGCCCCTTGAACAATCAAGCATCAAGGAGCCGCAGACCGCTCGTGTCTCACCGCTTCCAGCGGGCGCCGTCTTTGGTGTCTTCAATGGTCACCCCTACCTCCTGAAGCTTGCCACGCAGCGCGTCTGACTGGGCGTATTGCTTGTTGAGGCGGTAGTGGTCGCGGGCTTGTAGTACCACGTCCATCAGTGTGCCGAGTAGGGCGCCGTCGTCCTGGGGCGTACCAGCGGTAGCTGGCCCACCAAAGAGGCCCAGCACCTTGCCGCCCAGATCGCGGTATACCTTCAGGGCAGACTGCATAGCCTGCGTGCTTACCTCGCCCGCAGCCAGCGCGGTGTTGACATCGGTGGTGAGGTTAAAGAGGGCTGCCAGCGCACGCGGGGTATTAAAGTCGTCGCTCATAGCGGCTTCAAAGTCAGCGGCGGCTTTGGCAGCCTGCTGCATCAAGGGCCCGGTATTCTGCGCGTTTTGGGTTGAGACTGTAGCGGCGGGCGCACTGACCAGGCGGCGTTCCAGTTCGTTGACGGCCTCACTCAGGCGTTTGTAGCCACTTTGGGCGCTCACAAAGGCTTCTTCGCTGAATTCGGTGATGCTGCGGTAGTGGCTGCCCACCAGCATAAAGCGCACAATCTGCGGGTCTACGCGCTCAAAGAGCTGTTGCAAGGTGGTAAAGTTGCCCTTGCTTTTGCTCATTTTTTCGCCGCCAATGGTGAGCATGTTGTTGTGCATCCAGTAGCGCGCAAAGCCGTGGCCCGCTGCCTCTGACTGAGCAATTTCAGCCTCATGGTGGGGAAACTGTAGATCGAGTCCTCCGCCGTGAATATCAAAGTTTTCGCCCAGATACTTCAGGCTCATCGCCGAGCATTCTATGTGCCAGCCCGGAAAGCCGTCGCCCCAGGGTGAGGGCCAGCGCATGATGTGGCCTGCCTCGGCCCGTTTCCACAAGGCAAAGTCGCGGGGATCACGTTTTTCGCTGCGGACTTCTTCACGTACGCCTTCTTCTTGGTCATCCAGCTTGCGGCCTGACAGTTTGCCGTATTCGGGCCAGCTGCGCACATCAAAGTACACGCTGCCGCCCGTCTCATACGCGTGGCCTTTGGCGATCAGCTGCTGGATCAGCTCAATTTGTTCGATGATATGCCCCGTAGCGCGTGGCTGAATGCTGGGCCGCAGCACGCCCAGGCGCTGCATATCGTCCATAAAGCTCCAGTAGTATTTTTCAGCAACCTCCATCGGCTCCAGTTTTTCTAGGGCGGCGCGGCGGGCAATCTTGTCCTCGCCGTCGTCCGAGTCATTTTGCAAGTGGCCCACATCGGTGATGTTGCTCACATAGCGCACCGCGTAGCCCCGGTGGATAAAGTAGCGCCGTACCACGTCAAAGGCCACTTCTTTTTTGGCGTGGCCCAGGTGCGCGTCGCTGTACACAGTGGGGCCACACAGGTACATGCCGACTTTGTCAGGCACGCTGGCCTCAAATTTTACCTTTTGACGCTGTAAGGTGTCGTACAGATAGATATCGGGCAGACTGGTAGCAGGTGGGTTGATATCGGGTTGGGTCATAGGATGCTCCTAAAATGACAAGTGGGCGGTGTGCTTTTGTTGTAGCGTGTTTACGTTTAGCGTTTATACACACTTGATAAAGGTGTCGTTGAACAGGGCCTAGTCATACAAGGTCAGCACCATCACATCAGCAACACCACATCAGCAACTGAGTGCCAGAGGAAGGCTCAAAAAAGCCCGCGCCACCGCTAAATGGGGGCGCGGGCGGGCAGCACAACACAGCACTGCCAGGGGCCGCTTAGAGAGAGCAACAACGGGTCATACGGGTCATAGAGGCAGTGTAGCAAAAGGCGGGGCAGGGGAGGCCTTGCCCTGCTGGCTCCTCCATCACGGTTTACAGCAAGCGCAGGCTCTGGTTAGCCCTGAACTATTTATTCCTGAACTATTTCACTGGGCGCTATCCACTACACTGCCCAGTATGTTGCCGCTTCTTCTTGACCTCCACCCTGACCAGTACCCGCTGGAAGGCTACCGCCGCAAACAACTCCTGGAGTGGGTGTTTGTGCACGGGGCCTCCTCCTTTGAGGCCATGACCAACCTCAGCGCCGCTCAGCGCCAAGCCCTGGATGAGCAGTACGCGCTCAACCCCTTTATCCGCACTGAAACCTTTGAGTCGAATGACGGCAGTGTCAAGTACCTCTTTACCCTCAGCGATAACCGCCAGATGGAGGCGGTGTATATGCCCTACCTTGACCGCAAAACCATCTGCGTGTCCACGATGGTAGGCTGCCCCGCCAAGTGTGCTTTTTGCGCTACAGGTGCTATGGGCTTTGGGCGCAACCTCAGCGCGGGCGAAATCGTGGGGCAAATACTGGCAGTGGCCTGGCACCAGGACTTTTCGCCGCGTGAACTCCGCAATCTGGTCTTTATGGGCATGGGCGAATCGATGCTCAACTACGACCAGGTGATGCTCGCCAGCCGCATCTTGCTTCACCCACTGGCACTTGGGATGAGCAAGCGCCGCGTCACCCTGTCTACAGTAGGTATTGCTAGGGGCATCCGCCGCCTCGCTGAAGAAGACGACCTGGGCATTAAGCTTGCCATCAGCCTGCACGCCCCCGACGAAGAAACCCGCCAGCGCATCATCCCCACAGGAGCCGCCAACTCTATCGCCGAAATTATGCAGGCTGCCCGTGAATATCAGGCCAAAACAGGTCGGCGCATCAGTATGGAATACACCATGTTATCGGGCATCAATGATCACCTGTGGCAGGCCGATTTGCTCGCCGAGTTGCTGCGCGGCATGGTCAGCCACGTCAACCTGATTCCCATGAACCCCTGGGAAGGCAGCGGCTTTAGTGAAACGCCTGAGCAGCAACTTCAGGCTTTTTATGATCGCCTAGAGTCACACGGCGTACCTGTCAGTGTGCGGCGCTCACGCGGGCGTGATGCGGGGGCAGCCTGCGGTCAACTGGCCCTCAAACAACCTGGCCGTCAAGCTGTTCAGGAGCAGGCAGCCCCTTAAACCACCTGTTGCTACAAAAAGCGCCCTGAATAACGACTATTTCACAATGTAAGGCCACCGCAAGATAAACCTGCTAAAATAGGGGCATCATGAAGACTTTTGCCCCTGCGTTGCTGGCTCAATCTCGTTCTTATGCCCGCTGGGGTGTGTGTCTAGCCCTAGCCCTCACGGCTGCCACTGGATCTGTGGCGGCTCAACTGGTGGATACCGTAACCACTGTGGGCGTAGCCAACACGCTGATGCAACAAGGTACCGGCACCGATATGGGCGCTTTGCAGCGTGCCAGAGCGCTCAAGGCCAAGTTGCAGGCACAGCAAGTTGCGCAGCAGCAACTGTTGCAGCAAGCTGCGCCTCCACCCGCGAACATGCAGGGGGCTGCGGATCAGCCTCAGCCTGCACCAACAGAAACAGGCGCGGTTACGGCTCTGGTGCCGGTGCAGCCCTTGACAGAAGCGCAGCAAGCCCAGTTGGAGCAGGGCAAGCAGTTGTTGAGCCAGGGGAGCGTGAAGGCCGCACAGAACATCTTTGAAAGCCTGATCGCCCAAAATTATCAGCAGCCTGAACCCCACTTTGGTCTGGGCCTGGCGCTGTTTGCCCAGACCAACTACCCAGGTGCCAAGTTTGAGTTTGGGCAGTATGCCACCCTGGCACCGCAGAGCTTTGAAGGGGCCTACAACCTCGGTGTTATCGCCGCCAAAGAAGGTGACCACAACGAGGCCCTGAAGCAGTTTACCGAAGCCGCCGCCAAATCTGCCCAGGCCAGTCCTGTGGCTCGCCGTCAGGTGCTTGACGCGCTGGCAAGTGAGCAGCTGCGCCGCAACGACTACGCGCCTTTGGTCTCCACCCTCAGCGCGGCTCAGGCTATTGACCCCACCGATCCGCAGCTACAACTGCGTTTGGGGCAGGCCCTGATGCTCACGGGCAAAGGCACCGAGGCGCTGCCGCTGCTGTACTCAGCCATACAGACCCCCGAGTACCGCGCTGATGCCGCAAGTCTGATCGCTGATATTTATCTCAGCCAAAACCTCCCTGACCGCGCCCTGAGCAGTCTGAATGCCTCTATCGCTCAGGCGTCTAGCGACAGTGAGCGTGCTGACTTGCTGCTGCGCAAAGCCCAGCTACAAAGCCGCCTGAAACAAGACAAAGATGCGCTTGGCACTGTGCGTGAAGCCTTGCAGCTTGACAGCCGCTTTGTCCAAGCTCAGGCGATGTTGGCCCAGCTTTTGGGTGACCAGGGTGACCAGGCGGGCAGCTTGAAAGCCTGGCAAAAAACTGTACAGCTTGACAACAAAAATGCTGCTTACCACCTGTCACTTGCCGCCGCGCAGCTGGGTGCTAGCCAGCCAGATGCGGCGCGTAAGAGTGCTCAGCAGGCTGCCAAGCTGACCAGCGACGAACGCCTTCAGGCACGCGCCGAACTGGTGCAGGGCATTGCCGAGTACCGCCAAAAAGAGTACCGCCAAGCCCTGAAAAGCCTGAGCAGCAGCTCTACCAAGCAGCCCAGTGCCGACACCTCGCTGTGGCTAGGACTGACCAGCTACGCTCTCAAAGATTACCCCGCTGCCATTGCCGCCTTGAGCGACAGTATCAAGTTGCAAGACACGCCCGCAGCCCGCCTGAACCTGGGCGCTACCTACCTGGCAAGCGGCATGTTCAGGGAAGCTGAGCCGCTGCTGCAAAGTGTGGTGAAGCTAGAGAGCAACAATGCCCAAGCCTGGTATCAACTGGGCCTGGCTCGCCGCGCCCTGGGTAACACTGCCGAAGCTAAAGCGTCTTTTAAGATGGCCTCTCAATTGGGTTACGGCCCTGCCAGTGCCGAACTAAAGTGAGCGGTGCTGAGCTGATGTACGTTCTTTAATACTGCAGCTATACCACTCTAGTATTTGCAGCTACTTCAAACGCAACAGCGCGGGCAAAAGGCGCTGTTGCGTTTTTTTGCCTGAGGCTTAACGGTAACGCTTCAACAGTGACGGCTCAACAGTGACGGTTGGCCTGACCCAGGGTGTATACAAGGCGCGCGTGCGCCCCTATCTCATGCCTGTCACTCAATTAGGGCATACTCTGTAACCAGAGGTATATCCTGTGCAACTTGGCAAACGCTTACCCGACATTTTAATAGGTATTTTAATTATCGTCTTGGCGGTGGGCCTGGGCAGTTTGCTGCTCACGCAGCGCAACCGATCTGCTGTCACCACGCCGCCGAGCGCGTCTACAACTACATCTACGGCGACTATTCCAGCGGCTCCAGGTATGCCTGCGCCCACTGGGCCAACCACGGCGACGTCGCCCGTGACAACGCCCAATCAGCCTGCTGTGACCAGCCCGCCCGTGCAGGAGCCGCCCGCTGAACGTGCGCCAGCGACGACTACCCCGCCAGAAAGCACATCAGGCGAGCCGAGTACCGAACCTACTACCACTACTGAACCTGCTACTCCGGCGCAAACGCCGCCCACTGAGACGACCAATTCTGACCCCAACGCCGCTGTTGACGCGCCCAGCCTACAGCCTCCCAGCGTGCCCAAGGTGGATACCAGTAAGCCTCCGGTGGTCACTACACCGTCGCCCACCATTAAAACGCCTGTAGCGCCTGCGCCAAGTACCACCACCGTCCCCGAACAGCCTGCCTCTGCTGCTCTTCCGCGCAGTGGCGGTGCTGTGGCGACCAGCGAAGACCGTGTGCCTCTGCGCCGCGATTACCGCGTGGGCCTAGGGGTATTCAATACACGCGCTGAACTTGAGCGCCAGACCGCTGCCGTGTCTGCGCTGGGCTACACGGTGTATCCCATTGACATTGGCAGTCAGTATGTGGCGCAAGTAGGCCCCTTTGCGAGCGCCGCCGACGCACAGCGGGCTGCCAATGACATGGCCCGCGCCTACAACGGCGCAACCGTGTTGGCTCCGCGTGCTCAGGCTGCGCCCGCCACACAGAGTACGCCCGCGCCGACCAACAGTGTGCCTGCTCCATCCCAGAACACCGCACCAGCCGTTACCGCACCAGCAACCACTAACCTAGACTGGCAAGTGCCTGCGACCACCAAGGACAATAGTGCGGCCCCCACTGCCCCAGCGCCAGCAGCCAGCACGCCCGCAGCGCCGTCTAGCACAAGCACAGCGCCGGCTACCCAGCGCCCCGCGCCTAAAGGCCCCGTGTACTTACAGGTAGGCGCCTTTGACCGCCCCGAAAGTGCGCAGACCATGGTCAACCAACTGCGCGGCTTGGGCTATGAACCCAGCGTGCAGGCCCCCGAAGGCAAAAAAGTTACCGTGCTCATCGGCCCCTTTCACGGTAACGCGCTGCTACGCACCGAAACCCGTCTGGATGCCAACGGCTTTGACCATTTCCGTATCTACTAAGCTATGCCCAGCAAATTATGACCAACGCTGCGCCGCTTAGCATTCCCAGCGCCTCTTTGTCGAGGCTTGCCCTGTATTTACGTGCAACACAGGCACTGGAGGCGCAGGGCGTAGAGGCCACCAGCAGCCAGCAACTTGCTGACCTAGTGGGTGTGCAGCCCTTCCACGTCCGCAAAGACCTCGCCTACTGCGGGCGATTTGGACGCCAGGGTCAGGGCTATGCGGTGGGCTTACTGCGCCGCGAGCTGACGCGTAGCCTGGGCCTAAATCGCCGCTGGCACTATGTCATCGTGGGCCTGGGCCACCTGGGTAAGGCGCTGTTAACAACCGACTGGGGTGAACAATTTGTCTGCGTGGGCCTCTTTGACGCGGCGACCAAGTATCAGGGGGTGCAGCTCAGCGCACGGCCCTTGCCACAGCCGCAGGTGCTAGGCCAGTTGCCCCCCGCGCCGCGCCAGTTGCGGGTCAGGCCGCTGAGTCAACTGGGGGCCTTTGTGCAAGAACAATTGGTGGATATGGCGCTGCTGTGTGCAGACCCCGCTGATCAGACGATCAGTTTGCAGCAGGTACAGCAAGCGGGCATACGGGGTGTCCTTAACTTTGGGGCCGCGCAGCCCAATCTCAGTACAGCGCAAGATGCTGTTTACTGGGGCGAGCAAGTGAAAGAACTCAGTGATGAGGAAAATGATACAATCATTGAGCAAGTGGATTTTCAGGTGAGTCTACAGCGGCTCACTTTTGGGCTACTCAGCCACGCAGACCGCTCCCGCCCTTCGGAGGAACCCCTATGAAAAAAATGTTGCTCGCTGCTTTGGCCCTACCCCTGAGCATTTCGTTGACTGGTTGTGCCAATACCAGTACACCGCTTGAAAATGCCTACCGTGTCGAGCTGACCACACTGGGTTATTCGGGTAAAGACAATGTGTATACTGTGCCTGAAGTCAATGTCAAACTCACTGCGATGCGCGGCGCGCCTGATGTGAATGAATTGACCTATACCGCTACCTTATTTGACAGTAATAATGTACCAGCTACAGCAGATGATTCTTATCTGGTCAGGCCCTCTGGTACGCTGATGACAGGCGCTAAAGGTGGCTACCAATGTACAGGTACTGTAGAGGCACTTTGTACATTTAGCTCAGCAGATGCTGTTATGGCTACCAATGGTAACTGGGGAAATAATAGAGTAGTTCATGCCATAGTTCCTATTGAGTGGGCTGTGGCTCATAGTGCTCGTGGTACAGGTGAAACGGCTGCCTGGTATGTAAAAATGGATTATACTGCCTATATGAGCAACGGAAACAAAGTCAGTTGGTCACAGAACTATCAGTTTGTTTCTCCTGCAGAGTAATCGATGGATACAGTGTTGATAGTGGCGCAGCTCTATTTTACTCAAGGCGCCTTATTAACCATTAGAACGAAGTAGATAAAAGCAGTGGCTGTTTAATATGTTTAGGTCTTTGTGTACATATGTATACATACGTTAAACAGTAACCCGTCAATTCTTATACGGATTCTTCTTGAACCTTGTTAACAATGTGACAAAAGAAGGTTATCAGGTGTAGGAAAAAGCACGCATTTCGCAATATGGAAGTACAGGCGGCGCTTTCCCTACGGTACTTCAACGAAGCGCAACGCGTAGTAGCTAAGTCGTCGGCACCATATTTTTGCTGCTAAACTACTCGCTATGAAACTGCTGCTTGCCGTAGTCCAAGATGCTGACAGTGCGGGTCTGATGCGCCGCCTGTCAGAACAGGGCTTTGAAGTCACCAAATTGGCCTCTACAGGCGGCTTTCTGCGCGAAGGTAACACCACCCTGATGATGGGCGTGCCTCCTGAGCGTCTGGGCCTGCTAAAGGACATCATAGCCCAGAGTTGCCGCACCCGCAGCCGCTTGGTGACGCCTAGCGTGCCGATGGGTGAGCAGGGTGAGGGTGTCGTTTCTACTCCCGTAGAAGTGCCTGTGGGCGGCGCTGTGATGTTCGTCCTAGACGTTGCCGAGTTTGTTAAGTTTTAGTGGATCTGGGTGTTTTTGAGCCGGATTCTGACAGACTGATACGGATTCCGATTGATTTGGCGTACTTCCGAATCAATCCGAGCGGATGCGAGTGGGAACAGCATACGGACTGTGCGGTATGGAGCCGCAGGCGGCGCTTTTCCG
>JAGLBF010000151.1 GCA_018260375.1 Deinococcus sp.
GCTCCAGCTGGGCGGCCAGGGTATCAGGCTGTCTGGCAGACATGGTTTGAGTATACAGCTTTGTGCAGGTGGCCACAAAATAAATGTGGCGCGGTTACGTTCTGGGGTAAATGCCTGGACACGCTTATCAACTTGCAGGTATAGTGTATGAATATGCAAGCAGGCCAGAGCATTTAAAGGTCTACAAAAAGTCTGAATGTCCAGAGAAATTCTCTCCAATGCCACAGAAAAACTACTGATGCTCTCGCTTAGGCGAGGTAAGTCTAAGCATTTTGGACTGTATGAAAATCCAGTCTGTATGCAGGCGAGGCGACGAAGCCCCTCATCACTGCCCAAAGTTGTTCGCCTATCACCACCAAAGGAGCCTCCGCATGACCCTCAACCCGGCCCTCACCGACAAGCATATCCGCCTGCTGCAAGCTGGCCCGGAGGACTTTGAGACTATCAAGGGCCTGCTGGAGCGCTGCGGCCTGTACACCTCCAGCGTGACGCCCGAAGGCTCAACCTACTGGATTGCCGAGCTAGACGGGATTCCGGGCGGCTGCATCGGCCTAGAGCATGGCGTGGGCGCGTCGCTGATTCGTTCTACTGCGGTGGTGCCTGATTTTCGTGGGCACAGGCTTGGGCGGGCGCTGGTGCTTTCGGCACTGACTCAGGCCAGCTTGCGCGGCGACGAGACCGTATACTTATTCAGCAGCAAGGCGGGTGATTACTGGCAGCGCTTTGGCTTTGTGCCCAGTACCCCCGCCGAGGTAGAAGCCGCCATCCCCGACGCGCCCCAGGTCAAAAGCGGCGTGCTTAGGGGCTGGATTCAGGACGAGCAGGTGTGGAAAAGGGCCATGCCGCAACCCAGAGCCGCCGGATGAACGGGGCAGCTCAGACAACCACACGCTCCGAGCGGGCCGTGCGCTATGTTGCTGACACGCAAAACCTAAAGCCCTATTCCGCTCCGGCGGTTCCCAGTTCATGTCACACAGGAGACCACCATACCCGACCTTTAAAGGCGCCCCGGCGACAGTGCGTGGACGCGCGACCTGAGCAAGTAAACTTGGGCCTCAGAACTGCACCTTCCCCACAGACTTACGGCCGGGTAAGGCCCATCAACAAAATCAGACCAGGTAGCAGGACAGGTAGAATGTGGAGCGTGACCAGTTTAGGCTTCATAGGTACCTGCCGGGGAGAGCGTGCATCATGATGCACCCCTACCCCAAACAGCGTGAGCAGGCAAAAAGTAACTGCTGGTGCAAGTGGACTCGTAGATCTGCGCCGCAGAGTGAATGCGGGGAAAGCGCCCGACTCTGCGGCGCTGTAACCAGGCGCTACTTGCCTTATCCGCCTTGTCTTCCGTCCTGGCATGGAGCCTGGGCATGACTATTCTGTCGCTTGATTCCATCGCTGTTCCTGATCTTCACCCTCAAGCCCCGTTGACCCAGCGCAAGGCCAAATTGTCGGACATAGACGCCATTCATGAACTGATTGGCTACTGGGCGGCGCGGGGACAGATGCTGGTGAGAAGCAAGACGCTGCTGGCTGAAACCATCCGCGACTTTCATCTGGTGTTTGCTGAGGCACACGCGGGCCACCCTGGCGGCCTGGCAGGCGTGTGCGGCCTGCACTTGCTCGCCCCCGACCTAGCCGAGGTGCGCGGGCTGGCGATTCATCCCAGCATGCAGGGGAACGGGCTGGGTAAAATGCTGGTCGCTGCCTGCGAAGCTGAGGCCCGCGCCATTGACCTGCCCGCCCTGTTTGCCTGGACGTATCAGCAAGCCTTTTTTGAAAAGTGCGGGTTTAGGCGCATTGACAAGACCAATTTGCATCCCAAGGTGTGGAGTGAGTGCCAGCGCTGCGCCTTTTTTGAAAACTGCAACGAGATTGCGATGTATAAGGATTTAGCGGACAAGGTTTAGTGAGCAGCATGAAGGACGTTGAGCAACTTCTGGTACGGCAAAAGGCCCACGCGCTAGCACTGGAGATTTACTGCCTGTCAGGGGAGTTCCCGACAAAAGAAACATTGGGCCTGATTTCGCAGCTGCGGAAGGCATAGCCGCGCTGAGTATGCACAGGCCTAGTATGCACAGTTTGTGGGTATGGCCTGTGGCTCGGCGCTTGAAACCGAGTATCATCTGGTACTGGCAAAAGACCTGGGTTAGTTCGGTTTGCCTGACTACGAAAGCGCCAGCCTTACAGCCCCTCATGTCTAACCCCTACTCCCTAACCCCTATTAAATCCGCCCAGCGAGGCGCTATGGAGGCATTCCCATGATTCGCAAAGAACGCGCCATTTTGGCTCTAGAAGACGGCACTGTATACCGTGGCTATGCGTATGGACACCGTGGTGAAACGGTGGGCGAGGTGGTCTTTAATACCTCTATGACGGGCTATCAGGAAATCATGACTGACCCTAGCTACAACGGACAAATTGTCACCATGACCTACCCCCACATCGGCAATTACGGCGTAGCGATCTATGACATGGAGAGCAACAAGCCCTATGTGCGCGGTTTTATCGGGCGCGAATTTAGCAGCAACTATTCTAACTACCGCGCCCAGCAGTCACTAGAAAAGTTTATGCAGCAGCACGGCGTGGTCAGCATTGAAGGCATTGATACCCGCGCGCTGGTGCGGCGGCTGCGTGAGGGCGGCGTGGTCAAAGGCGTGGTGGTGCACCGCTCGCACGCCCACCCCCTTGACCCCTACGGCGAATTTTCGCCTGCTGAGGAGCAAGAATTTGTGCAGCGTGCCCGCGACCACCAGGACATTGACGGGCATGACATGACCCAGGAGGTCAGCACCGAGTTGCCCTACGCCTTTCCTACCCTGCGACACGGCAAGCGCGTCGTGCTCATGGACTTTGGCATTAAGCACACCATCATTGAGCGCCTCGCCGAAGTGGGCATTGAACCAGTTATCGTGCCCGCCAAGACCACCGCCGCCGAGATCATGGCGTTGGGGCCACACGGCCTCTTTTTGTCCAACGGCCCTGGTGACCCTGCCGCGCCCACCTACGCCCACCGCACCGCTTGGGAGATGATGGGGCTGTTGCCCACCTTTGGTATCTGCCTGGGCCACCAGATTTTGGGCCTGGCAGCGGGTGGCAACACCTACAAAATGAAGTTTGGACACAGGGGCGGTAACCAGCCCGTTAAAAACCTGCTGACGGGCAATGTCGAGATCACCGCCCAAAACCATGGCTATGCGGTTGACCTGACAAGCGTGCCTAACGGCGAATTTGTCGCCACCCACATCAACCTTAACGACCAGACGCTAGAAGGTATGGCCCACAGCCGTTACCCCGTGTTTAGCGTGCAGTACCACCCCGAATCCAGCCCTGGCCCGCACGACAGCCGCTACCTGTTTGACCGTTTTATTGAGGAGATCAACGCCTTTGAGGGCGCTACGGGGCTGCCCGCCGAGAAAAACAGCACGGGCAAGTACGGCATCTGAATACGGCCCCGACCCCGCCGAGTACCCAGCAATGCCTGGGGGGCAATGTGCATCATCATTCACCTCTATTCTGACCAGCCGTATAAAGTGGCAACGCTAGGATAGAGGCGAAAGAGCAGCGCAGACACCGCCTTTCTGACTGTGCTGAAATGAAGCGCAGGCGCGTATAATTATTCAACTGTATGCGCTAGGGCTGCATAACATTTCAGTGCCTGATCTGTGCGATACTGCTTATCTGGAATGCCTAAGCGAACTGATATCCAGACCATCTTGATCCTCGGCAGTGGCCCCATCCAGATTGGACAGGCTGCTGAATTTGACTACTCCGGCACGCAGGCGCTCAAAGCGCTCAAGGCCGAGGGTTACCGCGTCATCCTGGTCAACAGCAACCCCGCGACCATCATGACTGACCCAGAGTTAGCGGACGCGACCTACCTAGAGCCGCTGACGTCTGAATTTGTAGAAAAGATTATCGCCAAGGAACGCCCTGACGCCATTTTGCCCACGCTCGGCGGCCAGACGGCGCTGAACTTAGCGATGGACTTGCACGAGCGCGGCACGCTTGCTAGGTACAACGTAGAACTGATTGGCGCGGGCGTAGAGGCCATCAAAAAGGGCGAGGACCGTGAACTGTTTCAGGCCGCGATGAAAAAAATTGGCGTAGAAACGGCGCGGGGCCAGATGGTTCACAGCATGGCAGAGGCCATCGAGTACCAGAAGCAAATCGGCCTGCCCATCGTGATTCGGCCCTCCTTTACGCTGGGCGGCACAGGCGGCGGCATTGCCCACACCTACGAAGAATTCCTGGAAATCACCGAGGGCGGCCTGCGCGACAGCCCTGTTACATCGGTGCTGCTGGAAGAAAGCATCCTGGGCTGGAAAGAATATGAGCTGGAAGTGATGCGCGACACCGCCGACACGGTCATTATCATCACCAGCATCGAAAACTTTGACCCGATGGGTGTGCATACGGGCGACTCCATCACCGTGGCCCCCGCGCAGACCCTCAGCGACGTGGAATACCAGCGCCTGCGCGACCAGAGCCTTGCCATCATCCGCGAGATTGGCGTGGCGACGGGCGGCAGCAACATTCAGTTTGCGGTGAACCCCGACAACGGGCGCGTGATTGTGATTGAAATGAACCCCCGCGTGAGCCGCTCCTCGGCGCTGGCAAGCAAGGCGACGGGCTTCCCCATTGCCAAAATTGCCGCGCTGCTGGCGGTGGGCTACCACCTCGACGAACTGCCCAACGACATTACCCGCGTCACGCCCGCCAGTTTTGAACCCAGCATTGACTATGTGGTGACCAAAATCCCGCGCTTTGCCTTTGAAAAGTTCCCCGGCACGCCGGATCACCTCGGCACCCAGATGCGCAGCGTGGGTGAAGTGATGGCGATTGGGCGCACCTTTAAGGAATCCTTGCAAAAGGCGCTGCGCAGCACCGAGAGCGACATTCGCGGGGCCTATGCCACTCTGGACGTAGCGGGCTTAGAGGCGCTGCTTTACCCCAACCCGCGCCGACTGGAGGCCGTCATTGAACTGCTGCGGCGCGGCAAAACAGTGGATGACCTGTTTGACCTGACCAAGATTGACCGCTGGTTTCTCGGTCAGCTGCGCGAAATCGTGGACGCCGAGCGCGAGATTCTAGAACTGGGCCCAATTGACGGGTGGAAATACGAATATTGGCGCGAGGTAAAACGCCTGGGCTTTAGCGACCAGCGCCTGGGTGAAATCGTGGGTCTGGGTGAGCTAGAAGTCCGCGCCCTGCGCAAAAAAGCCAAAGCCACGCCCGTCTACAAGACGGTAGACACCTGCGCCGCCGAGTTCGAGGCGCACACGCCCTACCACT
>JAGLBF010000152.1:0-839 GCA_018260375.1 Deinococcus sp.
CAGAGCCCCACTTTGACCTCGCTGCCTACGCGCAGCAGGATTTCGGCATTTTCAGCGGTACGGGTCAGGCCACCGCCGTGCGGCTGCATGTCGTGCCCGCCAAAGCCCACGCTATTGCCCGCACCCGCCGCCATCCTTCGCAGGTCTGCGAGTGGCAACCCGATGGCTCACTCATCTGCTCACTCACCGTGCCACTTTCGCCCGATGTGGTGTGGTGGATAGCCAATTACGGTGGGGGTGTCACTGTACTGGAACCGCCCGCTTTGCGGCAGCAGGTGCTGGGGCATGGGTGGGCGATAGTGAAGGCCAATATCCTTTACAAGGGGGAAAAACTGTGATGTCAAGACCAGTATCAGTATTTCAATCCTCTACGAGGAAATCTGAAATGCATCTGGCCCATCCACAGTCTAACTCAATAAATCAAAACTGAAAAATTTCCGGTTACTGATACTGGACTTGACAAAAGATTACTTTCATTCCATAATCCTGACAGATGCGAAGCATAGGGCTACGCAAAAACCGAAGCCGAAGGTGTGTCCGCTGCAAACAGCACATCTTCGCCTTCTTTCTCTCGATTCAAAAGAGGTAACTATTATAGATGATTATTCCTATTACGAACATGGTCAGGCATTGAACCTGTTCGTTGAAGACTTGCTCTGGGATCTGTCCAAGGAGAAGCGCGAGTTTTTCGCATCGCGCCTTTACCAACCGTTGACGGACTACTGCACAAATCCCCACCCTGGATAGCTGCAACTAAGTCTGTGAGGAGCTGAATCTGTTATCAGGTAGCAGATTTAGCTTCACTTAAAGGTGTTACCATACGCTGTTACACCCATCTG
>JAGLBF010000152.1:849-5071 GCA_018260375.1 Deinococcus sp.
ACCTATAAAGGAGGTGAAACCCAGTGCAGTTTTTGTTCCCTGCGGTCTATTCCAAGCGGACTGAGGCGGCCCCATTCCCGCTGCCTGGTGGCTGGCAACTGGCGACCCATCAACTCGCCGTCTTCGAGGCGCTGCAAGACCCCGAAATAGACGTGGTGTTCGACACCGCCATGACGGGTGACGGCAAGACGCTGGCGGCGCATTTGCCTGTGCTACAGGGGCTTTTTCCCTTTCAGCCTGTCTTCGTATACCCGACCAATGAACTGATTCGTGACCAGTTCAACCAGGCCGAAAACTTGCAGGCAACGTTCGGCTATCAGGGCAAATATCTCCCCGAAATGATGGACGGGCAAGCCATCACCGCCTTGGCGCAGGCCGAAACACTGCACCGTTATGACGCGGTGCGGGCCTTAATTTACGGCTTCAAGACCTTGCTAACCAACCCTGACCTCTTTACCCTCATTAACAATTTTGCCTATGTCCTGCCGTTTGAAAACCTCGCTAGCCTCGCCCAGCGTTTCAACTCTACCTTTCGGTATGTGGTGTTCGACGAGTTTCATATCTATGATGCGGCGCAAGTCACAGCCGTGTTGGACACGATGGTACTTTCGCGCAGCATGGCAACCGAACGGCACCGAGCCAAATATCTGTTCCTGAGTGCCACACCCAATGACGACCTCATCAGGCGTTTGGAAGCCTCGGGTTTTCGCTGCGCTGTCGTGCAAGGCGAGTACCGCGAAGGTACGGAGGACAGCCCCGCTTACCGCCGCATCTTGCAGCCTATTTCGCTGGATATTCAGACTTGTGAGGCCAGCGAAGGCGGCATCGTGGGTTGGTTTAACCAGAACCTAGGCCAAGTTGAGCAGTTTTTTGAGGCTTACCCTAGCAGCAAAGGCGCGGTCATTTGCAACAGTGTGCTGAGCGCCAAGCGGCTGGTGCGTGACTTGCAAGGTCGCTTGCCACACGTCTGCATCGTCGAAAACACGGGACTGACGGGCAAAGAAGCGCGGGCTGAAGCGATGGCAGCACTGGCAGGTGAAGGCAACGTACTGCTCATTGCCACCTCCACCGTGGACGTCGGCGTGGATTTTCGTCTGAACTACCTGATTTTTGAAGCGCTGGATGCAGGCAGCTTCATTCAGCGTTTGGGCCGACTGGGACGGCACGAGGGCTTTGAAACTTATCAGGCCACAGCTCTTTTGCCGCGTTTTCTGGTTGAGCGCCTCACCGAATATGACTGGGCAGCAGCAGAACAGGGAAGACGGGCTTTCTTCGAGATTCTGCGTGAAAAGATTTTTCCGCCGCCGCAGCGTTTTCATTCGTTCATCAACCGTTGGGGTGGCGTCCGAGCGGCGCAAAGACGGGTCAGAATGCGTCAGCAACGGGTTTCTCCTGTCTTGTTGGAGAGCTACGACGCTCTGGCACGGGAAGTCTACGGGCTTAGAAACGCGCATTTTGGACACCTCAAGGCTCTGAGCGACCCTGAAGACCGTCAGCAAGCCGTGCTGGACGAACTTTCCGCCTTTCGCGGCGCGGGCCAGTTAGACGTTTGGGTGTACGACCCTGTGACGCGGGCCGTGACTAGCATTAACGTTTTGCGGCTGCTGTCTGGGGCCGAGGTAACTGCGCTGCCCAAAGCCGAAGCCCAGCGGCTGACCGAAGCACTGGGACAGCGTTTCTATGTCCCCAAGCTGGATGTGTATTTCCGAATCGAAAGCTATCTGGACGAACGAAATCCGGTGACCCTACGCTCTCAAGACCGCCTCATCACGCCTATCCGCAAGGAAAACGTGGCGCTGGCCCGCAGCAGCTTTCAGATTGAGACCCGCAGCCATGCCCAGGGCGCAGTCAACCGCAAGCTGCGCAATCTGGAACTTTGTAGCTGTGTGCTGCCTGCTGCCTTCGCTTCGACACCCAGTCAGGCCAGAAGTAAACTGAGACTGCCCGCACTATTTGAACTTCATCTGGTAGAGGACAGCAGCGGTGCAGCTTACGTCACCGCTTTGGGCCCCGACGCACTTCTTCTTGACAGCATCCGCTACTGGAGCAAAACCAATGACCCAGACTTTGTTTGAGCCGCCTGACGATGACCAATACAGCTTCAATGACTTCGACAATATTCAAATAGACGCGCCGAAAGAATCACCACTCAGAGCCGTTACGCCGTTGGCCCACCTGATTGCTGAGAGCAGCGATTCGCCGGTGCTGACGGAGTGGGCCGAGAAGGTCTTTTCCCGCTTGCAGACTCACCTGAGCCTGAGACATGCTAAAGGCTTAGCGGCAGAAGAACTAGAACGCGACGACTTTCTGAGCGCCGACATGCCCGCTGAAAAGCGCCAGAAGGCCGTCGCCAAGCTGGAAAACATGGAAACCCAGAGCCTCGCCGTTCACACCCTAAATGCAGTAATGGCGGCGTGGACGGTGGTCAAGCTGGCTAGGCTTGATGAATTAGAGCAGCGCCTTCTGCTGGCGGGGTTGACCATGCACGACCTCAACAAGATGGGGGAAAACGCCACTGAGCGTAGCGCCCGTCTGGAGGGCGACAGTGCAGGTGATTACCGCGCCGTCTTTGAGAAATGGGCCGACAAGCTGGGCATTTGGGAATTCATAGGCTCAGAATACTGGCAAGACATTGCGTTTCTTGCGGCCAACGCTGAAGACGTGCGCGGAGAAAATCGGCTGCTAAGCAATTACCCTGACCTTAAGACTGACCCTGCCTTAATGGAGCAGCTCGCACCTTTTGTGCGATTGGGCGACCTAGTCGCTTCAATTGCCAAGCACCCTGAAGACCTAGAGGCCGAAGCCAAACTTCATGACGTTCGCGCCACACTGGGTTTGTTGCTGCGCCACCGCTACCGCTTGCGCCACCACCGCCTCACTGAAAACCGTGGGCTGCTGACCCAGGTGATTCACAATTCCGTGATGCGCCGTGCCGAGCCCGCAGGCTGGCTGCCGTGGCTGCTCTTTCCCGATGGCGTCACGTACCTTGTACCCAAAGAAGCCACTGAGCTGGATTTAGACGGGCTGGCGGATGATGTGCGGGACAGTCTGACGGGGCGCTTAGGCGACAATCTGGGCCAACTGGTTGGGCGTGGGGGCAAAGGGATTGATTATCAGCCCGAATTTACCGAGTTGTTGGGGCCGCAGGACGCGGGTCGCCTGATGATTGGGCGCATGCTGGCGATTATCAGCGACAAGAAAACACCCGTCACCGAAGCCCGCAAAGCCAAAACAGTGCGCCGCGCTGGAAATGAAACACCGCTTGACCTGAACTATGCGGGCACACTGAACTCTGACCGCCTCGCGGAAGGTATGTTTGGACTTTCAAAGCTGCTGACCGATTACTACGGCGGTGAGCGGCAAGACCACGGCGAAAAACTGTTGCTTGCGCTGGGGCTAGCCGACCTGCAACCCGCCTACCGCGCTATTGAGCTGACAGGCGGCGTGGGTTACCCGTGGTACTACGTCGCGGGGCATTACTTTACCCGTCACAAGGGTCTGGACGAAAACGACCTCGCAGAGCGCATGCAAGCCGCTTGGGACACTGTTATCACCGAGCTGGGCGAGCCGCAGCGTGAGCCACCCTTCGCCTTTCTGGAACGTTACTTGGGGCAAACACTCAGCACGGGCACCGAGCAAACCGACTGGGACTTTGCAGGAGAACTGGGGCGCTATGAAGGCAGCAACGCACGCGGGGGGCAGCGCCCCTGCCTGATTTGCAATTCGCCGTTCACCACGCGGCCCGACTATTCCACCTACAGCAACCGTATGCCCGTGAGTAGTCGCACTGACGCGAGGCGCGGCATCTGCGAGGTCTGTCAGGCCGAAGAACTTCTGCGCCAGTTCGTACTGGGTCAGACCATGCGCGAGGAAGGCGGGGCCAAGTTCTTGCACCTCTACCCGACTTACTTTTTCACCACGGTCACGGCGCGGGCAATGAAAAACGCTTACCAGAACCTGCGCGGGGTGATGTACGGCGAACTGGCGAAGGTTTACACGGCGGTGCAGGCACAAGAACGCGAGGAGTGGGCAGACGCGAACGCCGAACTTCGGGCTGTCAACCAGCTTCTAAGTGCTTTTGCTGCGGCTGATATTTTCCAACTGACGCACAAAGAAGACGGTGGCGGCGTGCGGGTCATCCGCGCTGAGTACAGTGACACTGACCTGCACGCCTATTACCTGCTGGGCCTACCTTTTCCCTACAAAGACCCCAGCGACACCG
>JAGLBF010000153.1 GCA_018260375.1 Deinococcus sp.
TATATATGTTTAACTGTCGTACCAGAAACTAATTTTATAATTTTACTTTTTGAATAATTAAGCATATAACTAAGAAAAATAGGATTTTCTATTTGTATAAGCCTAATTATATTCATGTCTCCCACTAAAATAACACCGTCAAGCTTTAAAGCCGAAGACTTTGCAAGGCCATCAGGGGTTACATCGGAACTAGGCATAAGTATATCGCCGCGCTTACTCTTAAAACCACTAATTTTATTTGTTTTTGAAAATACATGATTTATAATCTCACTATATTTAGTGAATAATTCACCATAGTGGACGCAAAATACTTCACCATCTTCTTTAATATCAGATTTAGAAAATGCACCTCCTCTGTGAATTTCGGCTACTTCCCCCAACTTCTTCTCTACCCACTCGCCACTTCCCTCAAACTCTGGGAACCTTAAGCGCGGCACCCGTTCGCCCTCGGCGGGAAAAAGCTGCTGCATTAGCCCCCGCTTGTGCTGGCGCAGGGCCTCTAGTTGGTCGCTGTGGGCGGCAATGACGGCATCAAGGGAGGAGAGCGCGGCGGCGATGTGGGTCTGCTCGGGGAGGGTCGGGGGGAGGGGAATAGAAATATCTTTAAGTTTCCCAAGCGTTAATTTGGGAGGCGCAGCTCCTGTAACGTAAGGAGCCAAATCAATTTTTACGAGATAATTTTCAATAAAACCAAGTGGGACATTTTTGGGCTTCAAGACATGAGCATGGTTATTAACCCAGTACTTTCCTTCAGCAATAAAAGCCGTTTTCTCAAATTCTCCCCATTTTGCCCCATCTTCACCAACTAGAATCAAGGGTTCATCAAATATATATTTTTCAACGTAGTCAACTATTCCACTAGCACCATAATAAGGGTACTCTCCTTTTATTCTCAGATTCCCCGTAATAGGACGGCGTAAGTTGTTTAAGACAAGACATACTTCCCCCAACTTCTTCTCTACCCACTCGCCACTTCCCTCAAACTGCTTAAACCTCAGCTTAGGCGCGGGGGCGGGTTTATTCGGTTCGTTACTCATACGCCTCCAGTCCTGCTATATCTCTACCCTCGGCGCGGCGGCGCAGCACCAGCACCAGGTCACCCATCAGTTCTTCTTCCTTGCGCTTGCGGGCCTTCCAGCCCAGTCCCAGCGGGGCCAGCAACTCGCCCAGCGCCTGACTGTCAAAGATAAGCCGCTGCAAGGTACGGTCTACAAAGTCTTGCAGGGCGGCGGCGCCTAGGCCGTGTACCTGCGCCAGACTGCTGACCTCGGCGGTGTTGCGCTCGGCCTTGAACTGCTCGTAACCGGTCCACAGTTCGGCTTCGGTCAGGGCCACACCCGTCGGCAGGCCAGAGATGTACTCGCCTATTTCCTCGCGTTCATCTATGAACTTGGAGTCGGCCTGAATCATCGCCAGCAGCTTGTCGCGGGTCACGCGCTGCTGCTCAGGCGTTTCCTGGGCGCTGGAGCGGGCCAGCAGGGTCATGATGTAGTCGTAATCAATGATGGCCGAGGCAAAGAGTACCAGGTCAAAGTCCACTTCTTCCAGCGGGGCTTCGGGGTCAGGCTTGTCTTGCTTGACCTTAAGGGCCTGCGCTGTCTCTAGGTAAGCTCCCCTGAAGGCTTGCAGGTCGGCGGGGGGGATGATGGCGGCTATCTGCTCGCGCTGCTCGTCGGTCAGGTCGGTGTACTGCTCTAGCTGCGTGCTGTGGCGCTGCACCTCCTTGAAAAACTTGATGAACTGTAATTTGGCAGTGTCGCCGCTCAGGTTGCCCACTTCGGCGGCAGTGGGGGCGAGGTCGTGCAGCTCCATAAACTGGGTGACCTTGTGCACGGCTTTCCGTAGCTCGGCGATGACGGTGGGCGCGTCCTCCACCAGCCACGTTTGGCGGTTCTCTTCTTTGTCGTCGCCGACCGAGAACATCTCTATGGCTTTGTCTACAGCTTTCTGCTGGCCCCTGAAATCCAGAATGTTGCCGTAAGGCTTGGAGGCGTTCAGAATACGGTTGGTGCGCGACATGGCCTGTATCAGCCCGTGATATTGCAGTTTCTTGTCCAGATACAGGGTGTTGAGGTACTTGGAATCAAAGCCCGTCAGCAGCATATCCACCACAATTACGATGTCTATCTTCTGGGCGTGCGAATAGTCGCGGTTGGGCCATTGCTGGTTTTTGATGCGCTTTTGAACATCCTGATAGTAAGCGTCAAACTCGCTCAGCTTGTGATTGGTGCTGTACAAGGCATTGTAGTCACTGATAATTCGCTCAAGAGCTTGCTTTTTGCCTTCTGGGTTGATTTTGTTGTCTTCGCTTTCTTGCGGCAGGTCTTCCTGTATCTGTTTGGCCTCGGCGCTCACAGAAGCGGGCGGCGAGAATACGGCGGCAATATTCAACGGCTTGAAATCAGGGTCAGCCGCCAAACGCTTTGCCTGTTCTTCCTGAAACAGGGTGTAATACTGGATAGCGTCATCAATAGAAGCCGTTGCCAGAATCGCATTGAACTTGCGCCCAGCGGTAGCCGCGTCGTGCTTCTGCAAAATTTTGGCAATCACAGCAGACTTGGGCGGCGGTTCATTGTTATTGGGCTGGTTCTTGTTAGACTGGGTCTCACTGCCTTCAGGCTTGTAATAATCGATATGGAACTTCAGCACATTCTTGTCATCAATCGCGTGATTGATGGTATAGGCGTGAAGCTGGCGCTGAAAAATGTCCTTGGTAGTCTGGTAACTGGCTTCCTTGCCCTTGACCTGAACCATGTGGGCATTCTCATCAAAGATAGGCGTACCCGTAAAGCCAAACAGTTGCGAATTGGGGAAATAACCCTTGATGGCCTTGTGATTCTCGCCAAACTGTGAGCGGTGGCACTCGTCAAAGATAAAGACCATGCGCTTATTTTTCAGCGGCTCTAGCTGGCCTGCATACTCGGCGTTGTTCCCCCCGCTCAGGGCCAGTCCTAGCTTCTGGATGGTCGTCACTATCACCTTGTCGGCCTTGTCGGTAGACCGCAGGCGGCGCACCAGTCTCCCAGTGTTGGTGTTCTCCTCCACGCTGCCCGCCTGAAAGCGGTTGAACTCCTCGCGGGTCTGGCGGTCAAGGTCTTTACGGTCTACCACAAACACGCATTTGTCTATCTGGTCATTGTCCTTCAGCAGTGTGGACGCCTTGAACGAAGTCAGGGTTTTGCCGCTGCCCGTGGTGTGCCAGATGTACCCGTTGCCCGTCCCCTGCGCGATGCTGTCCACGATGGCCTTGACCGCGTAAATCTGGTAAGGCCGCATCATCATCAGCCGCTTTTCAGTTTCCAGCAGCACCATGTAGCGGCTTATCATCTCGCCCAGTGTGCATTTGGCTAGAAATGAGTCGGCGAACTTGTTGAGGTCATTGATTTTCTTGTTGTTCTCGGCGGCAAACTGATAAATAGGCAGGTAGCGTTCATCGGCATTGAAACTAAAATGCTCCTGGAGATTGTTGGCAAAGTAATGAGTGCTTTTGCCATTACTCACCACAAAAAGCTGAATAAAGCTCAGCAGGGTATGGGTGTAGCCATTGCCTGTATCATTCTTATAATCCACAATTTGCTTCATAGCGACCTGCGGCACCACGTCGCTTTTTTTCAGTTCTATTTGCACCACAGGTACGCCATTGAGCAGCAGCATCACATCATAACGGTGGTTACTGTCACGGGTATTCATCCGCAGTTGATTGATAACTTCAAAGTCGTTCTTACACCAGTCCTTGACATTGACCAGCGTGTAATCCAGCGGCGTGTCATCATCCCTTGTCATGGTGTGCCTGCTGCGTAGAATCTTGGAAGCTTCAAAGGTATCTGAGGTAATGATTTGCTCTAACAGCCGCGCAAACTCGCTATCGGTCAATTTGACATGGTTCAGTGATTCAAACTTGGCCCTGAAATTGGCTTCTAGCGCGGTGCGAGTCCGAATATCGGCGCGGTAAGAGTATTTAAGGTCTCGGAGTTTCTCAATAAACTGCGCTTCTAGAACCTTTTCAGGTATGGTCATGGTGTCCTCGACTTCCTTACTGCTCTGTCAGCACGCGCAGGGAGGGCGGCCTGAAGGGTGGCGATGTCCTGAGCGTCCACGCGGCCCCAGTGACTGACGATGCGGCGGGGGTCAATAGAACGGGCGTGCATGACCAGGGCCACAGAATCGGCCCGCAGCCCACTAGGGCGCTGCTGGAGCAACGGAGCCAGTGGGCCAGTCAGTTTGCGTGCGGTGGTTAGAGGAACCACAAAATAAACGGGTCTGGAACCAGAAGCCTGCACCGTCGCCAGTTGGCTAAGGACGATACAAGGCCGCTTCAGGCCCTGTTCACTGCCCAGAACAGGGTCAAGGGTAACCAGGAGCAGGTCGCCGCGCTGGTAGGTCTGCCCACTGGTCACGCAGGTTTGCTTTCTAGCGCAGCGAGCCAAGCAGCCATCTCTGCGGGCGTTACATCTTCCTCAATGGTAGCCAGTTGGTCAGCAAGGTCGGCGGCGCTGGCGTCCAGCAGGGCCGTTTCATTCACCGCTGGGTCGTAGGCCAGCAAGTCCGCCACGGTGTACTGATGCCCGGTCAGGATATACAGGCCGTCGAGAATAGAGGCCAGCGTGTCAAAGTCTATGCGCCGCGTTTTATCGTTGTAGACATTGTTTAGCGTGGCATACCGGACACCTGCCGCTTCAGCTAAGGCGGCCTGCTTGACCCGGTGCCGCCCCATGACTTCGGGTAATTTGTTTTGTATGCTTCCCATGCGAACATTTTATACGCTTTTTGAGGGAAAATACACTTTCAGCCGCTTAGCACTATCAGTGGTTAACACTAGGGCGCAAGCATGCCGCTGGACTTGCCCTACCACAGCGAAACAGACGCGCTTATCTGGATTGGTGGGCGTCCTTAGAGGAATACCTGAGCGAGCATCACCCCAACCTATAAACGAAAAAAAGCCCGCCTAGAGGGTGTCAGCAAGGCATTTGAAATTTGGGTAGTATTTTATGTGTGCGACATAACAGGTAGACTTAGGGTGTGAGCCGCAAACCCTATCCAAGCGACCTAGA
>JAGLBF010000154.1 GCA_018260375.1 Deinococcus sp.
AAATAGTGGCGTGGATTTTCAGCTGCTTGAGGTACTGCCTGGTTCGCTTGATGGCGTACTGCTCGCCCCGTTGACCCGCTGGAACCTGGCCGCAGCAGTAAATGGTTTGGCCCGCATGGGTAATCACGCCACCCCAAACGGCCAGCTTACCCTGGGTGCTGTAGTCGCACACCGCATAGGAGGTGCTGGAGTCAGACGGTTTGGTTTTGGTTGGCGGCGGGGCAGGCACCGTTGACTGTTGACTTGCCAACCTGGCCTTTTGCAGCTCGGCTTGCACGTTGGCTTGCCGCAGTTCCTGCATAACCCTGTAGGTGGTGTAGGAATCCAGATACTCCAGAAACCAGCTTTCTATCTTGATAAGCGCCTTGTCTGGCACGCTCTTTACTTGCAGCGCCAGTGTAAATGAGGTCTTATGGCTGCCGACTTGCAAGCGCAGCTCAGCAGACTGTGGATGGGCGATAAACGACACGGTATAAGACATAAGGCTCCTTTGTCTGAAGCAGCCAGCCCACTCGCGAAACGCAGCCATATGTTCTGTTTTCGCCAGCAAACGGGCCGCTTCAGTCGCCTGTAGTCTAATCCGTTTTTGCTGCCGTGATCCCCTGGTTGGGTGCCTGATCAGGCTCTTCTTTCTGAACCTGCTGCTCGGTCATCTTGACCTTGGTGAGCTTGCCGCGCACCACTTCTACGGTGTACTGGCCGCTGCCAAAAATCTGCCCTGGGATGTCGTTGGGAATTTGCATAACCAGCACGTGATATTCAGGGTCATAATTTACTTCGGTGGTAAAGCGGCGGTGCAGCTGTTTGGTGGCCTGGGGAGGGCGACCATCGGCGCTGTCTGCGCTGTCCCCATCTGTACCTTTTGGCTTACTCTTCCCTTTGTCGGTGACCACCCCCAAAAAAGAGCGCCGCCGTTTGCCACTGTCGAGCAAAGAGATCTCTTCACCGGCTGCGGGCAAAACCACTTCCCGTTTGGTATCCAGGAACGACCTGAGCGCAAAGCGCGGTGCTGTTTCGCCGTGTGTCAGCAGCACTTTTTGCGGCGCGTAGCGGTGAATCAGCCCCAGGAGGCCGCCCTGGTCAGCGTGAGCCGAGAGGTAATAGCGCTGAATGTGGGCATAAGCCGCCACTGGACTAAACCCTTCGCCCGCAGGATCAGGCAGCAGAATCTCGCCGCCATTTTCCAGCTCCAGCAGCCTGCGCCCTGGCGCTTCGGCATCCTGATAGCCCACGATAAACAGGGCATTATCAGGGTCAGGCAGCCATTGGCGGGCATACAGGGGGCTGACTCCTGCGTGCAGCATCCCGCTGGAAGAGATGACGACGGCTGGCCCCCGGCCCTCAATAATCTTCTCGCGCATGGCGGTGTCTGTCACCAGCTGCACCGTGCCGCTGAGAAAGGGAGGCTGCCGCGAGGTTTCAGCGCGGTTTTGTAGCGCCTCAGGAAGCAAAGGCAACAGCTCTTGATACGTGGAGGTCACTTCACGGGTCATGCCGTCTAGATACACAGGAACAGGGGGCAGTTGTTTGCCGGCAATAGCACTTTGCAAAATCAGGGCGATGTCCTGAGCGCGGCCTAGGGCAAAGGAGGGAATCAGTACCTTGCCACCTTGCCGCAAGGTTTGTGCGGTGGCAGCCACAAAATTCCTGACCTGTTCTTTGCGGGCAGGCAGCTGGGTGTCGCCGTAGGTGCTCTCACTGACAACGGCGTCTACGGCCGTAACCTGGGCAGGCATCCAGGCGGGGGGGGTGACATGGGTGGCGACATTGTTTACGTCAGCGGTATGAAAGACCGTGCCTGCGCTAGATTCCAGCAGTACGCTGGCCGCGCCCAAGAGGTGCCCTGCAGGAAAAAAGGTAAAGGCAAAGCCGTAATCCGCCACCCGCTCAAAGTAGTCTAGTGGCGTCAGTGCCCCCAGCGCACGCTGTAAGTCGCGTGCGCTGAAGAGGGGTTGCCCCTGACGCTGCCCAATTTTGAAGGTATCTGCCAGTGTCAGAGCCGCAAGACGAGCGGTAGCAGGCGTGCAGTACACCTTCAGCCTGGGAAACTGGCGCAGCACCACCGGCACAGCCGCCGCATGATCTAGGTGGGCGTGGGTCAGAATCATGGTGTCGGGTGGGCTGTCTGCCAGCAGTGCCAGGTTGGGAAGTGCCGCGTCCCCGATCTGCCCTGGGCGCAAGCCTGCGTCAATCAGCAGTCGGCCTTCAGTAAAGCGGTAAAGATATGAACTCGCGCCCACCTCATCGGTGCCGCCCAGCCCTAGAAATGAAAAATCAGCCATTCCCCCAGAGTAGCTCAGGGGGCAGCGCTGACTCAGCGCTTGGAAAGGTTGCCCGGTGTTTTAGGGACTGCGCTCCCTTCCAGCACGGCAAGAAAGGCGTACTGTTTTCTACGCCCGCCGTCCCCGTAGCGTCAACGGCACTCAGAAGTCAGGTGGACAACATCGGATGCACCTACTCGTCTGCTCAGCCCTATTGAACCTTTTTCTTTTCTTTTGCGTAGTAGTGGTATGACGTTCTTGCGTGCGTCTCCATCTATGCTTCAGACAGTGACTCATGACACCAATGCTCTTCAGCCTAGCCAGGATCTTCTGTGCTGGCAGCGTTTGTTGGCGCGGGATGAAGAGGCACTGGCTGAGGTGTACGATGCCTATTCGGGCCTGGTGTACGGCGTGTTGCGGCAACTGCTGGATGAGGCAACGGCGCAGGAAGTGCTTCAGGACGTGTTTTTACGACTATGGGATAACCCCGGCGCGTTTGATGCACAGCGCGGTTCCCTGAAGGTCTTTTTGCTGGTTATGGCACGTTCACGTGCACTCGACCGCTTGCGGGTGCACCGGATCACTTTGCCCTTGCAAGACGAGGACGGCGTAGAGCGGCCCTTGCGAGACGACCGTGCGGGCGCGGTACAGCACACGGAGCAGGCCGCGCAGCGTGAGCAGCTTAGGCAAGCGCTGGGGGAACTCTCGGACAGTCATCAGGAAACGGTACAGCGGGCTTTTTTACAAGGCCAGTCGCGCGAGGAGATCGCCCAGGCCATGAGCGTCCCTGTGGGAACGGTAAAAAGTCGCCTGAGTTACGCCCTAAAATACCTCAAGGGTGTACTGGGTGAAGGGGGAAAGGCATGGCTGGACTAAATGCTGGGCTAGAGTGCAAGACTGTACAAGGCGCCCTGGAGTGCCACGTAGCGCAAGCCTATCCACTGGGTGCGGACGTGCAAGCTCACCTGTTAGGCTGCGCGGAGTGCCGGGAACACCTGGTCTTCTTACAACACGTGCAGGCAGCTGTACTGGAAGAAGTCTCCGCTACCGCTCCGCCTGCTGCGCTGCGTGAACAACTGCTGACCCAAGTTCGTACACATGAGGCCAGGCCGCCTCAAGAGCCTCGCCCGGCCTACTTGTGGCCCCGCCCACTCCGCCTACTGTGGCCCTGGGCGCTGGGGACGGCGGTAGCTCTTACGGGCGTCTTGGTCTGGACGAGTCTTCCGCCCTTACAGGGCATTGCCGCTACCCTGCCTGACCCGGCGGTCGTGGTCAACACGCCGCGCGGATTCCTCGTTGCCAGCAATGACCAGGCCGGAACGTTAAGCGTCATTCAGGGCAACAGGGTGACGGCCAGCCTCAGCGCGGGTGGACGGCAAAAAGCCTGGTTTACGCAAGGTGTACGTCTGGGCGACCAGGTGTATCTGGCCGATACCGCCAATGACCGGGTGTTGCAGGTGAATGTGAGCCCGCTGAATATTGTCAAAAGTTACCCTGTGCCAAACGGCGTAGCGGGCCTCACAGCCAGCAGCGACTCGCATGGTGGGCGGGTGTACTTTAAGAGCGTGCGCGGCGCGGTAGGTGCGCTGGGCGGGACACAAGTCACCATTGCCCACGAGCAAGGCAAGCCACTGGCCGACGTGATGGACGGCGTGCTGCTTTCGGGCGGCAAATTGTTCGTCACGCATCACCTCAGCGGTGAAATCTGCATTCTTGACCCGAAGACCCTCAGTATAGAAAAGCGCCTGCCTGTAGGTGGTATGCCTGTGCAGCTGGCCGATTACCGGGGCGGCTTGCTGGCACTGGATGTGACAGGCCGGTTGCTTCACCTGAGCTTGCAAGGTGAGCTGCTGGGTGAGTGGACGCTGCCGGGTCACCCGGACAAACTGGGCCTCAACGGGGATATGGTGTTGGTCACTGACCGCTCAGGCCAGGTCACCAGCATTGAACTGCCAAGCGGCAAGCTCACGCCCCTGAGTGTTACCAAACCAATGGACATTACCCCTTTGTCAGACGGCACCTTTGCTGTGGCTGAAGGCGGACGCGGCGTGCGCGTGGTGGACATGCACCTGAACACGGAAATGCAGCTGGAGCACGGCCCTTGATAGACGCAAATCCCTACACCCAGACCTGTTGAACCTTCTCCCCCTGACATTCGCAATAAAGGTAGGAGGGAAGACCATGAACAAGAAAACTGCAGTGTTCGCCCGGTTCTGTCAGGTTATAAGGATTGCGATGCAATCGGGTCGTTTCTAATTTAAGTAGTGCGGTTGCGAGAAGAAAAAATACGGGTTCCCTGGTACGGCGGTACAGTTGAGACGACACCGACTGTACCGCCATACCAGGGAGTCCGTAGCAGTGCCGCGCGGTGACGGGGGTCACGAGACTGGCGCTGGGGTGCTTAAAGGCCTTCACGCAGCGCTTGACGCAGTTGCTGCTTAAGAATCTTGCCACTGGGATTGCGGGGCACTTCGCCGTATATCACTTCACGCGGCACCTTGTAATCGGAAATATGTTCGCGGGAGTAGGTTCGCAGGTCTTGCAGGGTGAGGGTTTGTCCGTCATTGAGGGTCACCACGGCCACCACCGTCTCGCCGTAGTCTGTATGCGAGCGGCCCAGCAC
Organism: Deinococcus sp.; assembly: GCA_018260375.1. Classification (GTDB taxonomy): domain Bacteria; phylum Deinococcota; class Deinococci; order Deinococcales; family Deinococcaceae; genus Deinococcus. The sequence goes on from JAGLBF010000154.1 coordinate 4,885, forward strand.
GGCCACGTCTTTTACTGCTGGATGGGTCATGATGACTGCCTCCACCTCGGCGGGGTAGATGTTCATGCCGCCGCTGATGATCATGTCTTTCATACGGTCCACGGCGTACACGTAGCCGTCCTCGTCGAACCGGGCAAGGTCGCCCGTGT
>JAGLBF010000155.1 GCA_018260375.1 Deinococcus sp.
AGCCGCAGGCGGCGCTTTTCCGACTGTGGTGGAATTTAGCGCAGTCCGTATCAGCGCCCTTTCCTTAAGATGATATTTTTCGTCGTACGTCTGGTTTTATACGGCTGGGTACTGCGGACGGCGCTTTATTGCCGCACAGTGGTTCAGCGCAGTAGCTCAGCACAGTATTCCAGCACAGTTGGGAAGGTGCCGTCTGCACCAGCGCGGAGGCCACCTTTGAGCGTGCTGTACAGGCCAGAACCTCAAGTGGCTGAGTGCTACAGTTCTTACTGTGAGCGCGGGGTATTACGGTAAATGTTGGTAAGCCGCACGCCCAGTTCAGACAGCTGGCGGGCAAAGCGCGGCGATCGGAATTCGTGTTCGTCAAGCACGTCGGTGATTTCGCCGAGCGTAAACTCTAGGGCGCGGTCTATCGCTTCGCCTGCGTCGCGGTACATCAGAATGCGCGTTTCGGCGTTTTCAGAAAGGTAGTTAAAGAGGGCAGTGTCTTCAGCAGAAAGAGGCATAATCCTCACTGTAAGACTCCCCACCTTACGCACTTCCTACAGTGGGTCAACATAAAGCCATTGGCCTCTAAAAGCCAGCTCACACTCTGGCCCCCGCCAGGCAGCAAAGCGCTATGCTGCTTGGCATGAAATACCGCTTTTTGCTGCCAGTTCTGGCCTGTTTGCTGACCCTCAGCGCCTGTGCCCCGCGCCAGGCTGTGCAGGTCATTCCTACAGTTACGGCCCAGACCAGTTTTAGTAGCGTGTCTTTTTATCCTAACCAAACAGGTTTACAGTGGAGCTACGTCCCTGAAAATGAACCCAATACTGAGCCGTATGTGCTGCAAAATACCGGCCCAGTGCTGTTCGGGACTAATCAGGTGCAAGTTACTCAGCTGACGGGGCGCGGCGCACTGCAAACCTGGTATCGTCAGACCAGCGACGCGGGCCAGCAGCTTCTCGGCTTTCGCAAACCTGGTTTGACCGTCACTCTAGAACCCGCCTGGCAAGAGTACCCCGCCGCTGCCGCCTGGAACGTCGGCGCGACCTGGAGCGGCAGCAGTAAAGCCACCGTGCGCTCTGACGACGGCAAAGTGTTGCAAACGGGCACACTCAACTACCTGTACAAGGTACTTGAGCAGCGTACAGTCACGGTGGGCAACCAGCAGTACCCCGTGTGGGTCATCAATCGCCAGATGACCGACGACTTAGGCAGCCTGTTCCCCGCCTCACAGACCATTTGGTTTATGCCGTTTATTGGCGAAGTGCGCACCGCGGAGGGCCTGCTGCTCACGGGACGCAACTTTACGCCAGGCAAGGCCACAACCCAGTAAACACTGGATATCAAAACGCGGTATAATACAAGCTAAGTTATTCATTTCTATACCTCGCCAGTACCTTAATAGGCCAGTTGCTATACTATATCAGTACCAAAATATGTAAGCGCCGCGCCAATTCGTAAGGCCACACGTCTATGTTTATACGTCTCTCTATCATCGGTACGCTGCCTAGACATGATATTTCTTAGACATAGATAAAGAATACCTAAAAAGTATAAACCATTATGCCAAATGACTCTAGCTCAGACCAGCCCATATCCGCACCGTCACTGCGGGCATTGCCCTCACCCCTGGTACCGCTGACGCCGCTGCTTGACGGCATCAACTCGCCCGCTCACCTCAAGCTACTGGCCCCTGAGCAACTGCCTGAGTTGATGGAGGAGTTGCGCGGCGAAATTGTGCGGGTAGCGAGTGTGGGCGGCCTGCACCTGGCCTCTTCGCTGGGGGCCGCCGAGCTGATTGTGGCGCTGCATTATGTGCTGTCGTCGCCGCAAGATAAAATTTTATTTGATGTGGGTCATCAGGCCTACGCCCACAAGATCTTAACAGGCCGCCGCCACCTGATGCACACCCTCAAAAAAGAAGGCGGGCTGTCAGGCTTTACGCGGGTGAGCGAGTCACCCCACGACGCCATCACCGTGGGGCACGCCAGTACCAGCCTCGCCAACGCGCTGGGCATGGCCCTGGCCCGCGACGCACTGGGTAAAAACCACCAAGTTGCCGCCGTCATCGGTGACGGAGCGCTCACAGGCGGTATGGCTCTGGCCGCCCTCAACACCATTGGCGATATACAGCCCAAGATGCTGATTATTATTAACGACAACGAGATGAGCATCTCCGAGAATGTGGGCGGCCTTAACCGCTTTATGCGCGGCTTGCAGGTGCAAAAGTGGTACCAAGACGGTGAGGACGCGGGCAAAAAGGCGGTGTCGGCGCTGAGCAAACAGCTTGCCAACTTTATGAGCCGTGCCAAGCACTCTACCCGTCACTTTTTTGACCCCGCCAGCATCAACCCCTTTTCGTCGATGGGCCTGCGCTATGTCGGCCCAGTAGACGGACATAATATTACCGAACTGGTGTGGCTGCTTCAGCGCCTTAAGGAACTAGACGGCCCCACCGTGCTGCATGTGGTGACCAAAAAAGGCAAGGGCGTAGAACTTGCGGAGGCTGACCCCATCAAGTGGCACGGCCCTGCCAAGTTTGACCCCGACACCTACCAGTTTGCTGCCGCCCAAAAGATGTACTCGTGGAGCAACGCATTTGGCGACGCGGTGAGCGAACTTGCCGAGCTAGACCCGCGCCTGTACGTGATCACTCCTGCCATGCGCGAAGGCTCAGGATTGGTAGAGTACAGCCAAGCCCACCCTCACCGTTACCTGGATGTGGGCATTGCCGAAGAGGTCGCCGTCACGGTGGCGGCGGGTATGGGATTGCAGGGTTTGCGGCCTGTGGTGGCGATTTATTCCAGTTTTTTGCAGCGCGCTTATGATCAGGTGCTGCATGACGTCGCTATAGAAAATATCCCCGTCATCTTTGCCATTGACCGCGCCGGTATCGTAGGAGCAGACGGTGCTACCCACAACGGCGTGTTTGACCTCAGCTTTTTGCGCAGCATTCCCAACATGCGCATTGGCCTGCCCAAAGACGCGTATGAGCTGCGCGCCATGTTTAAAGAAGCCCTGCGGATAGGCGGCCCCGTCGCGATTCGCTATCCGCGCGGCAATACACCCGCCGTAGACCGCGGCACCTGGCCCGAAGTGCGCTGGGGCCAGTGGGAATGGCTGCAGCGCCCCGTACATTCTGCCAAAACAGGTACAGATGAAGTGGTTATTTTGGCAGGCGGTAAGGCCCTGGAGTACGCTCAGGAGGCTGTACGCGACCTGGGTAATGTGGGACTGGTCAATGCCCGCTTTGTCAAACCGCTGGACGTAGCGATGCTCGGCGACATTGCCGCTACCGCACGCGCCATTGTCACTGTAGAGGACAACACGGTCGTCGGCGGCTTTGGCTCAGCGGTACTGGAAGAACTCAGCCGCCTAAACATCAGCCTTCCTGTGCGTGTGCTGGGTATCCCCGATGAATTTCAAGAACACGCCACCGTAGAGCGGGTACACGCCCTCAGCGGCATGGACGTGAGCGCCATACGCACTGTACTGGCAGAGTTGGGCGTAGATGTGCCGATTGGAATGTAACAGACGGGCCTGAGTGTCTCATACGAACTGCGCCAAATTCCAGCACAGTCAGAACAGCACCGACTGTGCTTCTATACCGCGAAACCCGTATAACATCCTTTGTATGACCAATTCCCTATCTGTGCTTTATCCTATTACTTCTTCTTGAGCGTTTTCCTTATCAGGTTTAGCGAATATCATACGGCCCACGTTGGTTTGTACGTTGTTGACCACAACGACGCGGCTGGGTTTGCCTTTAAGTTTGCTGCCGTCTTCTATCACAATCATGGTGCCATCATCTAGGTAGGCGATACCCTGTCCTGCTTGTTGCCCGCCTTTGCTGACAGTCACGGTAATGCTGTCACCAGGTTGAAGCTGTGGACGCAGGGCCACCGCCGCTTCATTGAGACTCAGTACGGTTAGTCCGTAAAGTTTGGCAATTTTAGACAGGTTGCCGTCATTGGTCATCAATTTGGCTCCACTTTCACGGGCCAGACGTACCAGTTTGTCGTCTACGGTGCTGATTTCGCTGGTATCCCAGTCATCTATACGCAAATGAGTGACTTGTCGCAGTTCTTCCAGCACATTGAGACCGCGTTTGCCGCGTGTGCGCCGCTGGGGGTCGCCGTGGTCAGCCAGCAGTTGCAATTCGCGCAGTACAAAGCCGGGTACAATCAGCTCGCCGTCAATAAACCCCGCCTTGGCCAGGTCAACAATGCGCCCGTCAATAATAATGTTGCTGTCTAACAGTTTGCCGCCGGCTTTTTTGCGTGGTTGCGGACCGAGCTGTGTAAATGATTCTTTGTTACGCAGGGCAAAAGCGATAAAAAAGGCCGCCAGCACCGCCGTAATAATGACATTCCACCACCAGCTGTAAAAGGGGATGTTGCCCAGCAAATTGCTGATCAGTACACTGAGCAGCAGGGCGATGGCAAGACCAAAGGTAGACGCCGTAACAACTTGCGGCGAGATACGGTTAAACCACGGCAGCACCTTGTCGGCCCAAAAACGCTCTACCGTTGGCCCCAACAGGTACGCCGCCAGAAACCCCGCTAGCGCCAGCGACAGGGTGTTGATGGCCTGTATGCCTTCATTGTTGCCCATTGGTAGCGTGCGCCCTAGTGTGTAACCGAACAAAGCGCCTATCAGCCATGTGACCCACCGAACAAAAATCATTTGACTTCAGTGTACAGGCTAGGTATGAGCAATAGGGCAGAGGTATGCCCTGGCAACGCTAAAATGTGGCAAAACAAAAGCTGGTGTTAATATTTTGGTGCTTATACAGATTCCCATTAAATCAGGTCGTTTCTGCTTTACTCTGGGCGAATGCGAGTGAGAAAAGTTGCGGGTTTTGCGGTACAGAAACACAAGCGGTACCTTGATGACTGTACTGGTACGACCGTGTTGTTGCTACTGTGCTGGAATTTGGCGCCGTCCGTATGAGGAGACAGCCGCCCGCTTTGAGTACCAATCGCTGGTGCTGACTGGTACTTGGTACCTAGTGCCTGGTCACTGTTACATGCTCACTGT
>JAGLBF010000156.1 GCA_018260375.1 Deinococcus sp.
TATTATACGGATTGCGCTCCGATTAAATCAGAAACGACCTTATTCAATCCGGATTTAATACGGAGCTGTACTACCTGCCCCGTTCACTTGACAATTTCACTTAAAGATAATGTAACTTGTGCCGTTCCAGCGCAGGCTTCCGCCTTCAAATTGAGCAGCCCAGTGTCCGTTGTAGAGGTACTGGTCGCGCAGCGGAAAGCCCAGGGCGCTGCCTGCGCCGCCTAACGCCTGGTATTTGGCAAGCAGGTCACTCGTCAGCCAAAAAGTGCCTTTGTCGCTGCTGTACAGCGCACCCGAAGCAAAGGGAGCGTAGTAGCCCGTGCGCCCGTAGTTGTTGCGCGGCAAAATCTTTTCGTCGCCGACAGGCCAGCCTAGTCGGGTGGGGACTTTACTCAGGGCGCTTTCGGCTTGGGCCAAGCTCAGGTAGCGCTCAAGCACCTTGCCGTGTACCGCATACGCTTGGGCCGCGCCCGCCTGGTGAAACACGATGCCCTTTCCGTAGGCTGCCACCCCCGCAAACTTTTGCCAGATACCGCCGCTAAAGCTCTGTGCGTAGTCACTGGCCTGCCCCAGCGAAGACGCGCCGCGCAGACGGCTGTACGCCTCTTGAATGGCACGGTCAACGGTATGGTCGGGGCGCTCACCTGCGGCAATGCTGCCTGCGGGCGTAGTGGCCCCAACAGGTGCAGGCGCGGGTACGGGAACGACCACGGCGGGCGCTTTAGCCGTTTCAGGGTTGCCCAGTCCAGGTTCGCCCACGCCGTACCAGCTGTAGCTGCTCACCCAGTCGCCAGGTTGCAGCTTGCTGACCACACTGCCCAGCGCCTGACCCAGAGCAGGCTCACCCTGAATACTCACCGTACCAAAGCCCTGCTGCCCTACAAAAGTGGCGATGTCGCTGAGGTTAAGCGGCACACGGCTCGCCAGCGCTAGCACGCGGCTTTGGCCCAGTGGCCCGCCTACGGTAAGGGTGTATTTGGCCCCCGCACCAGGAAACATCACCTTGCGCCCAGCGCGTACAAAGTTACCGCGCGGGCCGTCATAGCCGTTGGGTGCAAATAGTGAAATGTGTCCGTCACTGCTGATGTCAAACAGGTAAATGTACGCATCCTGGCTTACCTGTACACCCACCGCAAGAGTGTCGCCCACGCTGTACTGGCTCATGCCTATGCCATTTGGGTCTTTGTTAAGCCACACTTTGAGGCTGGTGGTGGCCTGCGGGTTGGTGATAACGCCCGCACCGCTGTCAGGAAAAGTAACGGTCACAACAGGTGCGGGCATGTTGGTCACTACATTCAGTGGCGTAGCGTCTTGTGCTACGGGCTGGGTGGCTGGTTGGGCAGCTAATTGGGTAGCGGGTTGGGCCAAAACCGTGCCGCTAAACAGTACGCCAAGGCTCAGACTGAGGGCCAAAACGGTGGAGTTATTCATGCCTTTACTGTGGCAGTTTTGGCTGACCTGTAGCTGAGGAGCGGGGAGGGGTCAGTGTTTAGAATCATCAACAAGTTGCCTAGCGACCAGTCGTTAAACCTCTCTTTTGTTGCTGGCCACCGTTGACCCTCTACCTTGCGCGGCGTCGTCGCCCACAGCTGTAGCCCACACGCTAAACTAAGCCCCATGAGCAAAGTGATTATTATCGGAGCAGGCGGCGTAGCGGGCGTGACCGCCAAAAAGTGCGCCCAGAACGACACTGTGTTTAGCGAAGTGCTGATTGCCACCCGTACGGTGAGCAAGGCCGACAAGATTGTGTCAGAAATTCACCAGTATTTCCCTAACTCCAAGACCAAATTCAGCACGGCAACCATAGACGCTGACAACGTGGCTGCGCTGGTCGGGCTTATCCGCGACTTTGGCCCCGAAATGGTCATCAACCTGGCGCTGCCCTATCAAGACCTGACGATTATGGACGCGTGCCTAGAAACAGGCGTGCATTACCTCGACACCGCCAACTATGAACCCCTGGACGAGGCCAAATTTGAGTATTCATGGCAGTGGGCTTACCAACATAAGTTCAAGGAAAAGGGCCTTATGGCGCTGCTGGGTTGCGGGTTTGATCCAGGTGCAACACAGGCCATGACCGCCTACCATGCCAAGCACCATTTTAATGAAATAGAGTACCTGGATATAGTGGACTGCAATAACGGCAATCACGGCAAGGCTTTTGCTACCAATTTTAACCCCGAAATCAACATCCGTGAAATTACCGCTAACGGACGCTATTACCAAGATGGCCAGTGGGTAGAAACCCAACCCTTAGAGCTGAGTCAGGATATTTATTATCCAAACGTGGCAACGCGCAAGAGCTTTGTCTTGTATCACGAAGAACTTGAATCACTGGTCAAGCACTTTCCCAGTATTAAGCGTGCCCGCTTTTGGATGACCTTTGGCGAAAGTTATATTAAACACCTGAGTGTACTAGAAGGCATTGGCATGACCAGTATTGAGCCGATTGAAATTAAGGGCCAGCAGATTGCGCCCATAGAGTTTCTCAAGGCCGTCTTGCCCGCGCCTGAATCGCTGGCTGCCAACTACACGGGCCAAACATGCATTGGTGTACAGGTGAAGGGCGTAGGCAAGGACGGCTTGCCCAAAGTTCATTTTATCTATAACGTCAAAGACCACGCCGATTGCTACCGTGAAGTGCAGGCGCAGGCCGTCAGCTACACCACAGGCGTACCCGCCATGATTGGTGCGATGCTGATGCTTGAGGGCACCTGGAAGCAAGCAGGCGTGTGGAATGTAGAGCAGCTAGACCCCGATCCCTTCTTTGAGGCGATGAACAAGTGGGGTCTGCCTCTAAGCGAACTGAGCGGCGTGGAATTGGTCAAAGACTGAGCCAGGACTTGATTTATCAGCCTGAACGAACAGGAAAGCCCCCTATACCGCCCTCTCCCCTTTTGTAGAGCAAAGAGGAGCGCCCAACGTGTTGAGCATGACCCTTTGTTGCCACATCACCTTGTGTTCCACGTTTAGCGCTAGCCTGTAAGTCAGTGAATAGCTGGCAACAGATTCTAAACCTTAACCCTGGCAAACGTGACCACTTTCCAGCGGGGCGCATTGCGTTGGGGGGGGCGTTGCCACTGAGCTTGTTGCTGTGGCAAGGACGGCCAGACCTGGCGATTTTTGCCGCCTTTGCCGCCTTTTCAGGCATCTATGCCCGGCATGAACCTGCTGGGGCGCGCTTTAGGCACCAAGCGACTGCCGCGCTGATGCTTTTGGTGTGCGAGGCGCTGGGCCTGTACCTGGCCTACAGTCAAGCCAACCAGTGGGTGGTGATAGGCGCGGGGGCACTGGTAGCGAGTACCGGAGCCGTGCTGGTACACGTGTGGCATTTGCGGCCTGCGGGGTCGCTGTTTTTGGTGTTTTCGGTTACTGCCATTGCAGGTATGCGGCACCCCCCGCCCTATGCCGAGGCGCTGGCTACAGCAGGGGGCACGGCGCTCTTTTGCGTGCTGCTGGGTCTGGTAGGAGCGGCCTTTTCGCGCAGGATACGCCCCAACGAGCTGACCCTGCCCTACATAGAACCCCTAACGCCCTCAGGGCTTTTCTGGTATGGCCTGCGCTACTTTGTTGCCGCCTGGGTAGCGGGGGCGCTGGGCCTGTATTCGGCTTTTGGACACAGCTACTGGGCGATGGTGGCGGCACTGGCCCCCATCAGTGCGCTCAATTACCAGGCGCGGGTACAGCGTGCCATACACCATATTGTCGGCACCATGGGCGGCATCGGTCTGACCGTGTTTTTGCTGGCGTTTACCCCTAACCTCTGGCTTACTGGGTTACTGGTGGTGGTTATGCAATTTTTTGCCGAGATGTTTATGAACCGCAACTACAGTCTGGCCCTCTTTTTTATCACCCCGATGGCCCTGCTGCTGACCCAGCTGGGGGCCCACAGCAACCCCTGGATGCTGGTCACGTCACGGGCCGTTGAAACCGTTATCGGCGCGCTGGTGGGGTTGACGGTGGTGGCCTTGCTGCGCTCGCCCGAGGAGCGGCTCAAAGAGGGCGGAGCGTCCCCGCCGCCACTCACAGACCGGAAGTAATACGGGTTCTGACTTGTTCCTACGTCCGCTGGCTTTCTTGCACCGCGTTGTTAACTAAGGTTCAAATCCGAACGCGTATCCCCTGTATCCCCCGTAGCCCGCGTATCCCCTTTTGCTTCATGCTCCAGCGTAGCGATGTGAATATCAGCAAAGGGAGTGGCTTGCTCGGCGCTCAACAAGCCCTCTTTGACGCCTTCAAGCAGGGCGGCAAAGTAGGTGGTGCGCTCGGCCCAGTCGCTGATAGGCACGCTGAGCAACGTAAAGTGGCGCAGGCGCAAGCCAAAGGCACGCAGCGCCCCCAGGGCATCTGCCAAAGTCAGGCGTTCGCGCGCGAGCAGGGGCGGGGCCACCTCGCGTACGGCGTGCTGAGCGGCTTTGACCAGCCTTGCAAGGCCCGCTTTGCCCGCTGCGGGACGCTGCTTGCGCGGTAGGTTGAGCGGCAGTGGACGCGGCGCAATCAGGCCAGAGCGCTCAGCGCGGCGGCGCGACAAAAAGCTGACTAAAGTATCTAGCTCCGCCAGCGCTTCAACGCCTTCGAGCAGGTCGCTAAGGCCGTCATCAGCAAAGCCACCACTGTCGCCGTCGCCGTCATCAGTGACGGTTTGCCGTTGCGGCAAAAGCAAGCGGGCTTTGAGCGCTATCACACTGGCAAGCGGCGGCAGGGCCTCGGCACGGTCATCAGCGCTCAATTCCTCTGAGCGGGCTATCAATTCGCGGGTGATATGCAGCAGCGGCACCTCATCGGGGCGCACCTGGCCCGAGCGCAGTGCCTGAGCGAGTGCATCTAGCGTGCCTACAAACGCCCCAGCGCTGACTTGCAGCGGGCTAAAGGGAGCAGTGGCGGGAGGAACAGGCACGTTAGAAAGAAGTATAGGGGCGCGGGGGGGCTGAACGGTTTAACCTCTGAATGGCCTAACCTCTAGATGGCCTAACCGCTGGTGAATACGCATTGCCCTTCTCTCATACG
>JAGLBF010000014.1 GCA_018260375.1 Deinococcus sp.
GAGATTAGGACAGTCCATTACACCTTTCCCTTTCTCATTTCTGGCCCGAAATGTCAACCCCTAATCGCCGTTTTTTGGATTAGCTTCCTAACACCCTCTACCTGATACGAATTCCGATTAAACTAGAAACTACCTGATTTAACGAGGACGGATGCGAGCGTGAAAAGGTACCTGCAAGACACCTGCGAAGGCGACCTTGAGCACCAACCCTACCGACTTTATTCACCTGTTCCCTGCTGTAAGCCTAGTCCTAGCCCCAGCAGTTGCGTATCCTGCCGCGCTTGCATGACCAGTTGTATACCAGTGCTCAGGCCGTCTGCGCCCAGGTACGGCAAGGCCAGCACAGGTACTCCCGTCAGGCTAAAGGGCACGGTGAGGCGTAACACCGCCTGGCGCAGTGGCACCTCGGTGGTGTTGCCGTGCTTGTCTGCCAGAGACAGGCTGGTGGCCCCCAGCAGCGGCGCAGACCCTGCTACAGTGGGCGCCAGCAACACGTCATACCGCTCAAAGAAGCGGCCCAGTGCGCCCTGCGCCGCTATGCGCTGAACATAGGCGGCTTCTAGCTGCTCGCAACTGTACTGCTGACCGCGCCGCAACAGGGCGAGGGAGCCTGTACCAAAGCCCGTAGGCTCGCCGCTGAGGGCCTGTTGGTGTACCTGCGCGGCCTCGGCCTGAACAATGGTGCTGTAGATATCTAGATAATCGCCGCCACAAGCCGCATAAAGCGCAGCGGCAACATCTATCCGCTCTACCTCGGCGCCCAGTGCGCTGATAGACTGCGCCGCCGCTTGCAGGGACGTAAGCGCACTAGGCTGTAACCAAGCATCAGGCTGCCACAGACCCACGCGCAGGCCCCGCCAGCTTTTGGGACTGACGGTTTCCTGAGTGAGCGCTTGGTGCAACTGGGCTATCAGCGGCAAATCACGCGCCAGCGGGCCAGCATGGTCACAGGTAGGCGACAGCGGTAACACGCCCGCTGTGGGCCAAGCGGGATGGCCTTTGGTCGGCTTGTATCCCACCACGCCGCACCAGGCTGACGGCACACGAATACTGCCGCCCGTGTCGGTGCCCAGGGCAAAGTCCACTTCACCTGTAGCCACAGTTATCGCCGCGCCGCTGCTAGAGCCGCCCGGCATCCGCTGCGTGTCAAGCGGGTTACGGGCCAGCGCAACGTCATTGGCTCCGGTAATGCCCAGGGCGATTTCGTGAAGGTGCGTTTTACCCACCAACATAGCCCCCAGACCCAGCAGCCGCGTCACCAGCGGGCTGGGTTGCACCTGCGGCAACGGTGCGCGGGTAGACGCGCTCAGGGGCCAGCCCTCAACCCCGTATAAATCTTTGACGCTAAAGGTCAGCCCGCTCAGAGGCCCGCCTACTTGCCCTACCCGTGGGCGAGGTGGCCAGTAGGCCCAGGCCCCCAACGGCCCGGCTGCCGACTGGCTGGTACCCAGCTCTTGGGTGAGCGGCGTATCCTCAGGCTTCATGGCAACAGTGCGGGTTGCTTAAACACGCCCTGAGCCAGCGTATAAGGCCCGAACACATGCTGACCCAGCACGCCCATATCAGCGGTAAAGCTGCCGTCCACGCGGTAGGGCATCTCCTGACCGCGCGCTACACCCAGCCAAGTGCTGGCCGTAGCCAAGCTGACGGGCAGGTCAAGCTGAGCTTGTTGGACAACGCTCCCTCGCGCAGCCAGGGCAACATTGGGCAAGCTAACCTCGCCCACGTCGATACCATTGAGGATGAGGCGTCCCTGAATATGAGCGATATTGAGCGATACGGGGTTAGGGTTATTCACCCGCAGCCGCAAAGTAACATGCGCCAAGGCAGGCGAGGCCAGGGTCAGCCCCGTAAGCTGCGCCTGCTCTACTTGAATAGTAGGCATTTGCACTACCTGCGTCGGTGCGCAGGCCGAGAGCAAGCCCATCAGTGCTGTGGCCAGTAGCAGAGGCTTGTTCGCTTGTGGCCTCATATGTGGCCTAGGGGTTTGGCGCCTAGGGGTTTGGTGCCTAGCGGTGTAGATGTGGGCCAACGAGGACAAAGGCAGTGGCATACACCACAATATCATACGCATTCCGGCTGAACTTTGGTAACATGCGATAAAAGAAGGGCAACGGGTTTAATAAAAAGTACGCATTTCACAGTATAGAAACGCACACAGCGTAGGACTGACGGCGACAGAATAAAGTAAAGGGCGTGTTACTGCAAATGAACCTTAGTATCTGGGGGCTTATGACAATAAAAAGCACCTGCCCTGCCAGACAGATGCTTGCCTATAGAGCTTGTTTTAGTGGATGAGTTCGTCAGCTTTAAAGAAGAGGCTTAGTTCGCGCTCGGCACTTTCGGGGCTGTCAGAGCCGTGGGTTACATTTTCGCCCACAGTGGTGGCCAAGTCAGCGCGGATAGTACCTGGGACGGCGCTAGCGGGGTTGGTAGCACCCATCATACCGCGCCAGCCAGCAATGGCATTTTCGCCTTCTAGAGCGAGAGCAACCACAGGGCCAGAGGTGATAAAGCTGACCAGTTCACCAAAAAAGGGACGCTCTTTGTGCTCGCCGTAGTGGGCTTCAGCAGTTTCGCGGCTGATGACCATCTGCTTTAGGCCCACCACACGGTAGCCTTTTTTCTGAATGCGGGCGAGGATTTCGGGGGTCAGGCCACGGCGCACACCGTCGGGCTTAATCATTGCAAAAGTACGTTCCATAACGGTTATATGGTAGCAGGCTTTAGGCGCGACGTGCCACGCCACAGTAGCCTGCCTCGGTTACTCCACAGGCGAAGTCCGCCAGTTCTTGCTTGCTGATTCCCGCCCTACCCCAAACGCTCGGCCTCAACAACAATTACAATGGGAGCCGTGAACCCCGAAACCGTACAGCCCTCCCCGCTTGCGGCGCGACTCAGCCTCATTTTTACGCTGCTGGCGCTGCTGGGACTTTTTATTTTTCCGTATGGTACCCTCAGCCACACCGGTGACGCTCAGGCGCTCTTGCAGCGCTTTCCTAGTGGTCTGACCAATTTTACAGGCGGCGAATTTCAGAATATTCCCCAGGTCGGCGCGGCCCTGAGTGTGGGCTGGGTAACACTACTGGCCCTCATGGCCACTGCGCTGGCAGCTTGGCGGCGGGCTTCCTGGCTATGGATAGCAGGTCTGATCACCCTGCTCAGCGCCCTGGTTGCCGCCTATCTTTTTGGTCAGTCGCTGGACAGTGCCGTCGCCACCCTTACCGCTCAGGGGGTCAGGGCGCGGCGCATTCCTTGGAACTCGGGCGGCGTACATCTGGGGCTGGTGTTGCCCGCACTCGCAGGGCTAGTCAGTGTCTTCGCGGGCCTGAGCATGCGCTCTGTGTGGTGGCAGCGCCTCAACCGTCTGCGCCCACTGCTGGTGCCACTGGTTGCCATCGCCCTAGCGGTTATAGTAGGCGCGGTGGTGGTTATGGTGGTGCAGCCTATCCCCAACGGGCTCAACCGTCCGCTCAGCTGGGGCGAGCTCTTTACTGGCAAGCTCGATCTGGTGTGGTACGTATACACGACGCTGTTTGCGCCGCTCAGTAACCTAGCAGGTTTCTTTGATTCGCTGAAAAGTGCTACCCCGCTGATCTTTACTGGTCTGGGCGTGGCGCTGGCTTTTCGCACGGGGCTCTTTAATATCGGCGGCCCAGGCCAACTGACGATGGGGGGCATCGCGGCCATGCTGGTGGGTGTATACGCACCCTTGCCCGCGCCGCTGTTGCTGCCCGCTACCATCGCCGCTGCTGCGCTGGGCGGAGCCTTATGGGGCGCTATTCCGGGCATCCTCAAGGCCCGCTTTGGGTCAAGCGAAGTGATTAACACCATCATGCTCAACTACATCGCTTCTGCCGTCTTTATTTTCTTTATTGGTTCAAATACCTTTACGGTGCTGGGGCGTACCTACACCCTGCCCTTTAAAACCGAGGGCTATGAAGCCAAATCCGACGAGTTTCAGCCTGGAGCGCGGTTAGATACAATGGCTCACTGGCTGGGCTTTACGCGGGGCGAGCAGACCTTTGTATCGCTGGGGCCTGTACTGGCACTGCTCACCTTTGCTGCCGTGTACTACGGCCTGGCACGCTTAGCCAGCATGGCAAAGTGGCGCGGCCTTCTGGCGAGCGCCCTGGCGCTGTTGGTAGGCTGGCTTACCTGGCACACTGCCGGTTTGCCCGTTAGCGCTATCTTTACCCGGAGCTTGCTCAATACCAGCCTGGTTATCGGCCTTATCTGCGCTGCGTTGGTGGGCTTTTTGCTGTGGCGTACCTCGGCAGGTTACGCGCTGCGGGCTGTGGGACTGAGCCCCGCTGCCGCTGAGTACGGTGGTATCCATGTCTCCAAAAACATGATCTTGGCGATGACCCTTTCGGGCGCGCTGATGGGCCTCGCCGCCACCCACTACACCATGGGCGGCGCACTTGACGAGTACCGCCTCAAGGCCAACATGCCTGTGGGTGTAGGTTTTGACGGCATTACGGTGGCGCTGATGGGCCAAAATACCCCCCTGGGCGTGGTGGTCAGCGCCGTGCTCTTTGGCACGCTAGACACAGGCAGCATCCGCGTAGTAACGGTACTTGACCATGTCAACAAAGATATTGTGACGGTGCTCAAGGCACTGATCGTGCTGTTTATCGCTGCTGGAGGATTTCTCAGCCGCCGCATCACTGACCCGCCGCCCACCGCTTTGTTAGAACACCACCCCCCTACTATTTCGCCCGCTACCTCTTTGCCCGACGCTCAATCAAGTGCCCCATCAGACAACACTTCTGCCAGAGGCCCCCAGTGAACGACTTTTTTACAGCGCTGCTGTCCACCAGCTTTTTAGTTATCTTTATTCGCTCTACCACGCCGCTTTTGCTCACCGCGCTCGGCGGGCTCTACTCTGAGCGCAGTGGTGTGGTCAATATCGCTCTAGAAGGCCTGATCATCTTTGGGGCGCTGGCGGGCGCGGTGACAACCAAGCAGCTTGACCCCGTGCTGGGCGCACTTGCTCCCTGGGTAGGCTGGCTAGCGGGCATCCTAGTAGGCGGCTTTATCGCCTGGATACATGCCGTGCTGAGCATCAAATACCGTGCTGACCAGGTCATCTCAGGTACTGCTATCAACCTGCTGGCTGTTGGAGTGCCGCCCGTGGTGCTTCAGGCCATGTATGGCAGCAGCACCGACAGCCCACCCGTAGCTCACCCCTTGCCACTGTGGGGCGCGGGTGAGCTCAAATTTAGCCCGCCTGTGTACGCGGCGCTGCTGCTGGTCGCACTCACTTGGTATGTCATGTACCGCACCCCCTACGGCCTACGACTGCGTGCCAGTGGTGAGCACCCCGCCGCCGCCGCGAGCATGGGCATTAACGTGCGGTTCATCCGCTACAGCGCCGTGATACTTTCGGGCATGCTCGCGGGTACGGCGGGGGTCTTTTTAAGTACCGGCAACCTGGATGCCTACAGCCGCAATATGTCGGCAGGCGCGGGCTTTATCGCCCTGGCAGCGCTTATCTTTGGACAGTGGAAACCACTGGGCGTCCTCGCCGCTACTATGCTGTTCGGCTTTTTGCAAGCGCTTGCCATCCAGCTGGGCGGCAGCAACCTGTTTCCGAGCAGTTGGGTGCAGGCCCTCCCCTACCTAATTACCATTTTGGCCCTGGCGTTCACAGGCCGCAGCAAAGCCCCCCGAGCTGCAGGCCGACCGCTAGACTGATGGGCTAAGGGCATGTGAAACTAAGAGCGAGCTTATTGACTATAAAGCAATGCTCCTCTCAGTATTCAACGCGCAACATCTCACCTTGACCACTAAGTATAAGCTATAAGTAGATCCAACTATTAAAGCCACCATACTACAGAGGCGCTATATGTATATTTTCTAGAATAGACAGGTGTTTTTTATAGTATCAAGTGGCTCTTCGTAATGTTAGTAAGGCAACCTTATTTTAAAGTTACGTTGATGTATCTATGCCCTATTCGGGTTGTGGTAGGCAAGCACAGGCGGGATAGTATCGGCTGCACTTCCTACCGGAAAATGCATACTTTTTCCTATTTGCGTCTCTCAGATTTGAGGGCGTTTTTAACAAGGTTCAAGTCGGACTGCGTATGATTTATATTTTACTGGCGCTTTACCCTTAGTGTTCCTTGACCAACAGCATAAAATAACACAGCGGCACACTTTTCCCGTACCCTGCCCCTTGGAGGATGTTCACTTGCAAACCAACGGCCCCGACCAACCTATTGACCCCCAACCTACTGACGTTCCGACCACTCACACACCGGGTGAGCCGACTATTGCTCACACGCCCCCTAGCGACGCTGCCAAAGCCAACCGTGCGAATCCTGTAGCTGCAGCTATGGCGCCGCTCTTTACCCTGCCGCAGCCTGGTGACAACGCCTTTCAAGCCGCTTGGCGCAATCCTTATGTGCGCTTAGTGGTGTTTTTGGTACTTATTTACCTAGCTTTTACTTTTGTTGGCCTGCTTTCTCATGTGATCACCCTAGTGATTATCGCTTATGTGATTGCTTACTTGGCTCACCCTATGTTGGTTTGGCTAGAGCGCCATCACATTTCTCGTGGTATTGGTGCATTGGTAACGATTATTATTGTCATAGGTATGCTTGCTTTGGCTTCTAGCCTATTATATACTGTATTTCATCAATTTAGTGACCTGATACAAAATTTACCACAGTATACAAAAAGCTTTAGCGACTGGATAGGAGGTTACACGGGGCGCTTCCCTATACTCAGTAGCCTCAATGACCGTTTGCAAGAGCTAAGTCAGAATGGCGCAGCAGGTTTTCAAAAGTATGCTACCCCTTACTTAGACAAGCTCGTACCGTATCTACGCGATAACAGCGGCACCTTTTTGGCTTCGCTGATGTCTTTTGCTGGTGTTATGGGTGAAGGATTTGCCGTGCTGATTATGAGCATCTACATCATGCTTGACTATGATAAAATCGGCTTGACCCTTTTACGAATATTCCCGCGCAAATGGCAACCTTTTGTCCTCGATTTGTCAGACAATGTGGGTCATGCGGTGGGCGGCTATCTTAAGGGGCAGTTGGTAATTGCGGCCTTTGTAGGTATTTTTATTGGTATTGGCCTCAGTATCTTTGGTATACCAAGTGCACCTGCCATCGGATTTATGGCTGGCGCCTTTAACATAGTGCCTTATCTGGGTGTTATTATTGCGATTACTCCAGCTATTTTGCTGGCAGCGACTGCTGGCGGGCTAACCAAAGTACTTATCGTTTTGGCAATATTTATCGTTGCCAACCAACTGGAAGGCCACTTTTTATCGCCTATGGTTCTGGGACGTACCACCAATTTACACCCAGCTACAGTTATTATTGCCATTCTTACGGGCCTTACCCTCTACGGCATTGTCGGCGCACTGTTGGCTGTACCGGTCGCGGCACTAGGCAAGCTATTACTGCAGGAGTATTATTATCCCAGCAGTCTATACAAAGAAGGCCCCTGATAGTTTAGACTACTTGCCTGCATTTATATAATTACCCTATTCCATATCTCCATTTGGCTTTTAAGCGCAAAGTGGAGATTTTTGTATTATAAAGGCCTTTATTACACTCATTCTTAACAAGGTTCAACTGGAATCTGTATAATAAGGATTCTGTTTAATTCGTTGTACTCTGATTACCCTAGTTGCCTGCCCTATGGTAAACTAAGAAGATATACCTATAACTAATTTTCCGTAATGGTTATAATACGGATTCCGCTCCATTTCAGCCCAGTCAGAAAAGCACCAACTGTGCTTACATACCGCGAAACCCGTATCTTTTCCTACTCGCATCCGCTCGGATTAAATCAGGTTATTTCTGATTTAATCGGAATTCTTATAAGCCGTGCTTTATTTGACAGCTTGTAACCGGTGCGCCTAGCATGGACCTAAGAGTATAATTATTCACAGGTGTAATTCCCACTCTAAACTCACAAACCTGCGCTAGGCGCGTACTGGAGGCAGTTATGGAACCGAGTCTTTGGACACAAAATTACACCCCTATCGGCGGCAGTCTGTGGCTCTCTACTCTGGTCACCCTTATCCCCATGGTTTTCTTTTTTGTGGCGCTGGTAGGCCTGCGAATGCGCGGCTATATTGCTGGTGGAATTACGGTGGTTCTGGCCTTTTTAGTGGCTATTGTGGGCTATCACATGCCTATAGATAAAGCATTGTGGTCTATGGGATATGGTTTTGCGTACGGTTTATGGCCTATCAGCTGGATTATCATTTCAGCAATATTTTTATATAAACTTTCGGTAAAAACAGGTCAATTTAACGTCATCCGTCAGACTATTTTGAGTATTACCAGAGACCAGCGCTTGCTTGTTGTCTTGATTGGTTTTTCTTTTGAAGCCTTCTTAGAGGGTGCCGCAGGCTTTGGTGCGTCAGTGGCGATTGCTGCTTCTCTTTTGGTCGGCCTAGGGTTTAATCCTTTATATGCAGCTGGGCTTTGTCTCATTTCAGACACTGCCCCTGTTGCTTTTGGCGCACTGGGCATCCCCATTACAGTATCTGCTAGCGTCACTGGTATACCTGCCATCACCATTGCCCAGGTTGTCGGACGCCAATTGCCCCTACTGGCTTTCTTTATACCTTTTTTTATGGTTTATCTTATGGATGCAAGAAACGGCGGCTTTAAGGCCGGAATAAAAGGTGTACGCGAAGTGTTACCCGCACTTCTGGTAGCAGGACTCAGTTTTAGTGTCACTCAGTTTTTTGTCTCTAATTTTGTTGGACCAGAGCTTCCTGACATCGCTTCAGCACTGGTAAGCCTGCTGGCAACCAGCCTCTTCTTACGAACCTGGCAGCCTGCCGTTATCCAACCTATGCCCTCTTCAGAAGCGCTGGAAGCCTCTTATTCTACAGGTGAGCCGCTGACCACCAAGCGAATTATAGGTGCCTGGTCTCCTTTTTTATTGCTGACGGTTTTTGTGGTGATTTGGAGCTTGCCCGTCTTTCAGGGCCTTTTTAATGCCAAGGAGCACGGCCCCTTAGCAGCTTTGGTCTACCACTTGGACGTGCCTACCTTGCATAATCAGGTTGTTAAAGTTGCTCCGATTGTCGAGCAACCTACACCCTATGCCGCGACGTATAAGTGGGACTGGCTCTCCGCTACGGGAACAGCTATTTTTACGGCTGCACTGTTTAGTATGGTATTGTCACGTGTTAAACTCAAAGACGGCTTAGAGGTCTTTGGTGATACATTGAAGGAGCTTTTGTATCCTATACTCACCATCATGTTTGTTCTGGGATTTGCCTATATCTCTAACTATTCAGGTCAGAGTTCTACTCTGGCTCTTGCCTTAGCACAGTCTGGGCACTTTTTTCCTTTATTCAGTCCTATATTAGGCTGGCTGGGTGTCTTTCTGACAGGCTCGGATGCGTCTGCTAACGCTCTTTTTAGTGGATTACAACAAGTAACTGCTCAGCAACTGGGCATCAATCCCGCCTTGACTGTAGCCGCTAATACAACAGGTGGCGTCACTGCTAAGATGATCAGTCCTCAAAGTATTGCTATTGCTGCTGCTGCTGTAGGTCTGATAGGTCGTGAAGGCGAATTATTGCGTTTTACCTTCAAAAAGAGCCTAGTATTCTTGTCTATCATCATCGTTATTACTGCGCTGCAGGCTTATGTGGTGCCTGGCATGTTGCCTCACCCATAAGAGGCAATATGACCAAGTGTATCAATGTTTTTAGACTATATAAACAGCTGGCTTTTATACGGACTGCCGCTAAATTCCACCACAGTCGGAAAAGCGCCGCCTGCGGTTCCATACCGCGCAGTCCGTATACTGTTCCCACTCGCATCCGCTCGGATTGATTCGGAAGTACGCCAAATCAATCGGAATCCGTATTATCTGCTTTGCATTGGCCAATCTCTTAACCCTACTCCACACAGAGGTACCCCATGAAAGTTGACATCTTCCCTACTTGCATCAATGACGCGCTGTTTCCCCGCACGGGGCAGGCGATGGTGGCGCTGCTAGAGCGGCTAGGCCACGACGTCCGCTTTAACCCCAACCAAACCTGTTGCGGGCAGATGCACCTCAACACAGGCTACCGCCAAGACGCGGCGGCGCTGGCACACAAGTTTGTGAGTGACTACGAAGATGCCGACGTGATTGTCACCCCGAGTGGATCCTGCGCCGCTATGATTCGTGAACTGTACCCCGAAGTAGCGCAGTGGACGGGTGACCATGCACTGGCAAAGGCTGTGAGCGACGTGTCACCCCGCGTGTACGAACTCAGCGAGTTTCTGGTTAACAGACTGGGTATCACCGATGTGGGCGCCTACTACCCCCACCGCGTCACCTACCACCCTACTTGCCACGCCATGCGGTCACTTCGGGTGGGTGACGCGCCGCTCAAGCTGCTGCAGCAGGTGCGCGGCATGACCCTGCTGCCGCTAGAGGGGGCCGAAGAGTGCTGCGGCTTTGGCGGCACCTTCAGCATCAAAAACCCTGATGTCAGCACGGCGATGCTGGCAGACAAGGTACAGCACATCATCGCTACAGGGGCCGAAAGCTGCACGGCGGGGGACAATTCCTGCCTGATGCACATCGGCGGCGGACTGCACCGCCTGCGCAGCGGCACCCGCACCGTGCACCTGGCGCACATTCTGGCGAGTACCCAAGCCGAGGTGTGGGTATGAGCGGCTTACACCCCCAACTGCCCTTTCCAGAGGCAGCAAAAAGTGAGCTGCTGAGCGCCCAACTGCGCTCTAACCTGCGCAAAGTCACCCATACGATCCGCGAAAAGCGCCTGTCGGCCGTTGCCGAATTGCCGTACTGGGAGGAGTTGCGCGTGCTGGGTGAGGCCACCAAGAATGAAGCGCTGGCTCACCTCAGCGATCACCTGCTTGAGCTGGAAAAGAATGTAAAGGCGCGCGGGGGGCAAGTTCACTGGGCCACAGACGCGCAGGAAGCCCGCGAGCTGGTCGCCCAGATTGCCGAGCGACATCAGGTGCGCGAGCTGATCAAGGTGAAAAGCATTACCAGTGATGAAATAGAGCTGAATAAAGCGCTGGATGAGCGCGGCATTCACGCCATAGAAACTGACCTCGCCGAGCTGATTGTACAGCTGAGCCATGACACGCCCAGCCACATTCTGGTGCCGGCTATTCACCGCAACCGCGCCGAAATACAAGCACTGTTTAACCGTGAGCTGCCTGGTGAGGGCCACCTGTCTGACCTGCCCGCTGACCTGGCAGGCGCGGCGCGGCGGTATTTGCGCCACAAGTTTTTGACCACCAAAATGGCGGTGTCAGGCGCTAATTTTGGCATTGCTGATACAGGAACAGTCTGCGTAGTGGAGTCCGAAGGCAACGGGCGCATGTGCGTCACCCTGCCCGAAGTGCTGGTCAGCATTATGGGCGTAGAAAAGGTGCTGCCCACCTGGGACGACATCAGCGTGTTTATGGAGCTGTTGCCGCGCAGCTCAACTGCCGAGCGGATGAACCCCTACACATCGTTTTGGAGCGGGGTGACGGCAGATGACGGCCCACAGGAATTTCACCTGATTTTGCTGGATAACGGGCGCAGCAAGGTGCTGGCTGACCAGACGGGCCGCCAAACCCTGCGCTGTATCCGCTGCTCGGCTTGCCTGAATGTCTGCCCCGTGTACGAGCGAGCGGGCGGGCACGCGTACGGCAGCGTGTACCCTGGCCCGATTGGGGCGATACTCACGCCGCAACTGCTGGGCATGCAAGACCACAACGCCAACACGTTGCCAGGGGCCAGCAGCCTGTGTGGAGCCTGCTTTGACGCTTGTCCGGTGAGGATCAATATTCCCCAGGTGCTGATTTATCTGCGCGGCGAAGTGACCAAAGACAAAGGCCCCAGTGTGGAGCAACTCGCCATGCAGGGCATGCGCCTTGCCATGAGCGCAGGCTGGCGCTTTGAAGGGGCCATCAAACTGGCGCGCATAGGTCAGGGGCCGCTGGTGCAGGACGGCACCATCAGCTGGCTGCCCGGCATGCTCGGCGGCTGGACACAAAGCCGTGACCTGGGTGCTTTTCCTGACCAGAGTTTTAGAGAATGGTGGCGTGAGCGGCAACGCAACCAAGCCAAAGCCGGCGCACCTACCCCCAGCGACAAAAGCCCAGCAAACCGTGATGCAAAAGAACCTGGCGAACAAGTATAAGGCGGTGATAGATGATGGTAGGTAGCTGATAGAAAAGTGCAGCGAGGGGTTAGGGTTTAGTGTACAGGCAACACAGCACTTTTTAAGAGCAGACCCTAAGTATCTTATAGTATTTAAATACTAAGATAATGTACGCCCCTTCATCCCTCTTGTACCTCCTATCATTCATTTTCTTGCCCCTTCTTACTAATTCCTCACTTCTACTCCCTTATTCAACAAAGGTACTTGCCATGACCAACACGCCTAATGCCATACATACCGCCGAGGCCCGTTTAGAAGTCCTTACTCGTATCAACCGCGCCGCGCAGGATATGGTAGCTCCCGTCAAGCCACCGTATCCGCAGGGCGAGGTGCTGAGCCGTGAAGCTATCTTGGAGCAGTTTGAAGACCGCATTTTGGATTACAAAGCGGGGTTTTTGCGCGTTGCCCCGGCAGGAGTCGCCCAAGCCGTTGCCACAGCGCTGGCAGGTGAAACGCGGGCAGTGGTGCCTCAGGGCCTTGACCTGGCCTGGCTGCCCGCCGAGCTTACCCTGCTGCGCGACAGCCCGCGCCTGAGCCACGCTGAGTTAGACGGCATTGGCACAGTGATTACGGGCGCGGCGGTGGCTATCAGCACCACAGGCACTATTATTCTCAACCACGTTGCGGGGCAGGGGCGGCGGGCGCTGACGCTTATCCCTGACCGCCACATCTGTATTGTACGGGCCTCGCAAGTGGTACAAACCGTGCCAGAAGGCATGCAAGCTGTTGCCAGCAGCGTGACAGCGGGCCAACCCCTGACCCTGATTAGCGGCCCCAGCGCCACCAGCGATATAGAACTGGTGCGTGTAGAAGGCGTACACGGCCCGCGCCAACTGAGCGTCATTGTGGTAGAGGGGATATAATCAAGTATGCCCAGCTTTGAATTAGATTTAATTCACTATATGAGCAATGCTAATATGTAGTATCCTCCCTCAGAATGGAAATATACCCACCGAAAAACGCTAAAATATGCCAATACTAACGCAGTATTTGAGCATCTAAATTTAGCTATTAGCCATTGACTATGAGCATTTACCCGTCTTCATCATCAGGTTCGGGATATTCATGTTGCGTTTCCAGTAGGCCCTGAAACAGCGCGTGCATCTCGGTGGGCGTGGCGCTACTGACAGGCGTACCCGTATCCACACCGCTAATGACAATTTCACCTTGCGTGGGGGCTAGGTCAGCAGGGGTTGCGTCAGGTATCAGCTCACCAGGTGTAGGCATGTGAGGCAGTGTAGCGCGCCGAGTATGACCCAAGCCTGAACAGGCACTTAGGTTTTTGTTTAGTGCACATTTATCTGGCCTTGCCCCGCGCCACTTTATACGAATTTAACGAGCATGGTGAATTTAGGGGAGTTCAAGGGTGCGCTCCCGTCTAGGCAAACGCTGGCACTGACTTGCCAAATGCCCTACACTGCCCCCTATGTACAACCGCGCCGTTGCGTATTTTTTTGGCTATCCCTGTTCCTGGGCCTAGCTGCGCCGCTGCGTTGCCTCCCCGCCCACAGGACATCCCCCGGCGGGGATTTTTTTGATACATCTCGCCTTCACGACCCTCCAGGAGACCACCATGACCACATCCAACCCCACTAAACCTGTGCAGGCCAATGTAAACGTCACACAGTTTCAGCCGCTCACTACGCCCCGCGACCTCAAAGCGCAGCTGCCGTTAAGCGAGCAGGCCGCGCAGACCGTAGCCCAGACACGTCAGACGGTGCAGGACATTATCCATCAGCGCGACTCAAGACTGCTGGTGATTGTGGGGCCATGCAGTATCCATGACGAAGATCAAGCGCTGGAATACGCCCACCGCCTGAGCGAGTTGCGCGGCAAATATCATGACCGCCTAGAAATTATCATGCGGGTGTACCCCGACAAGCCCCGCACCACAGTAGGCTGGCGCGGCTACCTGAATGACCCGCATATGAACGGGCAAAACGACTTTAACCTGGGCCTGACCAAAACCCGCGAGCTGATGCTCAAAATCAATGAGCTGGGCTTGCCTGTAGGCACCGAGCTGCTTGATCCCTTTGTGCCGCAGTACATTGACGATGTGCTGAGCTGGGGTGCCATTGGCGCGCGTACCACCGAGTCGCAAACCCACCGCGCTATGGTGAGCGGGGTGTCGGTGCCTGTAGGCTTTAAAAACGGCACAGGCGGCAATATCAAGCTGGCGGTAGATGCGATAGTCAGCGCCGCCAAGTCGCACACCTTTTTGGGCATCACCGAAGAAGGTCAGGCGGCGGTGGTCTCTACACGGGGCAACGCTGACGGGCACGTCATTTTGCGTGGCGGGCGCACTGGGCCGAATTACGCCGCTGAGTACGTGAACGAAACCTTGCAGTTGCAGCAAGAAGCGGGAGTTGCAGTCGGCATTATTGTTGACTGCTCGCACCACAACAGCAACTACCAACACGCCCAGCAGCTACACGCCTGGCACGACGTGATCGGGCAACGCGTGGCAGGCCAAAGCGCCCTGGTGGGCCTGATGGTTGAAAGCCACCTTCACGAAGGCAAACAGAGCATTCCCCAAGACCTCACCCAACTGCAATACGGCGTATCGGTGACCGATGCCTGTATCAGCTGGGAAACCACCGCGCAAATGTTGGACTGGGCGTACAGACAGCTGGAATAAAGGTTCACAAGCGTGCAGGGCGTGCAGCATAGGTACAGCGCAGGTCATAGGTACAGTGCAGGCATAGACCCTGAGCCGCTTCTGGCCTAAGTGTTCCCGAAGCTTTGGCACTCCATTAACATATCCTATTCAAACTTTTTAGCTCTCAGCATACTGCCGTTCATCTGCAGTAGAATAAGGATATGTCCAAGTTCTGGCCCCTCAGCCTGTACCAGTGTTCGCGCCTGTGCCTTACGGAGCACCTATGAGCCAGCCTGAGCAGCCCACTGCGCCCAAAAAGACCAGCAAGTCCCGCAAAAAAATCGTGGCCCGGCCCGTGTCGGGTGTGCCAGAAGGTGTCTCAAATCAAGACACGCTCGATGAACTGTCCACCACAGGGTCAGTCACGGCCAGAGCGGGTGGTGCAAGGTCCGGCATTATACCACCGCCGCGCCCGCCCAGCAAAAAGGTGGCGGGCCCCCAGTCTAAAAAAACAGTTCCCAAAAAGGCTGTAAAGGTCAGTAGCGCTCAGGCCGAGGCCGCGCCCAAAGCCGCCTTTTTTCGCCAGCCATCTGGCAGCAGCGTAAAGGCTAAAGGTCTGGAGCCTAACAGCAGTGAGGCGGCTTATACCAGTGGCCCCAGCTCAAGCGATATTCTTGGGCTGGTGGTGCTGTGTGTGGTTGTGGCGCTGTCGGTGAGCCTCTTTTGGCTGACTGGGCGCAGCAGTACGGGCAGCGGTGCGGCTGACAGTACGCCGCAAAACAGTGCAGTACAAATCCCACTTTACCTTGCCTTTGGCAGCGGCGCGTTCGGCTAAACTGGGTACAACTCAACCGCACCTGGGCCAGGCCAAAGGGTGGTGTAAGAGCGGACACCCGTAAGAGGCGGCGCTACGGACGACTGGTCAGGGCTGACCTTTGCAGGTAACAACATGTGGGCAAGAACATCTGGCAAGACACCAAAGGGGGGGCCATTGTGAGCGCTATTTACCAACGGGCCAGGCCGATCAACTGGGAACAAGTGGTGGGCCAAGAACAGGTCAAAGGCGTGCTGCGCGGCGCTCTAGAGCAGGGCCGCGTGGGGCACGCCTACCTCTTTAGCGGGCCGCGTGGCGTGGGCAAAACCACCACAGCCAGGCTGATTGCCATGACCGCCAACTGCCAGTCGGCAGGTTCCAAACCCTGCGGCGAGTGCGAAAGTTGCCTGTCTGTACGCGCAGGCAACCACCCTGATGTGCTAGAGATTGACGCGGCGAGCAATAACGGTGTGGATGATGTGCGCGACCTGCGTGAAAAAGTGGGCCTAAGCGCCATGCGCGGCGGTAAAAAGATATACATCCTAGACGAAGCCCACATGATGACCAAAGCCGCCTTTAATGCGCTGCTTAAGACGCTAGAAGAGCCGCCAGAACACGTTATCTTTATCCTGGCAACCACCGAGCCAGAGAAGATTTTGCCCACCATCATGAGCCGCTGTCAGCACTACCGTTTTCGGCGGCTGACTGATGACGAGATTGCAGGCAAGTTACAACTCCTGGCCCAGCAAGAGGGCGTACCTGCCGAGGCTGACGCGCTGCAACTGATAGGCCGCCTAGCAGACGGAGCCATGCGTGACGGTGAAAGCCTACTAGAGCGCATGCTGGCGAGCGGCGAAGCCATCACCCGCACGGGCGTAGAGCAGGCGCTGGGCCTGCCACCCTCTGAGCGGATGCGCGGTATGGCAGCGGCTCTGGTGCAACAAGACACGGGCACACTGCTGGCGGGGGCCGCTGCCCTTTACCGCGATGGTTTTGCGGCCCGCACAGTGGTTGACGGCCTGGTCAGCACCCTGGCCGAAGCGCTGCACGCCAAGCTGGGACTGGGCGGTGAGCCACTTGAAGGCGCAGACATTCCCACGCTGCTGAGCGTACAAGCCGCGCTAGATGAACAGAGCAGCCGCTTTGCCCGCGCCGCTGACCAGCAAAGCCTAGAGCTGGCCCTGACCCATGCGCTGATGGCCGCGCACGGTGTACAAGCCGCGCCGCGCCAAAGTAGCCCCGCTGCTCAATCTGGAGCGGCTACCTCTCAGGCTCACCTTGATCAGGACAACAGCGCCGACCTGCTACGCCGTCTGAGCGCACTAGAGCGCGAGCTGAGTGCCTGGCGAGCAGCAGCACCAGAGGTGGCTCGCCTCTCGCCTATTTCGCCCGCTACGCCCACTGTTCCCACTTCACCTACTTTGCCCGCTGCTGACAGCGAACCCACACCAGCGCCACCGCGCACCTCCGCCCGCGCCACTGGAGAGATAAAGCCTGGCGGTAACTGGGCCGATGTAGTGCAAAAAGCCAGCATGCAGATGCGCGCTTTTCTCAAGCCGGCCCGTATGCACGCCGAAGCGGGTTATGTGAGTTTGAGCTACGACGCTAAAGGCAAATTTCACGCCAAGCAGGTGTACGACAAGTTTGACGCTATTGGCGAACTGGTGATGCAGGTCTTTGGAGCGGTGACCTTTGAACTGATCTCGCCTGATCACAACCGCAAGCAAGTATTAGGCCGAGCACCCCAGCACGCACACGCCGCTACTGCCCCAGCCATTGTTCCAGACATTGTTCCAGCCGTTGAGCCGCTGCCCAGGCCGCCAGCAGTAACCCAGAACCCGGCTGCGCGCCCTACCCACTTGCCTGCTGAGTTGCCCGACTTTGAACCTACTCGGCGCAGCAGCCCGTCAGCGCGGTCGCAAACGCCAACGTCCAACCCACAAACGTCAGCAGCCCCAAATCCGGCAACCCCGAACCCAGCAACCCAGGGCAAGATCATGCCCCCCAGCCCCGACGACGCTGCTGCCGCGCCGCTCCCCCAACCCGCCCACAGCAAACAGCAGCACGCCGCTGACACGCCGCCTGAGCCTGTAGAGGCGGGGCCACCTACGGCCCAGCAGCCCGCCGAGGTCTTTATTCCCAGCGAGCCGTATGTGCCCCCTGAGGCGCCGTCCCAAGAACCTGTCTGGGACGATGGGCCGCCCCTGGAGCCTGAGTCTTTTCATTCGGCTGAAGCGGTAACGGCGGCGCCCGCTTCAGCCCCCCGCCCCGCAGCGGCACAGCCAGCAACCCCACCACGCCGCGATGATATTGCCCCGAGTACCCCTGCACTCGGCCTCCAAGGCCCAGGCGCAGCCATTCGCAACCACCCTAACTATCAGGAGGTGACGCGGCTTTTTTCGGGGCGGATCAAGGAGATGGGAACGGTGAAAAAAGTCACTGACCCTACACCAGAAGCCCAGGACAGCGAAGTGCAAGAGGATGAAGAAGGTCAGGGCGGGGCGCTGGAAGCGTGACCGAGGCAGCTCATACGGACTGCCGCTCCATTCCACCACAGTCGAAAAAGCGCCGCCTGCGGCTCTATACCGCGCAGTCCGTATCTTTTCCCACGCGCATCTGCCCAGATTCAATCAGCAACGACCTGATTTAATCGGAAGACGTATGAGGACTAAACTATGCTTATGAGCTTTGACACGCTTTTGCCTCTGCCACTGGGCGAGCCCTCCCCCCAACAGACCGTCACCCGCCGCCAGACCGTTACCGTCGACGTGGGCGGCGTACCTATCGGCTCGGCCCACCCGGTGGTGGTGCAGAGTATGACCAACACCGACACGGCGAATGCCGAAGCCACCGCCCTACAGGTGGCGCAACTGGCCCGCGCTGGGTCGGAACTGGTGCGCGTGACCGTCAACACCCGCGAGGCCGCCGCCGCTCTGCCCGAAATTGTGCAACGTCTGGCGGATATTGGTATCAATGTGCCGATTGTGGGCGACTTTCACTACAACGGTCACATTCTGCTGCGCGAGTTTCCAGAGGCTGCGCGTCTGCTCGCCAAATACCGTATCAACCCCGGCAACGTAGGTACAGGCCAGCGCCATGATGAAAACTTTGCCACCATGATTGAGGTGGCCCGCGAATTTGACAAGCCCGTGCGCATCGGCGTGAACTGGGGCAGCCTTGACCAGCAGGTTTTGGCCCGCCTGATGGACGAAAACGCGGCGGCGGGGCATCCCAAATCGCCCACCGACGTGACCATTGACGCCATGATTGTCTCGGCGCTGGAATCAGCCCGCTACGCCGAGGAGCTGGGCCTGTCACACGACAAAATCCTGATTTCGGTGAAGGTCAGCAGTGCGCCTGAACTGTGGCAGGTTTACCGCCAGTTGGCGCCGCTGTGCGATTACCCGCTGCACCTGGGCCTCACCGAAGCGGGCATGGGTATGAAGGGCATGGTGGCGAGCAGTGTGGCCCTCGCGCCACTGCTGATAGACGGTATTGGCGACACCATCCGCGTGAGCCTCACGCCGGAGCCGGGGGCCTCGCGCAAGCTGGAAGTAGAGGTGGCCCAGCAGATACTGCAAAGCCTGGGCCTGCGCCAGTTTCTACCGCAAGTGACCAGTTGCCCCGGCTGCGGGCGCACCACGTCGCAGTTTTTTCAGGAGTTGGCGCAGAAGATTCAGGATTACATCCGGGATACTATGCCCGACTGGAAGGCCAAATATCCTGGCGTGGAGGACATGCAGGTGGCGGTGATGGGCTGCGTGGTCAACGGCCCCGGCGAGAGCAAGCACGCTAACATCGGCATTTCCTTGCCGGGAACAGGCGAAGACCCACGCGCCCCCGTCTATCAGGACGGCAAACTGCTGACCACACTGAAGGGGCCGCGCATCGCCGAGGAGTTTCAGGAATTGCTGGAGAAGTATGTGGAAGGGCGGTATGGGGCGGGGAGTTGATGGTTCCGCTACGCTAATGGTTGATGGTTGATGGAACTCAAGTATTTAAGATGAGAGAATCACTAAAACAAAAGACTGTTGCCATCTGTGAAGAAAAATAGCCAGCAAAGGCAAAGACGTTGGCTTATCATTATATGCCTTCTTCAACAATAAGAATACTGAGCCAGAATTACTTATGGAAGCGGCAATATGGTGGATAAAGACGCACGAACTAGACCATTTTGAAAAGGCGGCTAAAATTAAAGCACTTATTCAGTCCGAGCCTTAGAGTCTATGTCAGACGAACTCTTAGTCATTGAACGCCTAGTCTACGAACGGTGGGGCGGTGAAAAGCCTTCCAGAAGGCCTTAGAACCATAGCCCGCAGCCAGAAATGGACATTTGAGACACTACCCGAAGTCAGCTCTTACCCCAGCAGTTATCAGGGCTTGGAATGGCGCGACAGCTACGGCGCTTGCGTAGGCCGGTCGTTGCACACGTTAAATATCTCGGCGGTGTCCACACAAAAGCCCGAATGGGGATTACCGTCGGAATTCCACCTGACTTCGCAGGAGCCACTGTTTGAGGCACTAAGCGCAGATGGAAGTCTGATTTTGCCCGGTACCAACTGGCTGCTTGCACCGCTCACCGAAGCAAACAAGGAGGCCCTACTCTACTTGGCTCTAGCTACGACTGGGAAGCCTACAACCTCAAATACTGGAAGCCGTACACGTGTGCCGAGGCACTGTTCAATCACTGGGACTAAACATGAATGACCAACCCCCAACTGTCTGGATTTTTCACGGCAACGGCGCAAGATTTGCCTCGGGTGTGTTCTCTACACGGGCGGGAGCCGAGGCGTGGATAAGGCAACATGGTTTAGCAGGCGTGCTGACCGAATACCCGCTAGATAGCGGGGCGTATGATTGGGCTATTCAAGAGAGGCATTTCACACCCAAAAAAGAACATCATACCAGCGCCGAATTTATACAAAGATTTACTTCGGCCTTTCAACAACATGAGCATTATCTTCACACAGAAGATGAAACATAGGAGTTTCAGGAATTGCTGGAAAATATGTGGAAGGGCGATATGGGGCGGGGGCTTAAGCCTTTTTGTCACCAAACACAAACACCTGCAACCCGTGGCCTAACGCCGCTTTTTGCCATTCTAGTTCCGCTGCTACATCGCCGCCCACAAGTCTGACTGCTTTACGCGCTAAGGCTGCGGCGCGGGTCGGGGACTTCTACCGACTGCGCTCCATTCCAGCACAGTCGGGAAGGCACCGCCTGTACCGCCATACTAGGGAACCCGTAGCTTTTCCCACTTTCATCCGCCCCCGTTAATCAGAAGCTACCTGATTTAATCGGCAGTCTGTATTTCCTCCTCTTGCAGCAGTTCTACCTGCCGCCCGTCAGGATCTATCACAAACGCCATGGCCCGCCCACTAGGGCTCGCCTGCACTGCACGGCTCAGACCTGCGTCCTGGGTTTGCAGGCGCGCTAAACTCGTAGTCAGGTCAGGCAGTATAAGGGCAATATGTTCGGCCCAGTGTGGATAAGGCGCACGCTGCTCGCCCTCAATGACCAAAAACTGTAACTTGCCGCCCCCCACAAAGCGCAAAACTATACGGCGGTAGCCCTCATGGGTGGTGATATCTTTGATGACCGTAGCACCGAGTGCGGTGTAAAAACGCAACACCTCGTCAGGGTGCGTGGTGATAAAAGAAACGTGCTTGAGCATAGGCTTTAGTGTAATACGGCTTGCGATTAAACCTTATTAAACACGCGGTAAAAGACTGGTGCTCATACGGACTGCGCTAAATTCCACCACAGTCGGGAAGACACCGCCTGCGGTTCCATACTGCACAGTCCGTATGCTGTTCCCACTCGCATCCGCTCGGATTGATTCGGAAGTACGCCAAATCAATCGGAATCCGTATCAGTTACCAAAACAACGTAAAAGCCGCCCTGATGAGGCGACTAGAAGTTCACAAAAGTAAGTTTATAACAGTAGCTTTACACGAGTAGCTGGTATACAAGCGCTTAATGGTTCTGAGCACCGCTGCAACTTGCTTATTAATAAAAACTATAGCGCGGTATACAGCGGCTGTCAAGTGTATGCACCCGCCAAAACGGTTAAAGCGCTTACCACTCGCCTGCTTGCTCCAGAGTTACTGTGCCAGACAGGGTTTGCCCGGGCTCAAGCACCTGCATACCTGTGTTGCTTACACCCCGCGCAGCAAGATTAAAGGCGTCAGTGGCGTGGCTTACAGGCTCAAGAGCAAAACTGCCGTCTGGCGCGGCAAACAGTACCACATGGCCAAACTCAGGCGTAGCGCGTATGGTCAGTGTGCGCTCAGGCCACTGCAGGCGGGCCTCACCTTGCCACCCTTGCAGTACATCATCCAGCTTGAGCCCTGTGAGCGCGCGCGGCTGAGCAAAGTTGAGCTCGGCTGGCAGAGGCACGGCCGCACCCAGTGGCAAACTCTGCGCGTCGTTTTGGTACCACCCCTGCGCCAGCAGTTGCAAAGTGGTCTCTTGTTCCACTGCAAAATACGGGTGAAGGCCCATACCCGCAGGCATAGCGCTGTCTGACTCATTGGTGAGGCTAAGGCGGATCTCTAAGGCCGCGCCGCGCAGCTCGTAGTGCATCTGCGCACTAAAGGCCCAGGGCCAATTGATATCAGCAAAGTGGCGGCTGTCAAAGCGGGCTTGCAAGCCCCATTCACCGTTTGCCTCAACCTGCCAGGGCCGGTTACGCACGTCGCCGTGTTGGGTCAGCCCGTCAGCGGTGGTGGGCTTAAGCTGAATGTGCCGGCCCGCAAAATCAAACGCCGCGCCGCGTATACGGTTGCTAAACGGCAGCAGCGCAAATGAAGCACACTGGCTACTGGTTTTGATATCTGCCAAGTGGACAGGCCGCATCACAAGTCGCCCTGACGCGGCGCGCAGACCCAGCACACTGGCCCCTAGTTCGGGAAGGATATCCAGGTGCCAGTGGCTGCTCCTCAGGCTCAGGATTTGCATAGTATTTTGCATGGCCTAAGCATGGCATACGCATGGCCCAATCAGTGAACAACGTTGAAAAGGCGTGAAGGGTATCTGCGTAGTTGAACAGGCAGGCATGTTGACCAACTTACTTGCTCGGTTAACCTCGCCCTACTTGCGGCTGCTCAGCGCATGGTGAATCAAAATGCCGGCTGCTACACTCGCATTGAGGCTTTGCACCTGGCCGCGCACGGCGATACTTACCAGTTCGTCGCACTTTTCGCGCACCAAACGGCGCATACCTTCGCCTTCTGCACCGATCACCAGGGCCAATTTACGCTCATAATCCAGGCGGTGAAGGTCGGTGGCGGCTTCACCCGCTGCGCCGTAGACCCATATCCCGTCTTGTTTAAGGCTGTCTATCAGGCGGGGCAGGTTTTTGGTTTGGGCCACAGGCAAATAGCTGGTGGCCCCTGCCGCCGCTTTGGCTACGGTGGCGTTCAGCGGAGCACTGCGCCGCTCTTCTACCACGACGCCGTGTGCGCCCAGCACCTCTGCGCTGCGGATGATCGCTCCAAAGTTGCGCGGGTCAGTGATGCCGTCAAGCAAAATGATGAGCAGCTGCTCGCCCTTTTGCTCAGCGTGGTTCAGGATGTCATCCAGGGTGGCCCACTGGGGGTCTTCTACCTCAGCGATCACGCCCTGATGCTGGGTGGTGCCTGCCAGTTGGTCTAGCTCAATGCGCGGGGCAAAGCGCAAGATGACATCAAATTCTTTAAGCTGGCGCACCAAACTTTCTTCTACGCCCCGGGCAACCAGTACTTCGCTGACTACACCCGACTGCAAGGCTTCTAACACTGGATTACGACCATAAAGCAACATGGCGTTAGCATAGCGGGAATAAAGCCCCACAAGTCGCAAAGAGCCGCCTGGCCTGAGTGTGAGTGTCGGCTGACCCAGTATCACAGCACACTGTGAGTCATGCAGCGTGCGCTTCATTCCAGCACCGTCCCAGTAACGTTCCAGAGGCACCACCTGGGCTACCGCCAAGTCCGTACTGTTTCCTAACGTGTTCAACACGGTGCAAGTGAGTAGGCAAAAAGTAGCGGCTGGTGGAAATGCAGCGGATTCGGGGGCTTTCCTCGGATACGCAGAACGGTAACTGGGATCTACTTAGCCTTTAGTATAGTGAACATGCCCTATAGGCAAGGTGACACCCTCTATCATCCCCACAACTTTGCAGGCGACCCTGTAGAGGCGGCCCGCATGCTGCTGGGCGCGGTACTACGCCGCACGCTGCCTGACGGACGGGTGCTTGCGGGGCGGGTCGTAGAGACCGAAGCCTACGATTGCCCGCGCGATCCCAGTTGTACGGCGGGGCGTTTTCATGCTATCCGGAGCGCTGAACTTGCCGCCCCGCCTGGACAGTACACTTTTTGGGTCACGCACGGGCATCCGCTGCTTCAGATCACCTGCCGCGCCGAAGGCGTTGCCGCCAGTGTGCTGCTACGCGCCTTAGAGCCGCTCGAAGGTCAAGACAGCATGCTTGACTTTCGTCCTGTGTCGGCCCACTACAACCTGACCAGCGGCCCCGCCAAGTTGGTGCAGGCGCTGGGGCTGGATGTAAACGAGGTGCGCGGCAAGCCGGTAGACTGGCCCCCACTGAGCTTGTTGCGCGGCAAAGCACTCCGTGACGACCAGGTAGAAATAAGCCTCCGCAAAGGTGTCCAGGCTGGGCGCCACTTGCCCTGGCGCTTTCAGGAGCGCGGCAGCAAGTGGCTGAGCGGTTGAGTCAGCTAATACGGATTCCGATTGATTTGGCGTACTTCCGAATCAATCCAAGCGGACGCGAGTGGGAACAGCATACGGACTGTGCGGTATGGAGCCGCAGGCGGCGCTTTTCCGACTGTGGTGGAATTTAGCGGCAGTCCGTATTATTAGCTTAGATAGACTCAATACGGCCTATCAGGAGATGCTCAGCCTATGACCAGGCCACTTATACTTACATCAGCAGGCGTACAGCCTCCTCTCAAGTGGGCAGGCGGAAAGCGCTGGCTTATTCCTTATATTGCTAACCGACTTCCCCCCTATCAACGGCTGGTCGAACCCTTTATGGGCGCTATGGCCCTCACTTTAGGCTTAGCCCCGAAGTACGCTCTGGTCAACGACATTAATCCTCACTTGGTCAATTTTTTTAGGCAGGTTCAGAATGACCTCACCTTTGATCTACCTTTCGGTCATAGTGAAGCGGATTACTACGCCGCTAGAGACAGATTTAATCAACAGATAAATGCTGGTAGAGTAGATACTCCAGAAATGGCTAATATTTTTTATTACCTTAATCGCACAGGGTTTAATGGTCTTTGTAGATTTAATGGTAAGGGGTTTTTTAATGTACCTTTCGGCCGCTATTCAACGATACATTATCGTACAGATTTTAAAGATATTGCTGTTGTTTTGAGAGAGTATCAGATAGAGTGTAAAGATTTTACAGAAATAGACTATAGTGTCGGTGATTTTATCTATATTGACCCACCTTATGATACACAGTTTACCAGTTATTCAAAAATCAGATTTAGCTGGAGCGATCAGATAAGAACGGCTACATTCTTTGCAGGCTTAGGGCTTCCTTTACTCGCTTCTAACCAGGCGACACCAAGAATAATAGATTTATACACCAATCTGGGTTTTCATATAGAAACTATTGCGGCTCCGCGCCGTATTTCTAGCAGCGGCGACCGTAGTGACGCCTTAGAAATGCTAGCCTGGAAGTAAGCTATACAGGTTCAAGTCATACGGGTTTAAGTAATACAGGTTACAACTAAATTAGGTCATTTCTAATGAATCCGAGCGGATGGGCGTGGAAAATATACAGACTGTACGACCATACCGCAAACTGCGTACTTGTTCCTACGTTCGCTAGCTTTCTTTCATCGCGTGTTCAACACGGTTCAAGTCGGAATATGTCATGACCGGTAGAGTACGCCGCATGACGCACCGCCACCAGCAACGCCCTTATCCTCAGCCACCTTTGGCTTCCACCTCTTCTTGCGCTGCGCCCCACTCTTCCATTTTGGCTTCTAGGGCGGCTTCAGCACTGGCGGCAGCCTGTCCTAGTGCGGCAAAGTCAGCATCTGGAGCGGCGCTCGCCAGGGCAGCTTGAGCCTGAGTAAAGACGTGTTCTAGCGCGGTCACTTCGGCCTCTAAGCGCTCTACCTCGCGCTTGAGGTGCCACAGCCCCTTGCTCTTGGGGGCGGCAGCGGCGGTGACTTTGGGGGCGGCTTTGGGGGCTTCAGCGGGGCGGTGTTTTTCGCGGTAATACAGCCAGCCGCCCGGGTAAGCGTAAAACTGCCCGTCTTCTATCAGCCAAATGTGGTCAGCCAGATTTTCAACCAGCCGCCTGTCGTGGCTGACCATCAGCAGCGTGCCGTCAAAGTCGTCTAGTGCAGTTTCCAGACTTTCTAGCATTTCCATATCAAGGTGGTTGGTGGGTTCATCCAGCACCAAAAAGTTGTGGTCTTCCTGGGCCAGCTTGAGCAGCGCCAGCCGCGACCGCTCCCCGCCTGACAACACCGCCACCTTTTTGTCGTGTGCCAGGTACGGAAACATATAGGTACCCAGCAGGTCGTGGGCTTCGGCGTCTTTTTCTACGTACTCGCGGGCCTCGTGGTAGAGGGTACTCTCTTCATCTACACCGCGCAGTTGCTGGTCATAGTACCCCACAGTAACCCGCGCTCCTGTGCGGCTGTACCCCCTGGGATCGTCACTGGCACGCAGACCCAGCAGCATCTTAAGCAGGGTAGTTTTGCCTGCACCGTTGCGACCTATCAAGGCGACCCGCTCACCGCGCCGTATCTGAAGGTGCACATCTTCAAAAAGCGTACGTCCGTTGATGCGGGCAGTCAGGTGAGCCGCGTCCAGCACCATGTCACCACTTTCGGGTGCGTGAAAGAGGATGCGGGCCGTGCGCTCGGCCTTAGCAGGCGGCGCGGCGGCCCCAGCTTTAAGGCGCTCTAGGCGCGTTTCCATGCTGCGTGCACGGCGGGCCAGCTTAGACATACCCAGTCCCCAGATTTTCATGCGGGCAGCTGATTCGCTTAGCGCAGCCACTTTGCGGGCATCTATTTCGGCCTGACGGCGCTGGCGCTCAATGTCTTCATCCAGGGCGATACGAAAGGCACTGTAGCCGCCTGGGTACACTTTGAGCTGCTGCTGCCATAGATAAGCCGTTTCGTTGGTGGCCGCGTCTAAAAAAGCCCTGTCGTGGCTAATCATGAGTGCGGCACCTGGGTAGCGGCTGAGAAAGCCTTCTAGCCACTCCACCATCACGATATCCAAGTGATTGGTCGGCTCGTCAAGCAGCAATACATCGGGGTTTTCAACGATAAGAGCCGCCAAGCCCAAGCGAGTGCGCTCCCCACCTGAAAGCTGCGCGGTAGGGGTTTCCTCGCGCCCGCGAAAGCCAAAGGCCAGCGTCACCGCGTCGCGGCGTGAACGGCGCTCATAGCCGCCGCGCCTGGCGTAGTGCTCCAGAAGTGCAGCGTGGTGCTCAATGCTCTGTGTGCTGCCTGTGTGCATGGCCTGGGCCGCCTGTTCTAACTGGGCTTCGAGCGCATCTAGCTCATGAAAGGCCGCGTCCAGTACGCTCGTGACGGTGCTACCAATGGCAAAACTGGGGTCCTGGGTGAGGGCGCCCACCCGCACACCAGGGAAAATACGCACTGTACCCGAATCAGGTTTTTCAGCGCCCAGCAGCAGCCGCAGCAAGGTAGACTTGCCCGCACCGTTGCGCCCCACCAGGCCCATGCGGTCGCCTGGGTTTACCTGCAGACTGACCCCGCTGAGCACAGGTTGAGCGCCGTAATCTTTATAAATGTCTTCTAGAGCGAGCAGCACGCCGAGCAGTATAACGGCGAGAAGCGGGGCTAGGGCGTTGCGCGTCTGGAGACTGCGTATCTGGGGCTGTATATCTGGGGACTGGGTATCTGGGAGAGCACTTGGGTGTAGCGTGAACGGAAGCGTAGTCCGTATGAC